>DBFOPP010000038.1:0-12975 GCA_048428865.1 Collinsella sp.
CCGCCGCCTCCGCCGCCAGAGAAGCCGCCGCCTCCGCCGCCGCCCGAGCTGTCGGAGCTCGACGCCAGCTCACGGATGCTCTCGTGATACACGTCATCGAACGAATCGAGCGGAGACTCGATACCGTAATGATGGTAGTACCACCAGTAGCAGGGATAATTGTCATAGAAGCCGTCGGCCTCACGCACCTCGGGCGGCACGGCCTCGGCAAGCTGACGTAGCACTTCCTTGGAAACACCCAGCGCCACGCCCATCACCAGCAGCTTGTTCCACAGCACCAGATCGCCGGGGACGGCTTCCTTTAGACGAGTGAAGTCCTCGAGCCAATGCTTAAGTGCCTTGCAGCGAGCCGCCACCTCGGCGCCCTCCGGCGTAAAGCGGCGGAACGTAAGGCCCACGCCGATACCCACCAGCACAATCGGCACCGAGATAACCGCGGCGGTAATGTTCGCCTGTGCGCCATCGGTAAAGAAGATGGATCCCACGGGAACAAAGGCAATCAGGACACCAAGAACCAGGCAAAACACCATTGCAACAATGCCGTCCGAGGCAACGTACTCGCTATCGGCCAGCTTGCCCTTAACGGTGTTCTGATAGTCCTCGAGCTTGTCGCCCACGGGTGTAGCGTGCTGCTTGACGTAGTGCTGCAGCTCGTCGAACGTGCGCGAGCGATCGCCGTTCTCGTCAGGCTTAGCACCGGCAAAGAAGACCTTGAGCACCATGTGGTCAATGCCCTTGGCCGACTCCCAGCCCGCATCACTCACCGTCACGCGATACGTCTGCTCTTCTTTTTCACGCCCCAACAGACCCTTCTTGGCCTTGGTCACGGCCGCCTGCTCCAGCTTGATCACACGGTCGTCGGTGAGCTTCATAAGCGTGGCGATATATGCCTGATCGGGCACCTCGTTCCAGCTCATGAGAGCCGAAAGCACGGCGGGATGGTCGGCCGAAGGCACATCGCGGAAATATTCGTCCCGGAAAAGCGGCTTGGGCTTGCGCTTGCGCAGCTTAAGCACAACGATTGTGCCGGTAAAGGCCAACGCCGCGACAACACTTAGCACGGCAAGTGCATTGGCAATCATGCGAGCGTGAGCGCGGCGGGCGTTAGCCTCGTCGGCCCATTCCTTCTCTTCGCTCATGATCGTTGACATGCGCTCTTCGCCCGAGGCGGTAAGTTGCGGCACCCAGTCGCTAGGGAAGGCGATGCGTGCCTCGGCGAATTCGCCCTGATGCACACAGGGAATGGTATAGGTGACCATGGGTTCGTCCGCATCGAGCGATACATCGCCCGTCAGCGGGCCGTGGCCCCATGCGCGGAAATTATCGCCCTTGACGGCCGCCGTCCCGGCAGCGGCATTAGCGAAGCGCACTTCCATCTCGACATCGTCGGAATCCGCAGACCAGCCGTCGCCCACGAACTTCCAGTAGAGCTCGGCGGTATCGGCCCAGTTCATAACCGCACCGGTCATGGTGTAGCCCACATAATAGATCGCGCTGTCGCCGCTCTCGTGGGGGCTGAACACCTTAATCCTTACGCCGTCACTGGTCTGCTCGACCGTGTAGACGCCAGAATCGCCCTTGTTCGCGCTATCGACTTTGTTAAACGCGGTGTCCTCTTCCTCGACACTCAGCACGTCGACGCCCGCCGTGCCGCCCTGCTGGTTGGTGCCCGTATTGATCTCCCAAAACACGCCGTTGATGTCGTCGTCGAAATCAAACTGGCGTCCCTCGACAACGGTCAGCGATCCATCGGCCTCAACCGTGGCACTGATATAGGTTTGGGTCATGGAATAACCGTCGGCGTGCGCGGCGGCGGGCAGTAGCAGCAATGCAAGCGCGACGAGTGCGCAGACGGAAGCAAATCGCGCAAACAGGCGGCGCTGCCGACAGGTTTTGGCAACGGGGTCGTTCATGGGCACATCCTTTGTCTGTGATACCAGTAACGCCATTGTCCCACGTTTACGGGCGCACATGACGAACATCTAGGCCAGCGGAGTATCAAACGGGACGAAAGTCACGCCCGCACCCCGGCAGCTAGTCATTGGGGACGTTCTTAAATGACTAGTCATTAGGGACACCCTTGGCATGGCCCGCGCCAGCAATAGATACCACTTCACAGCTCTGTCACAGGTGTAGCGGCTTTGTGTGGGCGCGGCACGCGCTGATTGAGCCGCCAGCCGAGGGGCATAAAGCAGTTGAGCGAAAACGGTTTGCCCCTTTGCCGTTCGCTTGAGGATCATGTCCCCCTTTTCCGCGGAACCCCCGGCAGTTGCGAAGAGCTGCCGGGGGTTCTGTCGTCTAAGGTGCCGAGTTGATGGACAAGAACCAAAGCACCGAGTCTGCGGCCCGCTATACACAATGCGGGGCCTCGATAACTTGCGGACCACAGTGACGCCTCCCTACCGCGCCCCGCGCTATACTCGTCCGCATGGATATCAACGCACGCAACATAGCAACGCCCGCCGCGGGCGCGCCAACGACGCAGCCTGCCTCCGTTCCCGCACCCGTCGTGGGGCGCTTTGCCCCGTCGCCATCGGGCCGCATGCACCTGGGCAACGTGTTCAGCTGCCTGTGCGCGTGGCTTTCGGCCCGCAGCCAGGGCGGCAGCATCGTACTGCGCATTGAGGATCTGGACGATCGCTGCAAGCGCCCGGAACTTGCCGCTCAACTGATTGACGACCTGGCCTGGTTGGGACTCGAGTGGGACGAAGGCCCCTACTACCAGCACGATCGCCTGGATCTGTACAAGGACGCCTTGCGCCAACTGCAAGACGCCGGCCTCACCTATCCCTGCTTTTGCACGCGCGCCGAGCTCCACACCGCAAGCGCGCCGCACGCCAGCGACGGCACGCCCATCTACCGCGGCGCCTGCCGAGGCCTTTCTGCCGAGGAAGTTGCACGCCGCAGCATTCTGCGCGCTCCGGCCACGCGCCTGCGCATGCCCGCCGTCGACGACCTCGCAGACGATGTAGTCGAATTCGTGGACCGCACGTACGGAGCCCAATGCGAGGCACTCGCCACCGAGTGCGGCGACTTTTTGGTGCGCCGCAGCGACGGCGTGTTTGCCTATCAGCTAGCCGTGGTGGTCGACGACGCCGCCATGGGCGTCACCGAGGTCGTACGCGGATGCGACCTGCTTGGCTCCACGCCGCGCCAAATCTATCTGCAGCATCTGCTGGAACTTCCCACACCGCACTACGCGCACATTCCGCTACTCATGTCGCCGGACGGCCGCCGCCTTTCCAAGCGCGATCGCGATCTAGACCTGGGCGAGCTCCGCGCCCGCTTTGGCACACCCGAGGCACTGCTGGGCTGGCTCGCCGGACAAACAGGCATCGCGCCGGACACCACGCCGCGTACCGCCGAGCAGCTGGCCGAGCACTTTAGCTGGGATGTTATCCGTACGCATCGGGAAAACATCACTGTAACGGTCGAGTAGCCAGCCACCCCGCCCCTACGCAACATCCCAGGGCTGAAGTTCGTCGCCCAAGCGAACTATGCAGTCGAAGAGCACGGTATAGCGCTCGGCCGGGTTGGCGTCACGGTGAAAGTGCCCGTAGTACCAGTGCTTGTAGTCCAGGCGGTCCTCCAGCTCGTCGAAAAACGTGGTGAGTCGATCGACATCGGGATAATTCCAGCCGGGTGCCGGATAAAGCGTGGGCGAAAGCATGCGCGTGGAGCAGGTGTGGGTGATCACGTAGTCGACCTTCCAGTACACGCTGTCGAGCTTTGCCCGCGCCTCCTCAAAGTTGCGCTCGTCCGGCAGCTCCTGTGGCCACCAGCTGGAATAGGGAATGCGGTATTCCTTACCCACGCTCGTGGCGCCGCCCATGGTAAAGATCGTTGAGCCGTCGAGTTCAAAAACCTCGCCACGCGTCAGACGCCGTATGGGCGAGGTATCCGACAGGCGCTGCGTCAGCCCACCGTGCCACAGCTCCATGGGACGCTCCGCCCAATGGTCGAAGCGCTCGTGGTTGCCGTCGACGAACAGCACGGTATAGGGGCGCGACTCCAGCCAGGCGATATCGGCGCACTCCTCGGCAGAGAAATCCCACGGAAAGCCAAAGTCGCCGGCGACGATGAGATAGTCGTCGCTCGTCAGACTATTCCCGAGCTCCCAGTCGCGAAGCTTTTGCATGTCGACACCGCCGTGAATATCGCCTGTTACATAGACCGTCATCGGACTACCACTTCCCTGTAAGTCGCTAGCCCACATTCCGCACGATCACTAAGCCAACCGTTCCAGCCCTTCCATCCCTTAGGGCTTACCCCTCGTTCTTCCATCCAAACGGGTCAAGCACCCAAAAAATCAGATCGAGCACGCCACCGGTCATCATGGCGCCGGCAAGGGCCATGCAAACGTGCAGAGAGGCGGCACTTCGGAGCACGTCGAACGGCCCCAGAACAGCCAGCAGCGCGACCGCTGCGCCGGCAAGGCACAGCGCGAGGCACGGCCCCGCGTCCTTGACGCACTTCCTTGCGAGATGCTTGGTGTTGTCACTCATCAATATCGAACTCCTTAGAGGGTCGTTGTTCAGATGCATGCCGCCGCGGCGGAGCAGGGCGGCAGGGTAAGTGTCACATGTCGCGCGGACATCAATGGAGAAACCACCTGCTCGACCAACCTTTGACGCCGTTTTGCACCGGCACCACATCCCCCGCTATCGAGGCCTAATACTTTTCCCGAGAAGTGAACGGCTGTTTTTGGACCCCTGAAACATCCGCATTTTTCGGCGGCATAATCGTGGGATTTCAGCATTGAAACCGCAGGGAACGACACCTCTAAAGTGTCGATGCTTCGGGGGTCCGATTTAGCTCGTTCACTTCTCGGGAAAAGTATTAGACCTCAAATCTTGAATGTCCTGGGAACCCGCTTCTTTCCTTCGATGGAACCCCCGGCTATCCGTTGGCACCCCTAGCCGCTGCGACCGCAGGAATGCCTATAATGAGACTTGCTTCCTGATGAGAAAGGAATCCAGATATGGACGAAACCCAGCTTGCCGATCTGAACGATATCCAGGACTTTTTCAACCGTGTCGACAGTGTGCGCAACAGTGCATCCCTGACTAAAAAGTTTAATGTCAATCATCCAATAGGCGTCAAAGACTTCATCGGATGGTGCAACAAGCCTTGCAACTATTGTCCCGAAAGCAGCAAGTCTGACCCAGCCTATAGGCTGGGTAAAACCATATGCGCGCTAAACGAACTTGACAGCGACACTCTTAATAACCTCAGACAGATTCTCAAGGATACTGATGACTCAAAAGTGCGTTCCAAACTCCTCGATTGTGACGAACTTATCTCCAAACTCAAAAACAATCGAAGAACGATATCTGACACGCTAGCAAAAGAGTTGCCAGGAAACATTGCGTTCTACTTCACACTCAAGCATAGGCTCAAGGACTGCCCTGATAAGCAGGGGTATTACCACTACCAATTTGACGACAGCGGTAGAACAATTGCACGAGTCGACCCCTTCAAGCCCTTTACTGACAGCGCGCAGGACAATCTAAACCAGCAATGGCATGTGCTCATCTCCGTGCTTGCGCTCTATGATGCCGCCCACGCCTTAAGCAACAATCAGCATGAATACCATTGCCTGCATCAGCATATCGAAAAATGGGATGAGAACTTGAATACGACGGTGCTGCAATTTTACTGCAGTAGCTCCGGTAAACCCGAACTCCGCATTTACACAAAGAAGGAAGAATTAATCACAAGATGCCCCTCTAAGAAAATGAACGAATGGCTTAAGGTGGCGTTGTGCGGGCCGCAGGAGTACTAATCGCCCTCCAGCCCTTGTCCGCTGTACCTCCCCGTCTCCGAGTCGTAGTTCAGCGCGGCAACCTCGCCGTGCTGAACTACGTTCCCGTCGATGTAGAAATGGCTGGCCCCGTCATGCCAGATGCCACGGTAGCCTGCGATGCCCGAGAACAAAGTCACGACCACTGACGTCGATTCGCTAGTCGAGAGGAAGATCGAGCCTGTTGAGCACACGAAGCTGCGCTCAATGCTCGATGAGTATGAAAGGCTGTCGTCGTGTCCCGCTTCGAAGATCGGGGTGTACTGCGGTTATATTCACAAATATGCTGATTGGCAGTTTGCCGCAAACGCACAACTGAGATTGCGTCGCAGCGCGTGAAATCCTCCCCGCGCTGCGACGCAATCATATCGTTCAACTCCTATTCCTCGCACACGCGGGACCTGTAACGCACTCGCGCTCGTTGGCCCGTGCGTAGCCGCACCTTCCGAGGAAGGCGTTCTTTGGCAATGCCGTATTGTGAATCGCAGTGCCGATATAGCTGGTAATCAAACGAACCGGTTAATAAATTCTTTCCGGCACCCAACCATTTGCAAGATACTGTTTCACAGATTTGGCATAATAAATGAAACTATCTACAGTTTTGAAATCTTTACGATTTGAAATAAATTGTTCATCTTCATCGTCGAAATAATCGTCATTTGGAGAATCATCAGGAACGAAATACTTTCCAGTCCTGTCATCGATTGCGATATTAATCCTCTTCATACAATACGTCCCTCTTGTACAACGGTTTTACGTCAACATTATTTTCAAAGAAATTGATATAATCAAATACGTGAGTAACCCAAATTGTAACCTCGATAGTACGCTCAGCAGAGATGTTCCTCTCCTTTGCAGGTCCAATAGCATAAGCTCCAGTAGGAGTATACCTTGTCATCAAACCGCCATCATCACTAGGAAATGTACCAGACATATCAAAAGTTGTAATAATTTGATCGTCATCGGTACTATCAATTAAAATAACCAATAAGTACTTATTACCGTGATTTTTATGAAACTCTTCAAAACCAGATTTTGAGAATTCTGTATTCAATACATCCTCATCAAAACCGCCAGCATACATATCAATAATATGAGAGCAAAATTCCTTAATCTTCATTTGATTTGCACCTTCAATTTATGATCAACGCCTTTGACATTGTGCGGGAAAACAGTTTCATCGTTCTTGCCCCAAGCTGGCACCAGCTTTATCCCTGGCCTACGCATAAAAGCAATTTTCTATTGAACGGTGAAGAAGGCAGACATGTTCTCTATTAATTCGTTAAGTCCAGGAGACTCCTCATATGATTTTAGAATGTCTCCTAGCTCATCATCATCATTCACTAGACCGATAATTTGCTCGATTATCTGGTCCTCGGTCTTGCCGTTAATGATTAAAATACGCTTGTCATCCATCTTATAGTCACCTTTTTCAGATGCCTCTCACAGTTCCATAATTATAAGTTAGCGTAGTTCTTTTTTTAATTTCATCTAAACTAAAACCTTTCTTCAGTTTGCAGCTTGCAACCTTCAGCTTGCAAAGCAGCCTCTCACTAAACGTCATTAAGGGCAGAGACTACACCTCCGATGCCTCGATGACCTGGATAAAGGACGCGATGGTCGAGTCGACCAAAAAGCTAGCCAAATAAAAGCCTTATGTCACTGGGTAAAAGAAGCCCCGACGATCGTTTCCGCGGAAGCACCCCTCTCGGTGCTTCCGCATCCCGTTAACGTCAAAGGCGCAGTCCTAGCCCCGAATCGAGCCCGCGCAGACAATCCGCGAGCCAATCGCCCGCCAGCCTACTCCAACCCGGGGCCACCATACTTCCCCGTTTCCGAATCGTAGCTCAGAACGGCGACCTCGCCGTTCTTCATGACGTTCCCGTCGATGTAGTAATGGCTGGCTCCGTCATGCCATATACCGCGGTAGCCCGTGATGCCCGAGACCGCCTCGGTGTTGATGTGCCCGGCGATAACATCTAGGTAGAACTTACGCCCCACGTAATCGGGCGGCATCATGGTGAACGACTCGTCAGACGTGCCAAGCTTCCAGTACTCCCCGGCACCCTCGTCAATGCCGGCGTGCACAAAGACCTGGCCGAAGGGACTTTCGTAAAAGTAGGGGAGCTTGCGAACCCACGCGATTATGTCCGCGTGCTCGGCCTTTATGCGCTCAACCGTAAAGGCGTAGGCCTCCTCGAACTCCCTGAGCCTCAAAAGGTGCTTAACGTGCTTGAATGCCTCGGCGTCTAAGAAGCTCTTGGCCGTTGCCAAATTACTGTCGGCAAGTATCCATGCCTGCGTGAAATTGCGATCGTTCGCCTCGTCGATGTATTCGAGCAGCATCTCCTCGTGGTTGCCACGCAGCGCCACGACGCGGTCGCCATAACGCTTTTGTAGGTCCATGACGAGCTCAAAGACGCCGAGCGAATCGGGACCTCGGTCGCAGTAGTCGCCAAGCAAAACCAGCTTGGAATCCTCGGCATCGAGGTCGACGGTGGAAAGCGATGCCTTAAAAGCATCAAGGCACCCGTGAATGTCACTCATAGCGTAGATATGCACTTATGACCTCCTGTTTGTATCAAGACCCCGCTCGTTTGCACCATGCGGCACGGCGGCCCCTCTGGTTTCGCAGGCGCCAGGCAACTTTGCCCTGTCACGCCCATCAACATCGTTAAAAGTATATCTCGCCGTGCGGACACAAATTTACCCCTGGGCTCTAGCCGCTCAGCCTGCGCTTGCCTCAAAGCCCGCCTCCGCACCACCAAAAAACTCATCCAACATTAATCTTGGCTCAAGAATCGCTTAATCTATAACCTGCACTATAGAGTTCGAACAAGGGGCGGGGCGGCGCCGCGCAACGCAGGCCGCCGAACGCAACGCTCGCGCCCATCGAACGAAAGGACAGGTCATGGACGACCTCGAAAAAGTTGAAACCATCCGCACCAAGTGCAACGTGAGCTACACCGATGCCAAGGCCGCGCTCGACGCCGCCGACGGCAACGTTTTGGACGCCATCATTTGGCTCGAGTCGCAGGGCAAGACGCAGACCACATCGGCGCACGCCGCCACCGAGTCCGTGCCGGTCGATGAGCCCTCGGCCGAGATGGTCGCCGCGCAGGCAGCCTACGAGAAGTCGAGCGAAAAGACCGACTTCTCCAAGAAGATGGACAGCGTGTGGGAGTACCTCAAAAAGCTCTTCCGCCTGAGCCTGGACACCAAGTTTATCGCCACGCGCCGCGATGCGATCATCCTCAACATCCCCATCCTGATCCCCATCATCGCCCTGTTTGCCTGGGGCGCTACGATTTGGCTGATGCTGATTGGCCTGTTCTTTGGCATGCGTTACCGCATCGACAGCGACGGCGACGTGCCCGGCAGCATCAACAACCTTATGAATCACGCCGCCGACGCCGCGGACGACATCAAGCAAAATCTGAACGACGACAAGTAATCGCAGACGGGGGCACACATGGCACGGATCCTGATCGTAGAGGACGAGGAGAAAATCGCCCGCTTTGTGACGCTCGAGCTGGAGCACGAGGGCTACCAGGTGGAGCACGCCGCTGACGGCCGCACCGCCGTGGACCTGGCGCTGGAGCGCGACTACGATCTGATTCTGCTCGATGTGCTGTTGCCACAGCTCAACGGCATGGAGGTCCTGCGGCGTGTCCGCAAGCACAAGGATGTGCCGGTGATTATGGTCACCGCGCGAGATGCCGTGATGGACAAGGTGGCCGGGCTCGATGCCGGCGCCGACGATTACCTGACCAAGCCGTTTGCGATTGAGGAGTTGTTCGCACGGATCCGCGTTGCGCTGAAGCGCTCGGAGGCCGTGCGGGCGGCTTCGGGCGTTGGCGGCGTTGGGGCCGGGGAGGGCGCTACGGGTGCCGCTGCGATACCCCCGGCTGGAGACTCGGCCAAGACCTCAGCCGCGCCCTCCCCCGCCGCGCTCACCGTGGGTTCGGTCGCGCTCGATCCCGACCGCCGCGAAGTCACGGTCGGCGGCTCGCCCATCGTGCTGACCGCCCGCGAGTTCGACGTCCTCGCCCTGCTTATGGCACATGCCGGCACCGTGCTCACGCGCGAGCGCATTGCGCACGAGGCGCTGGGCTACGAATACGTGGGCGACACCAACAACGTCGACGTGCACATCGCGCACCTGCGCGCCAAGATCGAGGACGCCGGCAGTGCCCGCATCATCCAGACCGTGCGCGGGGTGGGCTATGTCTGCCGCACGTAACGCCGAGGCCAAGCGCGTCACCTCCATCGCCCGCGCCATCAACTGGAGCTATATGTGGCGCCGCCTGATGAGCTACGTCTGGCTCGATCTGTTGCTGGTGGTGATTGCGGCGGCGATCCTCGTCTATGGATACAACCAGACACTGCCCGACAGCGCGTTTACCGCAGGATGGATCCCCGGCGCCACCGTTCGCGGCATGTCGCTGAAGCCCGCGCGCGGCTGGGACCTGACAACGCTCACCTATACCGTCGAGCTTGCGCGTACCACCAAGACCTTCCCCCTCGCGCAGGACCTCATCGCACTTTGGCCCCTCTATATCGTTGTTGTAGGTTGGCAGGTCATCAGCATGCTCGATATGCTCGGCGGCGCCCGCCGCGTGCGCCGCACCATGGCGCCGCTCAACGATCTGGCCCTGCGCGTGGACGAACTCGGCCGCATGCAGCTCGCCGGCGGCAAAATGGAAACACTGGAGCAGGCCATCGAGCGCGCAAGCGTCGACTCGCCGAGCGTCACCACCGGCGACGTCGACCTGGCAAGCATCGAGGTCGCACTCAACCGCCTGCTGCGCCAGATGCAAGAGGCCAAGCTGCAGCAGATGCGCTTTGTCAACGACGCGAGCCACGAGCTGCGCACGCCCATCGCGGTGATTCAGGGCTACGTGAACATGCTCGACCGCTGGGGTAAGGACGACCCGGACGTGCTGGCGGAGTCCATCGCGTCCCTTAAAGCCGAAAGCGAGCACATGCAAGAGCTTGTGGAGCAGCTGCTGTTTTTGGCGCGCGGCGATGCCGGGCGCACGGTCCTGCGGCGCGCGCATACCAACTTGGCTGCACTGGTCAGCGAGGTATGCGAAGAATCGCAGATGATCGATACCGAGCACACGTATCGGCTGGCTTCTGACGCTGCGCTTGCCAGCGACCCGCGCTGCGACGCGCCCGTCGACGTGGCGCTCGTGAAGCAGGCTCTGCGCGTGATCGTGCAAAACGCCGCCAAGTACTCGGATGCGGGAACGACCGTCACATTTGGCATAACGCCGGATGCGGGCGCGGGCACGATCGACATAAGTGTTGAGGACGAGGGCATCGGCATGAACCAGGAATCCGCAGCTCACGCGTTCGAGCGGTTCTACCGCGCCGACAACGCGCGCGATGCCGGCGCGCAGGGTTCGGGCCTGGGGCTCGCTATCGCCAAGTGGATCGTCGACAGCCACGGCGGCGTCATCGGCGTGACCTCGGTCGAGGGCGTCGGCAGCCGCTTTACGATTCGCCTGCCGCGGTAGGAAGCCCCTCGACATAAATAAAGGGATAGGGCCACGCAGCCCTATCCCTTTTTGCTAGCTATGACAGCTTGTGCGCTACTCGCGGCACAGGTGCACGGCGAAGCCGGCGAACTCGCGCTTAAAGTACACGAGTTTGGTACCACCGTCGGGTAGCAGCGCGCGCGACTCCTCGTTGACCTCGAGCCCGCGCTCGGCAAACCACTTCTCAGCCGCATCGATGTCGTTGACGGCAAAGCCGATGTGGCCCTTGGTGCCACGACCGTTCTGCTTCATGATCTCGACCAGCGAATCGTTAAAGTACGAAACCGGGGTCTCGATGACGGGCAGGCCCATCATCGTCGAGAACAGCTCCGCGATCTCCAGGGCGTCTGCCGGGTCGGCGGCGTTAATGCCCACATGGGCAACGCACATGCCAAAGAGCTCGACCGGGTTGGCGTTCTGCTCACTCATACAGGCAGTGCCTACTGAGCCATGACGTCGAGAACGGCCTTCTCGGCAGCGACGCGGTTCATGCCGGTCATGAAGGGCACGCCGCTCACGTACGGGCAGGTGAGGCCTTCGGGGGCAACGGTGGTGGCGATCAGCAGGTCGGCGCCCTCGTCGCAGTAGTCCTTGGCCTCGGAGATGGCGCACTGCACGATCTCGTACTTGTCGGCGTAACCGTTGGCGTCGAGCAAGGTGGCGACCTTCTGGGCAACGAGCGTGGAAGTAGCAGCGCCAGCACCGCAAGCCAAAACGATCTTCTTCATAGGTAATGTCTCCCTTCATGGTTTACTTTAGGTAAGTGTACCGCAGCGAGCGATGGCGCTCGGCCTCGATGCACTTTTATGCCAGTTTGCTTGCGCGCTGCGTATAATACATCTAGTACGTGTTGTCATACCGCTCGCTTTATGAGCGACTAAGGACCCCAATATGCCCGATTCCCGCACCCTCTGGACCGCCGTCGTTATCATCTGCATCGCCGTGTCGGTGTTCTTTAGCGTCAAAAAACGCACCACGTTCAAGCGCTTGCAGCAGCTTATGGCTGCCAAGCAGTGGGACGAGTTCGATCGTTTGCTCGACGCCAAACTCACCAGCATGCTGTACCCGCGCTATAACCGCGACTACCTGCGCCTGAACTCCTATCTGCTGCGCGAGGACCACGAGCGCGCCAGCGAGATGTTCGACCTGCTGCTGGGACTCAACCTCCCCAAGATGCAGCGTGTCGACCTGGTAATTAAGGCCTTTAACTACTACGTTGGCCAGGAGGACCGCAAAAAGTCCAAGGAGCTGTTGCACGAGATCAAGGGCTTTGAGGGCGGTCAAGCCGAAGCGGTTGCACACGAGTGTCAGCTGATGTACGACACGATGATCTTGAAGCGCCACAACGATATTCCCGAGCTGGAGCGCATGCTCGAGGAGGCCGGCGACGATAAGGTCAAGAGCTGCCGCCTGGAATACCTGCTGGCCCTGCAGTACAAGAACAAGGGCGACGAAGCCAAGTTCCAGGAGTTCCTGGAGAAGTCGGGGCAACACTCGATGGCCGTCAACGCGTAACGGACGGCTTGTGCTAGACTTCTAGTCTCACGGGGGCGTGGCGGAATTGGCATACGCAGGAGACTTAAAATCTCTCGCCGCAAGGATTGTGGGTTCGAGTCCCACCGCCCCTAC
>DBFOPP010000039.1:0-7206 GCA_048428865.1 Collinsella sp.
CTCGCCGCCCAGGTCCTTGTCGATGACGGCGGGAACGCCCTTGTAGCAGCCCTTGTTCTCGTAGTCGCGGACGACGGGGATGCCGCCGCCACCGCAGGCGATGACGATGAACTCGTTGTCGAGCAGGTTGAGGATGGAGTCGGCCTCGACGATCTTCTTGGGATCGGGGGAAGCGACGACGCGACGCCAGCCGCGACCGGAATCCTCGACAAAGACCTTGGAGGGATCCTCGGCCATGAACTCCTTGGCCTGCTCCTCGGTGTAGAAGGGGCCGATCGGCTTGGTCGGGTTCTTGAACGCGGGATCGTCCGGGTCGCACTCGATCTGGGTGACGACGGTGGCGGCGTGCCAGCGCTTATAGCGCTTGTGCATCTCGCGGCCGATGCCCTGCTGCAGGTGATAACCAATGTAGCCCTGGGACATGGCGCCGCACTCGGGCAGCGGCATCTCGGGGGTGCCGATGGCGTCGTGGGCGGCGGCGAAGGCGTTCTGGATCATGCCGACCTGCGGGCCGTTGCCGTGGGTGATGATGATCTCGTTACCCTGCTCGATGAGACCGAGGAGAGCGTGGGCGGTGTTGCTCACGGCCTCGATCTGCTCGACGGGGTTGTTGCCGAGGGCGTTGCCGCCAAGGGCGACGACAATACGATCGGGCTTACCGTAGGGTTTGGACATGCGTGCCTCCTTATCGAAGAGTAGCGTACATCACGGCTTTAATGGTATGCATGCGGTTCTCTGCCTCTTGGAAGACGCGAGACTTATCGGACTCGAAGACCTCGTCGGTGACCTCCATCTCGGTTACGCCGAACTTCTCCGCGATTTCCGCTCCGATGGTGGTCTTGGTATCGTGGAAGCTCGGGAGGCAATGCATGAAGATAGCGTTGGGGTTTGCCTTCGCCATGACCTCCGAGGTTACGCGGTACGGGGAGAGCAGCTTGATACGGCTCTTCCAGAGCTCCTCAGCCTGGCCCATGCCAACCCAGACATCGGTGTAAATAACGTCGGCATCCTTTACGCCTTCATCGATGTTGTCAGTAAGCTGAATGGTGCAGCCATTTTCCTCGGCGATCTTCTGGCAAGTCTCAAGCAGCTCGGGATCAAAGTGGGTAGCGCCCTCAACGTCGCCCTTCGGCCCACAAGAGCAGAAGTTGATGCCGAGCTTGGCGCAGATCACCATGAGGGAATCGCTTACATTGCCCTGCTCCTTGCCGAGATAGGTCAGCTTGAGGCCACGCGTGTCACCGAATTCCTCGCGCATCGTAAGGATATCCGCCAAAGCCTGGGTCGGGTGATACTCATTGGTGAGACCATTCCACACGGGAACGCCGGCTTTATCGGCAAGCTCCTCAACAATGGACTGGTCAGAGCCGCGATACTCGATACCGTCGTACATGCGACCAAGCACGCGGGCGGTATCCTCAATGGACTCCTTTTTGCCCATCTGCGACGAACCGGGGTCAAGGTAGGTTACACCTAAGCCGAGATCCATACCGCCCACCTCGAAAGCGCAGCGCGTACGCGTCGAAGTCTTTTCAAACAGCAGAACGATGTTCTTGCCCTCAAGATAACGATGGGGAGCGCCCATGCGCTTGAGATTCTTAAAGTCCTTCGAAAGCTCGAGCATATACTCGATCTCCTCGGTAGTGAAATCAAGCAGGGTCAGAAAACTACGACCAGAAAGATTCAGTGCCATGATAGGTTCCTTTCATTATTAACCTAATTGATGAGTGCGCGGTGCGCGAAGAACGCGCATCCGCGCATCTCGGACCAGAACGGAATTAAATTTCTTCGCGCCAGAACGGCATGGTCATGCAGCGCGGGCCACCACGACCACGAGACAGCTCTTCGGAAGGAGCAACCAACAGCTCAACGCCCGCCTTATAAAGCGCATCATTGGTAACAACGTTGCGCTCATAGACGCACACCTTACCCGGCGCAACAGCAAGCGTGTTGGAACCATCGTTCCACTGCTCACGGGATGCCTCGATCGGATCGCCGGCGCCGCATTCGATCATCGTGATATGGTCGATACCGGTTGCCATTTCAAGAATCTGCTGAATCGTTCCCTCGATCTCCTCGATAAAGACCTCGCCATCCGAATCGCCCTTGGTGAGTCGATAGGCACGAAGCGTCTCGTAGATACCGGGGTAGACGGTAAACTTATCGTAATCAACCTGAGTACAAACCGTATCAAGATGCATATAGGCATAGCCGTGGGGGATCTTGATGGCAAATACCTGCTCGATCTCGGACTCTCCCGTGCCCCAGAACAGATTCTTGGCAAGCTGGTCGATGGCTGCGGTCTGGGTACGCTCGGAAATACCGATTGCAAGCGTGGTGGCGTTAATGTTCAGAACGTCGCCGCCTTCGATATGCCAATCGCTATTGTGGTCGTACCAAAGCGGAGCCCCAGCATAATCAGGATGGTGGCGCATGATCGTCTCATAGAATACGACCTCACGGTTGCGCTGATGCCAGTACATGCGGTTCATCATCGCACCCTTACCGACCACAGCGATCGGATCACGCGAGAAGTAGGAGGCGGGCATCGGGAACAAGACCATTTCGTCGGGCTTTAGCTCGTCGCTATCCATGGCCGCAAGAGAACCGCCCACATGCGGAATCTCGAGATCGCGTACGTAAAGACCGCCCATAGCGGTAAGGACAAACTCTTTGTTGTCCTTGATGGAGTCGAGCTTCTCCACGACTGCCTGACGAAGCGCCAGGTTCTCAATCTTGGCCTCGGGAACGAACTTGCTCATAAACTCGGCACGAGAACCCTCAACCTGATCGAAAGTCTCGGCAAGCAAGTCCTCCATATAAACAACCTCGGCGCCAGCACCGCGAAGAAGATTAGTAAACTCGTCATGCTCTCGCTGGGCATACTCGAGATAAAACGCGTCATGAATCCAGGCGCGCTCAAAATCCTCCGCCTTCATGTTTACCAAGTCCAAGCCCGGTCGGTGCACGCATACCTTCTTGAGGGCACCAATTTCGCTATGAACGTTCAGACCTTTGCTCATCATCGTTCCTTTCTAGATTAGAGCTCAATAGTTATTGCAATGGCTTACAAAGTTGTCGTTTCGTTTGCTAGACAATCGGAAGCAGACCGGATACCGCGGTAAATACGAGACAGACCGCACTGACCACAAGGAAGAACTTCCAGGAAACTCGCCACCACTGGCCAAGAGAGATCTTGCAAACACCAAGACCGGCGACAAGCATTGCGCTGGTGGGGGAAATCAGCGACATCGCTGCAGATCCCATCGAAAGGCCAGTAACCGCAGCTTCTGGATTTAGCCCCATGAGCTCAACCAGAGGCCCAAAGACGGGGATGGTGAGCGCCGCGATGCCCGAAGAGCTGGGAACCAGAATCGAAAGCAAGTTGTCAACAACATACAAAATGCTGGTAAAGAGAACAGAGGGGATTCCGGCAAGGCCAGTCGCAAGAGCGTTTAGGACCGTATCGATAATCAAGCCATCGTTGGCGATAACCAAAATGCCTCGAGCAAGACCGACCACGACCGCAGAGAAAACAAAGTCGCCCAAACCCTTAACAAACTCTGTAGCAATCTCCTTCTCGCTCATGCCCGATACGATGCCAGACAGGAGCGCCATAGCCATAAAGACTGCAGAGATCTCGTTCATATACCAGCCCTGGGTGACAAGACCCCAGACAATGGCGACGATTCCAAGCACGAATACGATGATTACGGCCTTCTGGCGCCCGGTGAAATCGGCTTCGAGCAGCTCGTCATTTGATGCATGCTCTTTGCGCTTCTCGATATCATCAGCGTAAGCAATCGAGGACTCGGGGTTCTTCTTCACCCTTCGAGCGTACAACACGACCCAGGCAATAGCGATGGCGGTCAGCACAACAAGGGCAACAACGCGAAGCCAGAGCTGGGGATTACCCTGGATATTCAGAATTCCCTGAGCAATCAAAACATTGAAGGGGTTGACCGTCGATGCGATATAGCCAATACGGGCGCCAACGAACACGATCATAAAGGCCGTAATGGAGTCATATCCCATAGCCATAACAATCGGCAGCAAGATGGCAAAAAATGGAAGGGTCTCCTCCGCCATGCCGAACGTGCTACCGCCCAGCGCAAAAACCGCCATCAAAATCGGAATAATCAGGATGTCTTTACTCTTGAACTTCTTAACGATGCGCGCCACGCCGCTGGTGATAGCTCCAGTGGCAGTAATGACCTGAAAGGATCCGCCGACAATCAGAATAAAGGCAACGACCTCAACTGCCTGCTGAATTCCCACCGCAGGAGCCTCGAGCACATCGAACAGGCCTTGCTTCAGGTCAACCTCAGCGCCGTCTTCGTCCGCATAAACCTTTTCAACGGACTCATATGTTCCAGCAACAGTGACCTCGCGTCCGTTGAGCTCCTGCCTCTCAAACGAGCCGGAGGGAACGATCCACGTAAGAGCTGCGGTCAACACCATGAGAATGAAGATAATGGTGTAGACGTGCGGAATTCGTAGCCCACGTTTCTTTTGCACTTCGGCCATTATGCCTCCTTTAGTTTGCAGGTTTTCGATACGAGCTTTTCGCCGGCAACCTTATTATTCGGTTTTCACGCCAGTTGACATTAGATATTTATGCGAATGGATAGTATTAAAAGGCAGACGGGCTTTAGTTGATATATAAGCTCAATTATCGAACTAAATTGATATTTTTTATCAATTGGTGACTTTCAATCAAGAGCTTAAGCCGTCCACCGATACCCACAACATACTCACTTAAACTTCTCCCAGCAGAACGATAATTGACATCAGTCATCATCCGAATTAAAGCGAGCGTTCTAATGCCAATTCATGTCACCAGCGAAATCGGTAAGCTTAAACAGGCCCTTTTATATCGACCCGGTATCGAAACCCAAAACTATCCCGAAGGCCATTTTGGCCAAGTTTTTAGCCTAAGACCATCGAGCAGCCTATTTGACTTGGATAGAGCCCTAGCTGAGTGTGATGCCTATACCTCAGTGCTCGAGCATGAAGGCGTAGAGGTTCTGTATCTCGACCAACTTCTTATAGAAGCGCTTGACTCGTGCCCCGAAGCTCGAGCATCTTTTGTCGATTCCTTTGTCGATGAATGCGGCGCGATTGGCGCCGAGTTGCAGCAAGCAGTCCGCGAGCATCTTGAACACACCCGATCGGTGCAGGAGCTCGTCTCGGCATCGATTGGCGGCATCCGCCACGGGCAAGTTACATACTGCTTCGACGGCGGGGACAGGCTCGCCGAATTAACCGGCGAGGCCTATGCTCCTGACGAGCTGCTCGTTAGCCCATTAAACACCATGTGGTTCGTGCGCGACCCGGTAAGCACCATCGGCTCCGGCATCTCCTTCAACCACATGTATTGGCCCGAGCGCAATCGCGAAGTAGCGCTCTACCAAACGATTTTTAAATACCATCCCAATTTCAAGGACACGCCCGCGTTTTATCGTCACGATTCGACCTTCCATATTGAAGGGGGCGATATCATCAATCTTGATGCTCATAATGTCGCAGTCGGCATCTCTCAGAGAACCGAATCTGCAGCCATCGATATGCTCGCTCGTACCCTCCTGTGGAATCCCGACTCGAGCATCGACGCCGTATGGGCAATTGAGGTACCCGAGCGGAGCCTGTGTATCCATCTTGATACGTACCTAAGCCGGGTCGACTACGATACTTTTGTTGTCGACCCCCAGCTACTCGCAGAATCTCGCTCTTATCAGATTACGCGAAATCGAGCAGAGAATCTCTGCCAGATTCACGCCGTCGAAAAAGGAGTCAAGGAAGCACTGGCCGCCGCGCTTGGCATACCCGAGCTTCGTTTTATTCCCTGCGGTGGATCTAATCCCAATTTGGCAGAAAAAGAGTGCACGAATAACGCAGCCAGTGTGCTGTGCCTCCGACCGGGCAAAGTCTGTGTCTATGAAGAGAATCAAGCGACGAACGCTGCTCTTGAACAGGCCGGAATCGATCTTGTCCCCATTTCCATACACGAGCTGACAAACGGCTTTGGCGGGCCCAACTGTTTGTGCTTGCCACTTAGGCGTGATGAATAACATGGCCCAAGGGGATAACATTAAATGTCTTAGAACCCGCGAAGGCTTGACGCAGCAGCAATTTGCCGACATGCTCGGCGTTACCAAAGAAACGGTATGCCGTTGGGAACGTGGACACACCGCCGTCAAGGTGTCGACTCTCGATAAGCTGACCGAGCTTTTCGATGTAACGTTTGATGAGCTCGCCGCAAGTAATAGCGGCCTTGCTTCTGCCGGCTTAAGCTCGCGGCCTGAGAAAAGCCAGAACGTGGCCCAAAACGAAGAATGCGAAATCTATAAAATCGTACGCCGCAACGGTGGCTTTAGTCTTAAGAACAGTGGGCGCACCTTCGTTCCAAGACCCGTACTTGAAAGGCACCCGGGAGGCTTTCTAGTTCAGATGAACGGCAGCGGCATGTCACGCTGCTATCCGCAAAGCAGTGTTCTGCTGGTCGATCCTGTTGCTAAACCGTGGAACGGATGCACAGTCGTTGCCATGGTAGACGCATCAGCCATAGTTATTCGGCGTTATGAAATCCGAGGGAACACGATTGCGCTGTCAACGTATTCCTATTTGACAGAAGAACCCGACTTCACTCTGGACAGGCGTCGCCTTCGTATTTTAGGTGTCGTCGTTTGGTTTCAGGCAACTCACGATCTGACGTACTAGCCTCTTAGTCTTAAATCCCCAGGTGCCGTACCTGCTCGCGGCAAGAGCGTCCCTTTTGGCTGGTCGTTTAAGAACGTCCCCAATGACCAGGTGAATAGCAAAAGCCCCGCAGCCGGAGCGGACTGCGGGGCTCATGAAGAGAGGCTAGTTTGCGGGCGCCTTGCCTGGCGCCCACGAGAGAGGCGACAGAGTAGAGACTACTCGTGGATGCGGGTACCGGAGAGGCCGGCCATGGTCTCGGCGGCCTTGTCCAGGGCGCCGATGATGCAGGTGCGGCCCTTGCGGGAACGCGCGAACTTGATGGCGGCGCGGACCTTGGGCTCCATGGAGCCCTTGCCGAACTGGCCCTCGTCGGCCAGGCGCTCGGCCTCGTCGGCGGTGAGGTCCTCGAGCTCCTCCTGGTTGGGCTTGCCAAAGTTGATGGCGACATGCTCGACGGCGGTCAGCAGGAACAGGACGTCGGCGTCGCAGTCCTCGGCCAGCAGC
>DBFOPP010000040.1:0-96317 GCA_048428865.1 Collinsella sp.
CACGGTCTCGCGGGGGACGGACAGGGCCTCGGCCGCCGGCTTGCAGCCGACGCCGGCGTCGAAGAGCTCGACGGCCCGCCTCCTGGACTCCAGGTCGTGCTTCACCCTGAGGTCTATACTCATGGAAAACCTCCCATTTCCAGATGTCCAAGAAATGGGAGGCAGTTCACTGTCCCCAATGTGTTGGTTTGGAACACGTGGACGAAACAGGTTTGAAACACAGGTTTTGCACGTCAGGCACTCAAAAACGCTTCTACCTGCATCGTAATCAAAACGAAACATCTGCTCGTCGGCTTATGCGAAACTTTGCTGCAACAGTGCGATATTATCCATACTCGATAAAGCTCGCGGCGCATGGTACGCCGCGAACGACACCTTTCTTTTCCATCAATTGGAGGAAGCATGAGCTATACGCAGAAAGTTCTCGACGAGCTCAAGGCCCGCTATCCCGAGCAGCCTGAGTTCATCCAGGCCGCGACCGAGATCCTCGGCACCATCCAGCCGGCGCTCGACGCCCACCCCGAGTACGAGGAGGCCGCCCTGTTGGAGCGTCTCGTCGAGCCCGAGCGCATCGTTATGTTCCGTGTTCCCTGGGTCGACGATCAGGGCAAGGTTCAGGTCAACCGCGGTTACCGCGTCGAGTTCAACTCTGCCATTGGACCCTACAAGGGCGGCCTGCGCTTTAACCCGACGGTCACCCTGGGCATGCTCAAGTTCCTGGGCCTGGAGCAGATTCTCAAGAACAGCCTGACCACCCTTCCCATGGGCGGCGGCAAGGGCGGTTCCGACTTTGACCCCAAGGGCAAGTCCAACAACGAGATTATGCACTTCTGCCAGTCCTTCATGACCGAGCTCTATCGCCACATTGGCCCCAACACCGACGTTCCCGCCGGCGACCTGGGCGTTGGCGGCCGTGAGGTTGCCTACCTGTTCGGTCAGTACAAGCGCTTGACCAACGAGTGGACCGGCGTCCTTACCGGCAAGGGCCTCTCCTTTGGCGGCTCGCTCGCCCGTACCGAGGCCACCGGCTACGGCCTGGTCTACTTTGTGGACGAGTACCTCAAGAGCCGCGGCGAGTCCTTCGAGGGCAAGAACGTCGTCGTTCACGGCTCCGGTAACGTCGCCATCTACGCGGTCCAGAAGGTCGCCCAGCTCGGCGGTAAGGTCCTGGCCTGCTCCGACACCCATGGCTGGGTCGAGGATCCCGACGGCATCGACTACACCGTGCTCGAGCACATCTACAACAAGAAGCGCTCCGGCCACGACAAGGGCGTTACGCTCGCTATGTATGTTGACGAGAAGCCCAACGCCGTGTGGCACGAGGGCGACGGCCGTGGCGTTTGGCAGCTGCCCTGCGACATCGCGCTGCCCTGCGCTCGCGAGAACACGCTGCTGCTCGAGGACGCCCAGGCGCTCGTCGCCAACGGCTGCAAGGTGGTCGGCGAGGGCGCGAACATGCCCACGACCATCGAGGCCACGACTTACTTCCAGGAGAACGGCGTTGCCTTTATGCCCGGTAAGGCTGCCAACGCCGGCGGCGTGCTCGTGTCCGGCCTGGAGATGAGCCAGAACGCCGAGCACCTGTCCTGGACCTTCGAGGAGGTCGACGGCAAGCTCGAGCAGCTCATGCGCGGCATGTTCCACAACGTGGACGACACCGCCAAGGAGTATGGCCAGGAGGGCAACTTTGTCATGGGCGCCAACATCGCCGGCTTCCTGAAGGTCGCCGACGCCATGCTCGCTCAGGGCGTCTGCTAAATCTTCACTCGACATAGCATGTGATGAGGCTCCCAGCTATCCGGCTGGGAGCCTTTTCTATCCCGGAGGACTCCTCATAACTTGCGGTGATATACGGACTGTTTTGCGTTCCAGAACGGCTAATCAGTCCGTATATCACCGCAAGTTATGTATGGGTGGGTGGATTTTGTCCTAAAACGGTGTGCGGCCCCTCGTTTGGTACACTTAAAAGTACTGGACAAGTGAAGAGATGGGGGAGAACGTGCTCAAGTTCGGTACCTACGTCCGTGTTGGAAACGCGGCCGAAGCCTATGAGCTCTTACAGAAGAACCGCAACAACAAGATTGTGGGCGGCGGCATCTGGATGCGTCTGGGTTCGCGTCGCGTGGCGACGGCGATTGACCTTTCGGCCTGCGGACTCGATCAGATCGAGGAGACCGAGACCGAGTTTCGCATCGGCGCCATGTGCACCCTGCGCCAGCTCGAGCGCCATGCCGAGCTCAACGCGCTTGTCAACCATGTCTTTGAGTTCGCCGTCCACGATATCGTGGGCGTGCAGCTGCGCAATACCGCCACGGTGGGCGGCAGCATCTACGGCCGCTTTGGCTTCTCGGACGTGCTCTCGGCTTTCCTGGCGCTCGATTCCTATGTTGAGCTGACGGGCGCCGGTCGCGTGCCGCTCGCCGAGTTTGTCGACATGGGTTACGTGCGCGACGTGATCGAGCACATCGTGGTCGTCAAGCACGATTACCGTGCGAGCTACGAGGCTGTGCGCAAGGCCGCGACCGACTTCCCCTCCTTAAACGTCACCGCCGCCTGGTGGGACAACACCTGGCACGTCACCGTGGGTGCCCGCCCGCTGCGCGCGACCCTGCTGCAGGGCGAGGCATGCGGCCTTGCCGCCGAGCAGCCTTCCGAGGACGAGCTTCGCGCCCTGGCCGCATCTGTGCGCGTGCTGAGCTACGGCACCAACCTGTGGGGCTCGGCCGACTACCGCCGCCGCATCTCGGCCCCGCTTGCCGTCCAGGCTGTGCGTCGCGCCGCCGGCATCGAGCTTTCGGCCGCGCTTGCGCACGAGCTCGAGGGCGTGCAGATTCCTAAGTTTGCCACGGACGAGTATTCCTGCCGCCGCGTGCCCGGCGTCGATTCTAGCGAGGTGCGCTAATGGCTGCCAAACTCATCGATCTTTCCTTTACGCTCAACGGTCGTAAGGTCAAGGTTCAGATTGCCCCCGACACCATGCTCTTTGCGTTGTTGCGCGAGCAGGGCTGCGCGTCGGTGCGCTGTGCTTGCGAGACCACCAACTGCGGTCTGTGCACGGTGTGGCTCGACGGCGACCCGGTGCTGAGCTGCTCGGTTCCCGCCGCCCGTGTTGAGGGCCATACCATTACCACGCTTGAGGGCCTCAAGGCCGAGTCTGAGGCGCTTGCCCGCGCAATGGCTGCCGAGGGCGCCGAGCAGTGCGGTTTTTGCGCCCCCGGCCTTATCATGAACGTGCTGGCACTTGCCCGCGCCGCCAAGGAGGACCCGAGCCTCGTCGCCACGCGCGAGGAGCTGTCGCGCCAGCTCGCCGGCAACCTCTGCCGCTGCAGCGGCTACGAGAGCCAGCTGCGCGCCATAGTCCGCTTCCTCAACGAGTCCGGTGTGCAGGTGGGCTTTGAGATGCCCGAGCTGCCGGTCAATAATACCAGCTCCGACGGCGTCTCCTACAAGCAGATCACCCACAAGCAGCCCAAGAAGGACTCGAAGGCCCTGCTCGAGGGCCGTCCCGTCTACACGGGCGATATGGTGCCTGCCGGCGCGCTCATCGTCAAACTCAAGCGCAGCCCCTATGCCCGCGCCAAGATCCGCTCCATCGACACGACGCGTGCCCTGAAGGTGCCTGGCGTGGTGGGCGTCTACACCTACGAGGACGTGCCCAAGCGGCGCTTTACCATTGCCGGACAGAGCTATCCGCAGCCGAGTCCCTACGACCGCCTGATCCTCGAGAACCTCGTCCGTTACCAAAACGAGGAGGTGGCGATCGTCGCCGCCGAGACTGAGGAGGCCGCCGACAAGGCGCTCAAACTCATCAAGGTCGACTATGAGGTGCTCGAGCCGCTGCTCGACTTTACCCAGGCGCTCGATAACGACATCGTGGTCCACCCCGAGGGCGACGTGACCTTTATGTTCCCGCAGGGTGGCGACGTGCCCCGCAACCTGGTGTGCAGCGGTACCAGCGATTTTGGCAACCTCGACGAGGCATTCGCCCAGAGTGACATCGTCTTTGAGCGCACCTACACCAGCCAGGCCACGCAGACCGCGCCCATGGAAACCTTCCGCGCCTTCGCGACGACCGACGCGTTCGGGCGTATCTCGGTGACCACCTCCACGCAGGTGCCCTTCCACGTGCGCCGCATGGTCGCTCAGTCGCTCGATATCCCGCAGTCGCAGGTGCAGGTCATTAAGCCGCGCATCGGCGGTGGCTTTGGCTCCAAGCAGACGGGCTGCTGCGAGATCTTCGTGGCATTCGTCACCCAGCAGACCGGTCGTCCGAGCTACTGCTGCTACACCCGCGAGGAGACCATCACCGCGGGCAACTCGCGCCACCAGATGCAGATGACCGTTAAGCTGGGCGCCATGAACGACGGCACCATCACGGCCATCGACCTGCACACGCTGTCCAACGCCGGCGCGTACGGCGAGCACGCTACCACGACGATCGGCCTTTCGGGCCACAAGAGCCTGCCTATTTACAACCATGTGAAGGCGAGCCGCTTTAGCTGGGACGCCGTCTACACCAACACCAACCGCGGCGGCGCGTATCGCGGCTACGGTGCCACCCAGGGCCAGTTTGCCGTGGAGAGCGCCGTCAACGAGCTCGCCGACATGCTGCACATGGACCCCGCCGACCTGCGCCTTAAGAACATCGTGCGCGAGGGCGAGATCATGCCGCAGTACTACAACGAGAAGCTTAACGCCTGCGCGCTCGACCGCTGCCTGCTGCGCGCGATGGACATGATCGGCTGGCGCGACAAGCCGCTGGCCGTGGACCTGGGCGACCGCGTGCGCGCCCTGGGCTGTGCGCTCACCATGCAGGGCTCGGGTATCTCCAATGTGGATATCGCCGGCATCGACATGCGCCTTGAAGAGGACGGCTTCATTACCATTGGCACCGGCGCCACCGATAACGGCATGGGCGTCGACACGATCCTGGCGCAGATTGCCGCCGAGGAGCTGGGCGTGGAGAGTTCAATGATCGTGGTACGCGGCGTGGACACCGACGTGTCGCCGTTCGATGCCGGCTCGTACGCGAGCTCGGGTACGTACGTGACGGGCCTTGCCGCCAAGAACGCCGCGACCGAGCTGCGTGAGAAGATCTGCGCCAAGGCCGCCCAGATGTGGGACGTGGACGCCGCCGACGTGGTCTTCGATGGCCAGTACGTGCGCCTGTCTGACGAGCGTGCCGCGCGCGAGCAGAACCGTTACCTCACGCTGCGTGACTTTGCCAACCTGTGCGTCAAGAACATCGCGGGCGGCGACGCGCTCACCTCGCATGCCTCTGCCTGCCTGCCCGTTTCGCCTCCGCCGTTTATGGCCGGCATTGCCGAGGTCGAGGTCGACAAGGCCACCGGCAAGGTGACTGTGGTGGACTACGCGGCGGCCGTCGACTGCGGCACTGTGATCAACGAGGCGCTCGCGCGCGTCCAGGCCGAGGGCGGCATTGCCCAGGGCATCGGTCACGCGCTCTACGAGATTGTCGAGCACGACGACCGCGGCCGCCTGCGCACCGGCAACTTTATGAGCTACAAGCTGCCCACGCGCCTGGATATCGGCAGCATTCGCGTGGCCTTTGAGCCGAGCTACGAGCCGACGGGCCCGTTTGGCGCCAAGTCGATCGGCGAGGTCGTCATCAACACGCCGCTCGCCGCCGTGGCCTCGGCCGTGGCGCACGCCACCGGCCACCAGGTTCGCTCGCTGCCGATCACGCCCGAGAAGGCCCTGCTGGGGGAGTAGCGGGTCGGCGAACAAGTCGTAATTGGCGGGGCGGGGCAACTCGCCCCGCCTTCTGCACTCGTGGTGAGGTCGTGAGCCTGTAAAAGGTGTGCGTGCGCTTGTCGTTCGTATCTGCTATCATTCCTAGTCTGTGCGCTCATGCGGGCGTGGCGGAATTGGTAGACGCGCCAGATTTAGGTTCTGGTGGGATTCCCGTGAAGGTTCGAGTCCTTTCGCCCGCACCAACGCACCAGCGTCGGCCTCGGCCGTCGCGACACTTTGTTGCATAAAGGTACCAGCACCTCAGATAAGCTGGGCAGTATGAGGAGGAACGTGTTGAACATCACCGCTTCTGACGTCAAGGACGCCAAGCTCACCGCTACGGTCATCATCCCGGCCGCCGACGTCGACGCCGCGATTAAGAAGGCCTACAAGGATACCGCCAAGAAGTACCGCTTCCCGGGCTTCCGCGCCGGTAAGGCTCCTCGTCCGGTCATCGATTCCGCTCTTGGCGCCGAGGCTACCCTCGCTCAGGCCACCAACGACCTGATCGCCGCCAACGAGCCCGCCGTCCTCAACGAGCTGGACATCGTCCCCACCAAGAACGGTGACTACAAGGAGCTCGACCTCGCCAAGGATCACGAGGACTACACCTACACCGTCGAGTTCTCCCTGCGTCCCGCTGCTGAGCTCTCCTCCTTCGACGCCGTCGAGATTGAGATGCCTCCCGCGGAGGTCACCGAGTCCGAGATTAACAACCAGGTCGAGATGCTCCTCAACTACCGTGCCACTTTCGAGGACGTCGAGGGTCGCGCCGTCGAGGCTGACGACTATGTGACCGTCGACCTCAAGGCCGTCGAGAACGCCGACAACTTCGCCGCCGAGGGCCGTATGCTCATCGCCGGTAGCGACAGCAACCCCGCCGAGTTCAACGAGGCTCTGATCGGCGCCAACGTTGACGACGTCAAGTCCGTCACCTGGACCGACGAGGCCGAGGAGGGCGAGGAGGCCGAGACCCACACCGTCGAGGTCACCGTCAAGGGCATCAAGGTCCGCAACACCCCCGAGCTCACCGACGAGCTCGTCAAGTCCGACTTTGGCTTCGACAGCATCGACGCTATGCGCGACGCCATCAAGATCGAGATCGAGCAGGACAAGGCTTCCCGCCTCCCGGCCGAGAAGGAGAACCGTTGCGTCTCCGCTCTCGCCGAGCGCCTGCAGCTCGACGAGATGGACGCCGACTACGAGCAGTCCGTCTTTGAGGAGCTTGGCCAGAACTTCCTGTCCAACCTCGCTGCCCGCGGCATGACGCTGGACACCTGGCTGCCCGCTTCCGGCCTGACCATGGAGCAGTTCATTGGTGACCTGCACAAGCAGGCCAACGACGTTGCCCGCGAGTCCCTGGCTCTCGACGCTCTCGCCCGTGAGCTCAAGATTGAGGTCACCGAGGATGACATCACCGCCGAGTTCGAGAAGGCCGGCGTCAAGGACGTCGAGGCTTCCAAGGCCGAGTTCATCGCCGATGGCCGCATGCCTGCCGTCCGCGAGTCCATCCGTCGCTCCAAGGCCGTCGATCACCTGGTCGAGAACGCCAAGGTGACTGAGGTCGACGAGACCGCCAAGGACGCCGAGTAATTCTCACCACCTTGCCCACGAGCGCTTGCGTGCGCTCGTGATGGGGTAAAGTTATACACCGGTTATCCGGTTGCTTCGTACGGTGCCAGCCAATGCATAGCATGCGGGCACCGTACGTTTATCTAGAACCAATTTTGGTCCGCAAGAGAGAAATGGAGATGCGTATGATCGCTAAGTTCGATTCCGCCCTCGTGCCATACGTAATCGAGCAGACGCCGCGCGGCGAGCGCAGCTACGATATCTATTCGCGCCTGCTCAACGACCGCATCATCTTCTTGGGCGAGGAGATCAACTCCGTCAGCGCCAACCTGGTCGTTGCCCAGCTGCTGCATCTTGAGAGTCAGGATGCCGAGAAGGATATCTCGCTCTACATCAATTCGCCCGGTGGCGAGGTCTACTCCGGCTTGGCGATTCTTGACACCATGAACTTCATCAAGCCGCAGGTCTCCACCATCTGCGTCGGTATGGCCGCGTCCATGGCCGCCGTGCTGCTTTCGGCTGGTGCCAAGGGCAAGCGCTTCTGCCTGCCGCATTCCAAGGTCATGATTCACCAGCCCAGCGGTGGTGCCCAGGGCCAGCAGACCGAGATCGAGATCGTGGCCGAGGAGATTAAGAAGACCCGTCGCGAGCTCAACCAGATCCTGTCCGACGCCTCGGGCCAGCCGATCGAGAAGGTCCAGGCCGACACCGAGCGCGACAACTACCTGACCGCCGCCGAGGCCCTCGACTACGGCCTGATCGACCGTATCGTCACCTCGCGCGATCTCGCCGCGAAGGACGCCTAGGATGGCAGGTAACATGCAGGACAACTTTGACGAGAACGGCAACCCCATCCGCTGCTCCTTCTGCGGAAAAGAGCAGGGCCAGGTCCGTCGCCTCGTAAAGGGCCCGACCAATATCTTTATCTGTGACGAGTGCGTCGCCGCCTGCTCCGAGATCCTGGAGGAGTCGCTGGCTTCGGACTTTATGGATGCCGCCCGCAACGGCAAGCTGCCGGGCTTCCTCAACGACCACGGTCAGGCTGCATCCCAGCCCGCCGTGGACCCCGAGACCGAGGGCTTTGAGCTTGAGGACGACCGTCAGGTCATCACGCACGTGCCGACGCCGCACGAGATCTATGACGAGCTTTCGGCCTATGTTATGGGTCAGGAGGACGCCAAGCGCGCCATGTCGGTGGCCGTGTACAACCACTATCGCCGCGTGATTGAGGGCGGCGCTGCGGTGTCTGCCTTTGATGACGACATGGGCTCGCAGTTCGATGACGATATGGACGAGGTAGAGCTCGCCAAGTCCAACATCCTGCTGCTCGGTCCCACCGGTACCGGTAAGACCCTGCTCGCCCAGACGCTCGCCCGCATCCTCGAGGTGCCGTTTGCCATCGCCGACGCCACCGCGCTCACCGAGGCCGGTTACGTTGGCGAGGACGTGGAGAACATCCTGCTCAAGCTCATCAATGCCGCCGACGGCGACATTGAGCGCGCACAGGTGGGCATCATCTATGTGGACGAGATCGACAAGATCGCCCGCAAAGCCGAGAACCTCTCCATCACCCGCGATGTTTCGGGCGAGGGCGTTCAGCAGGCGCTGCTTAAGATACTTGAGGGCACGGTGGCGAGCGTTCCGCCCACCGGCGGCCGCAAGCATCCCCAGCAGGAGTTGCTGCAGATCGATACGACGAACATCCTGTTCATCTGCGGCGGTGCCTTCGTTGGTCTGGACAAGATCATCGCCGACCGCGTGGGTAACAAGGGCGTGGGCTTTAACTCCGAGATCGCCGGCCCCACCTCGGTCGACGAGAACGATCTGCTGCGTCAGGTGCTCCCGCAGGACCTCAACGCCTTTGGCATGATTCCCGAGTTCGTTGGCCGTACGCCCGTCGTCACCCAGACGCAGGCACTCGACGAGGACGACCTGGTGTCGATCCTGACCGAGCCCAAGAACGCCGTGGTGCGCCAGTACCGCAAGATGTTCCAGCTCGAGGATGTTGAGCTTGAGTTTGAGGACGCAGCCCTGCACGAGATCGCCCGCATGGCGCTCGCCCGCAAGACCGGCGCCCGAGGCCTGCGCGCCATCTGCGAGGATGTGCTGCAGCAGACGATGTTCGACCTCCCCAGCGAGGAGGGCGTCACCAAGGTCATCGTAACCGAAGCCTCCGTAAAGGGCGAAGAACAGCCCCAACGCATCTACGGCTAAACCAGCCAAAAACGTGCTTGCAAATAGCCTCCGACCACCCGCGGTCGGAGGCTATTTTATATATACGCAATAACCCCAACTACCTGTGTTATTCTGTGTGTTTGTTTAAGCCTCAGCGAAGTCATATCAGACTGAAGTAATCGATACCTAAGGGGAGGAATGTAGGCCCGATTTTCGTAGATTCCGCACGAGCCGAAGACCACTTAATGTGGTCTTCGAGCGAGCCCAGGACTTGACCGAGCGAAAATCGGGCCTACATTCCTCCCCGACGGGCAAGGGAGAGATATATGGAAGAGATGCCCAAGAACTACGATCCGTCGACCAACGAGCCGGCGATCCTGCAGAAGTGGCTTGACGGCGGCTACTACAAGCGCCGCGAGGGCGTGGGCGACTGCACCGTCACCATTCCGCCTCCCAACGTGACCGGCAAGCTCCACATGGGCCACGCCACCGACGACTCCATCCAGGACGCCATCATCCGCATGGCCCGCATGCGCGGCAAGTCCACGCGCTGGGTGCTCGGCACCGACCACGCCGGTATCGCCACGCAGACCAAGGTCGACAAGAAGCTCAAGAGCGAGGGCATTAGCCGCCTGGAGATCGGTCGCGACAAGTTTGTCGACGCCTGCTGGGATTGGACCCACGAGTACGGCGGCATCATCGTCGAGCAGATCAAGCGCATGGGCTGCTCCGTCGACTTCGATAACGAGCGCTTTACTATGGACGAGGACTATGCGCAGGCCGTGCGCAAGGTCTTTTGCGACTGGTATCACGACGGCCTGATCTACCGCGGCAAGCGCATCGTCAACTGGTGCCCCAACTGCACCACCGCCATCTCGGACGACGAGGCCGAGTACAAGGACGAGAAGGGCCATCTGTGGCACCTGCGCTACCCGCTGACCGAGCCGGTCAACGGCCAGGACTACATCGTCGTCGCCACCACGCGCCCCGAGACCATGCTCGGCGACACGGGCGTTGCCGTCTCTCCGAAGGATCCCGAGAAGGCCGCCTTCGTGGGTAAGACCGTCAAGCTTCCCATCGTCGACCGCGAGATCCCCATCTTTGAGGATTGGCATGTCGACGCCAACTTTGGCTCCGGCTTTGTCAAGGTCACGCCGGCCCATGACCCCAACGATTACGCTATGGGCCAGGCCCACGACCTGCCGCAGATCAACATCTTTGACGAGCACGCGGTGGTCGTCGAGGGCTACGGCGAGTTCACCGGCATGAATCGCGACGAGTGCCGCGAGGCCGTCATCAAGTGGTTCGAGGAGCACGACCTGCTCGATCACGTCGAGGACCTCGATCACTCCGTCATGCACTGCTACCGTTGCGACTCCGCGCTGGAGCCGTGGCTGTCCGAGCAGTGGTTTGTGGCCGTCGACAAGCTCAAGGGGCCGGCGCTCGACGCCGTCAACTCCGGCAAGGTCACCTTCCATCCCGCGCGCTGGACGCAGACCTACACCACTTGGATGGAGAATCTTAAGGACTGGTGCATCAGCCGCCAGCTGTGGTGGGGCCACCGCATCCCCGTGTTCTACTGCGAGGACTGCGGCTGGGAGGACGCCCTGACCGAGGACACCGACGTGTGCCCCAAGTGCGGCGGTCATCACGTGCATCAGGACGAGAACGTGCTGGACACCTGGTTCAGCTCGCAGCTGTGGACCTTCGCCACGCAGGGCTGGCCGCAAAAGCCGGAGCTGCTCGAGGGCCATCACCCCACGACGGCGCTCGTCACCGCGCGCGACATCATCGCGCTGTGGGTCGCTCGCATGGTCATGAGCTCGCTGTACTTCTTGGACGAGGTGCCGTTTAAGGATGTCGTCATCTACCCGACGATCCTGGCCAAGGACGGCAGCCGCATGTCCAAGTCCAAGGGCAACGGCGTTGACCCCATGGACCTCATCGGCATGTACGGTGCCGACGCCATGCGCTACAACCTGCTCACGCTGTGCACCAACAACCAGGATGTTAAGTTCGACGCGAACATCGATAAGAAGACCAAGAAGCTCATCGACAGCCCGCGCACCGACCAGGCCAAGTCGTTTGTGACCAAGATCTGGAACGCCAGCCGCTTCCTGCTTATGAACATGGAGGGCTATACGCCCGGCGAGCCCGTCGTGGAGACGCCGGCCGACGCCTGGATGTTCAGCCGCCTGGCCAAGGCCGTGAAGATGGTCACCGAGGGCATCGAGAACTACACCTTTGGTGACATGGCCCGCGGCGTGCAGCAGTTCTTCTGGAACGAGGTCTGCGACTGGTACGTCGAGGTCACCAAGGCCCGCCTGAAGGGCGAGGGCCGTCTGCAGGCGCAGCGCAACCTGATCTTTGTGCTCGATACCTCCATCCGCCTGATGCACCCGCTTATGCCGTTTGTCACCGAGGAGATCTGGGACAACATGCCGGCGAGCGTGCTCGACCTGGACGCCGAGGGTAACGTGAACCGCGCCGAGGCGCTCATGATTGCCAAGTGGCCCGAGCCCACCGACTACGCCAAGTATGTTGACGAGGATGCCGAGCGCGCGTTTGAGCTGTGCCGCACCGTCGTTTCCGCCGCCCGCGCCACGCGTTCGCGTTATCGCTTGAGCCCCAAGGCCGAGCTCGACGTGGTCGTGCGCGCCGGCGCCGAGGATATCGAGAAGCTCGAGAGCCTGCGCTCGACCATCGAGCCGCTGGCCAACACGGCTTCGCTGGTCATGGGCACCGACGTTGAGAAGCCGGCTGCGAGCATTGCCGTGGTCGATAGCGGCGTTGAGGTCTTTGTGGTACTCGAGGGTAAGGTTGACCTTTCGGCCGAGAAGGCGCGCCTGGAGAAGGAAATCGCCGCGGCCCAGAAGGAGCTCGCTGGCTGCGAGAAGACGCTTGCCAACGAGGGCTTTGTGGCCAAGGCCGCGCCCGCGGTGGTCCAGAAGAAGAGGGACCGTGCAGCTGAGCTCAAGGAGATCCTGGCGGCGCTGACTGCTCAGGTTGCTGACTTCTCGTAGGCCTAACTTGGGGGTGCGTCCCGATGCTTTGCTCGCTACTGCGGACACCTATTCCGCCGTTCTAACGAACGGCGGCTGACTCGACGCTGCAAACGCCTCTGATGGCCAATCTGCCGTTCAACTTCGGGCGCATGGGCATAAGCCCTATGCGCCCTTGTTTCACGGCACCTTGGCTCATCAGAGGCGTTTTCGCTGACTATCCTCAACCTATACTGTTTTATTTTTCTATGAATGGCGGTTCTAAAAATGCCTAAGCGTTCCGGCTTGTATACCGTTCCTTTTGAGTTTGATTTGCTTTCGTTTGGTGAGGCTGTGGGGCTTGCTGCCGACACGGGGCGGATTTCTGGGGATGCTGGGCCTCTGCTTGAGACCGTTGTCGATATGCTTGATGAGCTGGGACGTCCGGACGAGTATTTCGATTGCATTCAGGTTGCCGGTACTAATGGCAAGACTTCGACCACGCGTTTTTCGGCTGCCATCCTTCGTGGTGAGGGGTTAAAGACCGCGCTGTATACGTCGCCGCAGCTGGTGCGCTATCCCGAGCGTATGGAGGTCGATGGGTGCGTCGTAAGCGACGAGGCGTTTGCCCGTGGTGTTTCTGCCGCTGTTGAGGCGGGACATCGCGTGAATGCCCGTCGTGTGGCGGCGGGGGAGCGTGCCTATACCATCACGCCGTTTGACCTGCTGACGGCCGCTGCGCTTGTGGTGTTTGCCGAGGCCGCGGTCGATGTTGCCGTGCTCGAGGTTGGCATGGGCGGGCGTTGGGACGCCACGAGTGCGACCGATCCCGTCGCCGTTGCCATTACGGGCATTGGGCTCGATCACACGCGTATTTTGGGCGATACGCTCGAGGCCATTGCGGGGGAGAAGGCTGCGGTCATTAAGCCCGGACGCCTGGTTGTACTGGGCGAGGGCACACACGAGGCGAGCGTTCAGCGCGTGATGGATGCACGTTGTCGCGAGTGCGGCATCGTGCCGCTGCTGGTGAACCATGCCACGACCAAGGTGCCGGCACATGTGGGCGACACGGTGGAGTTCAGCTGCACTACGCCGCGCGCGATTTATTCGTCGAGCATGGTCAAGCCGGCCTATCAGCCGCAGAATGCCGCGTGCGCGATTATGCTGTGCGAGGGGTATCTGGGCCGCGAGCTCGATCATGACAAGCTCGATGCGTCGCTTATGGGCTGCCCTACGCCGGGTCGCTTTGATGTGCTGGGAACTGATCCGCTCAAGCTGATCGACGCCTGCCATAACCCTCAGAGCTGCGAGAACTTTGTGAGCGCGCTGAACGAGATCGATCCGTGCGTGGAGAACCGCCCCACGTTGCTGTGTGCCGCGCTGGCCGATAAGGACGTGGCGGGCATCGTCGACGTGCTGGTTCCGGCGTTCCCCCGCGTGGTCGTGACCCAGACCGATTCCGATCGCGCTCTGCCGGCAGAGGAGCTCGCCGCCCTTGTGGACGCCGATAAGCTCGCGGGCGTATACCCGAGCGTGCCCGAGGCCCTCGCTGCCTTCGATGCCGCTGGCGAGGCTTTCGTTGCCGCCGGCACTATCACCCTAGCCGGCGAAGTAGCCGGCCTGCTGCGCTAATCCCGTCCCCTCATTAGTTGCGGTGAAATAGGGACTGTTTTACAAGCCAGGAGCCCCAAACAGTCCGTATATCACCGCAACTCAAAAGCGGCCAATTTGGGACGGGGCTTTTTTAGCTGCCCTGTGCCCCGAGTTGACTCGCTTGCCACGAAATGGGGCTATCTACTACGTTTTGGCGACTACCCTCGACCACACGGAACATCGCGAAATTAAAACTGCAGGTAGACGGCTTGCTGGTTTTAAAAAAAGACCCGCATGGTCGACCCATGCGGGTTGAACGTAGTAGATGGGCCGTTTTCGTGGCGCGGCGTAATCGCAATGCGGCAAAGGGACAGCCCCTTTGCCGCATTGCCTAGTCTAGGCGGACCGGATCGTGGGGGTAGGCGTTGAGAATCTCGACGCCGGACTCGGTAACTAGGGCCAGGTCCTCGATGCGGACGCCGGTGCGGCCGGGGAGGTAGATGCCCGGCTCGATGGAGAAGGTCATGCCCGGCTCGACAACCTGCTCGTTGACGAGCGAGACGTCGCCCGGCTCGTGGTCCTGCAGGCCGATCGAGTGACCCAGGCGATGCGTAAAGTACTGCCCATAGCCAGCATTCTCAATCACGTCGCGTGCGGCGCGGTCCAGGTCACACATGCGCACGCCCGGTGCGATGAGCGCTTCGGCGGCCTCGTTGGCGCGGCGCACGATGTCGTAGATGCGCGCCGTCTCCTCGTCCGGCTCGCCCCAAAAGAACGTGCGCGTCATGTCCGAGCAGTAGTTGCAGCGTCGCCCGCCAATGTCGAACAGCACCACGTCGCCGCGCTTGAGTACCGTATCGTCGGGTTCGTGATGCGGGTCGCCGGCGTTGGCGCCAAAGCTCACGATCGGCGGAAAGCTAAAGCCCTCGCAACCGTGCTTGCGATACAGGCCGAGCATCTGGTCGGCAATCTCGCGCTCCGTCACGCCCTCGTGGACGAGCTTGATGGCGTCGGCCATCACGGCGTCGTTGGCTGCCGAGGACGCGCGCATGAGCTCCTGCTCGGCGGCATCCTTGTAGGTGCGTGCGGCGGTGACGGCAAAGTCGCCCAGGAAAAACTCGCTGGCGGCGTGGCGCTCCATGAGCGGCATCAAAAAGCCGGAGCGCATGACGGTATCGATGCCGAGTGGTTTGGTCGGATCGACCTCGCGAGCGATGGCGTCGGCCACGACGTCGGTATCGGTGTGGTAGGCAACGCGCGCATTGTCATACTCGGGCAACTGATGCAGCGCGTTGACCAAGATCACGGGCTCAGCATCGCGTGCGAGCAGCACGCCGCAAAAACGCTCGAACATATCGGCATAAAAGCCGGTCAGGTAGTAAATCGACCACGGGTCGTTTACAAGCAGCTGTGCGCCGGGGTGCTGAGCCTCGAGCGCATCGAGCACGCGCGCCACACGCTGTTCATCGACATGTGCCATACATCGTCCTTTCGTTAGGGTGCCACCATGGTATCCCAAGCCCGGCAGATAGGGACGTTCCTTTTATGCCGGCACCTCGGGACACTCCTTTGCATCCCATGCGCACCCTCATAAGTTGCGGTGAAATACGGACTGTTTAGCGGCCTGAAGCCATAAAACAGTCCGTATTTCACCGCAACTGCGGAGGAGGGCGGGGTGGATGGTGGGGTAGCTAAAAGAGCCCCGTCCCTAATTAGCTACTTGGGCTCGGTCGATGTCCATGCTGGCGATCAGGTTGATGTTGGTGTTGAGGAGGTCGGGGAGGACGACGTCGCCCATGCGGATGGGGGCGTTGACGATTAGGCCTCGGATGAGGTCCATGGCTTGGGCGTGGAGGGTCAGCGGGATGGCTTCGGATGTGCGCACGGGGAGCAGGGCTTCTTCGCCGCCGGAGACGGCCACGGTGGTGGTGAGCACGCGCATGGGGCAGGTGAGCTCCTGATGCGCGAACTTATCGCCGCGCGGGCAGTTGTTGCCGGTCACGGAGCGCACCTCTGCCACGGCGCCGTCTGCGTCACGCTTTACCTCTACGGTCAGAAGGCACTCGGATGGGCAGGTGGTGCAGTTGAACTGCAGCGTCTCGATTGCGTTCGTGCTCATGGCTTTACGCCCCCTCAACAGGGTCAACGGACAGGACAATCTCGCTGGCACCCAGGTCGAGTGCACGCTGAATCACCTTCGCCGGCAGTGGGAAGGTTTCCATAACGCTCGGCTTAAACGCGCGGACCTTGCCGGCGAACAGCTCTTCGCCGTTGGCCAAGATCCTCACGCGGGCAGCGTCGACGGGTCGGCGTACGCGGAAGTTGAGCCTGGTGAGCGCCACGGCCGTAATGCGTCCCGGCAGCGCGTAGCTCGCAATGCCGGCGGGGGAGACCGTGAGCTCGCAGCCCGCGTCCGCGGCACCCGCCTCAGCATCCGTGTTGCCACCCAGCGCGTACGCCGCCGCAGCTGCGCCAGCCCTCTCGGACTCGGTCGTCACGTTGTCGGCTAGGTCGTGCACATGCAGCACATTGCCGCAGGCAAAGATGCCCGGCACGCCCGTCTGCAGGCTCTGGTCCACCACTGCGCCGCGCGTGCGCGGGTCAAGTTCAACGCCCGCGGCAACCGAAAGCTCGTTCTCGGGTATCAGACCCACCGAAAGCAGTAGCGTGTCGCACGGAACAACGCGCTCGGTCCCCGGAATGGGCACCAGGCTCTCGTCGACTTGGCTCACCTCGACTGCTTCCACGCGATCGTGTCCGATCACACGCGTGACGGTTGTGGACAGGTGCAGCGGAATGCCAAAGTCGTCAAGGCAGTTCTTGACGTTGCGGCGCAGACCGTTGGCGTACGGCATGAGCTCGTATACGCCCTCGACCGAAATCCCCTCGAGCGTGCAGCGACGTGCCATGATCAGCCCGATATCGCCCGAGCCCAAAATGACGGCTCGCGAGCCGGGCTTGAGGTTTTCGATATTGATGTATCGCTGCGCCAGGCCGGCCGTAAACACGCCGGCGGGACGACTGCCGGGAATCTTGATCTCGCTGCGCGTGCGCTCTCGGCACCCCATAGCAAGGACGACCGCGCGTCCGGTGAGCTGCAGCATGCCGGCAGGGCTCATGAGCGTGACGGTATGGACTGCGGCGGCTCCCGCGGCCTTGTCCGCATCCAGCGCGCGCACATCCGCGCCCTCGCCTGAATCAATCCCGATCACCATGCTGTCCAAGAACAGCGCAATGTCGGTTGCGTGCACCTGGTCGATAAAGCGCTGCGCGTACTCGGGACCGGTGAGTTCCTGTTTAAAGTGCGACAGGCCAAAGCCGGGGTGGATGCACTGGCGGAGGATTCCGCCCAGGTGCTGCTCGCGCTCCACGATGGCCACGTGGGCGCCGGCATTATGTGCGGCAAGCGCAGCCGCCATGCCAGCGGGTCCGCCGCCGATGACGACCACGTCGAAGGCCTGCGTCGACACCGACGCTACAGCTCCGGCCTCCGCGCGTCCGTCGCGCATATCAAACGTCGCCATCCTAGCGCACCCCCTTTAGCGGTCCCTCAACCAACCAAGATCCGGTATCCTCCAACAGCACCTCGCTGGGGTCGCACCCCAGCTCGCGTGCAAGAATCGCCACCACGCGGCTCTGGCAAAAGCCGCTTTGGCACCGACCCATGCCGGCACGACAGCGGCGCTTGACGCCCTCGACCGAAACCGCGCCTGGGCGGCGTCTGATCGCGGCCACGATCTCGGCCTCGGGCACCGTCTCGCAGCGGCAGACGATCTGTCCCCACGCGGGCTCGGACTCGATTAGCTCCTCCTTGCGCGCCAGCGGTGCGCGGTCAAAGTCGTCCGGCGCGCGGCGAATTGGGTTCCAGTCCGCCCTCTCGTGCAGCTCCACGCCCGCCTCGCGCATCACAAGCTCCATGCGCTCGGCAATGGCCGGTGCGCTCGCCACGCCCGGCGACTGAATGCCCGCCGCTTGGAAAAGTCCCGGCACCACGGTCGACTTTCCAATAAAGAAGTCGTTTGTTCCCTGAATGACCGGACGCCCGCCGGCAAATGCGCGCACCACGCGGCGCGTATCCAGATCGGGCACCAGCTTGCGCGCGCCGGTCAGCAGCGCGTTCACATCGCTCGCATAGGTCTGCGTGTCGCCCGGCTCGCGCACAGCGGCCGTCGCGGTGATCACGGTGTTGCCGTGTACGGTGCCCGTGACGATAACGCCCTTGGACACCGGCGTGGGAACGGGGTAGAGCGGCATGAGCGCACGCGGCTCCTTGTCCAACACCACGATGTTGCCCTGACGCCAGACCATCTGAAACTCTTCGGCGCCCGCCATATGCGAGATGTCGGCGGCGCCGTTGCCCGCGGCGTTGATCAAGTAGCGGCAGCGCACGTTGCCAACGGGGGTCGCCAGCGTAAAGCGCGCGTCGTCGCCCGACCCCGCGACTTCAATCGCTTCCACCGGAGCTGACCGCATAAACGTCACCCCGTTGGCCACGGCGTTCTCCAGCGCGGCGATGGCGACCTCAAACGGATCAACATAGCCGGTCGAGGGGCACCACAGCGCGCAAGCCGCCTGGGCACTCGCACGCGGCTCTAACTCGTGGATGTGGTCGGGTCCGACGATCGACAGCTCGGGCACACCGTTGGTAAGGCCATTGCTCCGCAGCTGCTCCAGATGCGCGCGGTCTTCGTCGTTAAAGCCCAGCACCATGGATCCTGTTCGGCAAAACAAAAATCCTAGCTCCTGGGCCCAGGTGTCATACAACTCGCAGCTACGGGCGTTGACCTGCGCCTTTACCGTGCCCGGCACCGGATCGTAGCCGGCGTGTACCAGGCCTCCGTTGGCCTTCGACGCGCCCAGCGCGATGTCGTTGGCCGCCTCGACCACGCAAATGGACAGTTCAAATCGCGCGAGCTGCCGCGCGATGGCGCATCCGGTGATGCCCGCGCCGACAATCGCGATATCAAACGTTTCTGTCACAGTGCCTCCCAGACGAGTTGACAGGCCGTCAATAAGACTATCCTACGGTCTGCATACCTCCAGCGCAGCGGCAATGCGGCGAACAGCCCCGCAACACCCGCCAACGGCAGGCGAGGGGAGACCCGGCAACGTCGACAATCTTGCCTGCCAGCTACCACGTTGACGTTTTGTTTCGATCTGTAACAGTAAGAGGGGTTTGGGGGTCCAAGATGTTACAGATCGAGATCGAAGTCGGGGAGGAACCCCTGTGTCTAAATCTGTAACATCTAGACCCGGATTCCGCTCCCACCTGTTACAGATTGAGATGTTTGTGTCCGCGCCAGCCCCGCCCCTAGCCGTGGTCCCATATAAACAAACCCCGTGGTAAACTTGACCGGACTGTTAATATTCCGAAAGGTACCCGTAATGTCCAAGTACATCTCCGAGCTCATGTCGCCGCAGCTTATGGGCGTCGTCTATGCCTTCGTTGGCTTTATCATCGCCCTGTATGTGCTGTCGGTCGTCTATGTGTTCATCGACGCTCGCCGCCGCGGCGCCAGCGCCTACGTGGCATGGGGCATCATCGCCCTCATCCCGTTTGTAGGCCTCATTGCCTACCTGGTCCTGCGCCCGCACTCCTACGCGTCCGACCGCGAAGAGCAGGAGCTGGACATGGCTCTGCGCGAGCGCCAGCTTGCCCAGTATGGCACCTGCCCGCAGTGCGGCGCGCCCATCGAGAAGGACTTCGTCGTCTGCCCGGTGTGCGATACCCAGGTTCGCAATGTCTGCCCCAGCTGCCATCGCCCGCTCGATGCGCACTGGAAAGTTTGCCCCTACTGCCGAACTCGCATCCAGTAACGCATCCATCGCCGGGCCGGCCGCAAGCCACGGGCACGCCGCAAGCCACGCGCGCCCCACACCCCACCCCACACGATGAAGCATGCGTAGAAAATCGCCCGCCGTGCCATTAAGGTGCGGCGGGCGCTTGTATACCAAGGCAACCTGCCTATAATGATGCAAGTCAAAAACGCCGAGCGCATCGCACGCACTTGCATCAGGCATCCGAGAGGAGAAAACATACCCATGAAGGCTCTCTACAATGACGGTTCGGTGGCCGAGCTCCCGCAGGACGAAGTCACGCACGTCATCCGCCACTCCGCCGCGCACATCATGGCGCAGGCCATCAAGCGCCTGTACCCCGAGGCCGACTTTGCCTACGGCCCCGCGACCGACAACGGCTTCTACTACGACGTCGATCTGCCCGAGGGCGTCAAGATCAGCGAGGACGACTTCCCCGCGATTGAGGCCGAGATGAAGAAGATCGTCAAGGAGAACCTTAAGTTCTCCGTGTACGAGAAGCCCCGCGCCGAGGCCATCGCCCTTATGGAGGAGCGCGGCGAGAAGTACAAGGTCGAGCACATCGGCGACCTGGACGACGACGCCCGCATCACCTTCTACCAGCAGGGCGACTACATCGACATGTGCGTCGGCCCCCACATTTGCTACACCAAGGCGCTGGAGGCCTTTAAGCTCACCGGCGTCTCCGGCGCTTACTGGAAGGGCGACAAGGACAACAAGATGCTCACCCGCATCAACGGCGTCGCCTTTGCCACCAAGGAAGAGCTCGACGAGCACATGCACATGCTGGAGGAGGCCAAGAAGCGCGACCACCGCAAGATCGGCCGCGAGATGGACCTCTTTATGATGCGCGACGAGGCCCCCGGCTTCCCGTTCTTCCTGCCCAACGGCATGATCCTTAAAAACACGCTGCTGGACTACTGGCGCGAGATTCACCACAAGGCCGGCTACGTGGAGATCTCCACGCCGCTCATCATGAACAAGCAGCTGTGGAAGACCTCGGGCCACTGGGACCACTACAAGGACAACATGTACTCCACCGTCATCGACGACGAAGAGTACTGCATTAAGCCCATGAACTGCCCGGGCGGCGTGCTGGTGTACGCTTCCAAGCCGCACTCCTATCGCGAGCTGCCCATCCGCGCCGGTGAGATCGGCCTGGTGCACCGCCACGAGCTGCGCGGCGCCCTGCATGGCCTGTTCCGCGTGCGCTGCTTTAACCAGGACGACGCCCACCTGTTTGTGCGCCCCGACCAGCTGACCGACGAGATCGTGGGCGTGGTCAACCTTATCGACTCCGTGTACCAGAAGTTTGGCTTTAAGTATCACGTCGAGCTTTCCACCCGCCCCGAGGACTCCATGGGCTCGGACGAGGACTGGGCTCGCGCCGAGGAGGGCCTGCGCACCGCTCTGGAGAAGCTGGGCATGGACTACGAGGTCAACGAGGGCGATGGCGCCTTCTACGGCCCCAAGATCGACTTCCACCTGGAGGACTCGCTCGGCCGTACCTGGCAGTGCGGTACCGTCCAGCTCGACTTCCAGATGCCGCTCAACTTTGACCTGGAGTACGTGGACGCCGACGGCACCAAGAAGCGTCCCATCATGCTGCATCGCGTGTGCTTTGGCTCCATCGAGCGCTTCATCGGTATTCTGATTGAGCACTTTGCGGGTAAGTTCCCCACCTGGCTGGCTCCCGTGCAGGTCAAGGCGCTTCCGGTTTCCGAGAAGAGCCGCGACTACGCCCACGAGGTGTGCGCCAAGCTGGAGGAGGCCGGCATTCGCGTGGTCTGCGACGACCGCGACGAGAAGATCGGCTACAAGATCCGCGAGGCCCGCAGCATCGACCGCGTGCCCTACATGCTTATCCTGGGCGAGAAGGAGGTCGAGGCTGGCAACATCTCCGTCCGCGATCGTTCCAACGAGACCGTTCAGATGAGCGTTGACGAGTTTGTGGCCAAGGTGCTCGAGGAGATCAAGACTCGCGCCTAGCACAAACAATACAAGAATTAACAAAGGCGATCGTCCTCGCGGGCGGTCGCCTTTTTTGTTGTCTATAGAAGAAAAGCCGCTGGTTAGTGCGGCTTTTTTGTTGTGCAAAAAGGTACAGGTTTTTTTAGAGGCGTATGGAGATGCACCCATTCGCGGCGCATTTTGTGAAATCTGGGAAAACGCGAGCAGTTTGCTCGTATAATGAGCAACGTCGAAAGATACAAAAACCTGTACTTTTGCGACTGCGCCTAGCTGCGAGCGAGAAGCCTGTTCTTAACGCCCCTGCATCCGCGTGCGTCGCGGAGCAAGAAAAGGGGGCGAGAGATGGAACAGACAATGCGGCGCCAAGAGCAGCTGCCCGGTGCCTTTAGTGGCGCCATCACCAACAGTCAGCGCGGCCGCGTCCGCTGGTATCTGGTCCACACCCCCAACGGTAAAGAGCGCGAGACCTGCGAAAAGGTCCGCCGCATTATCCCGCACGAGTTGATGCAGGACGCTTTTGTGATGCAAAAGGAGTTCTGGTTTAAGCGGGATGGCGCCTGGTCGCTCCAAACCAAACCTATGTACAAGGAATACTTCTTTGTCGCTACGCGCGATGCCGCCCTGCTCGACAAGGCCCTGGCGCAGTTGAGCTTTGGCTGTCGCATTGCCGGCAGCAGGGAGCGGGCCTATGCGCCCATACCGGACGATGCGCAGGACTGGTACCGCAGCGTGCTCGATGACGACGGCGTGGTGCGCAACAGCGTAGCCCGCATAGAAGACGGCGTGCTGCATATAGAGCAGGGGCCCTTGGTGGGGCAAGAGGCCTGTGTAAAGAAGATCGACCGTCATAAGCGCTGGTGCTTGGTAGACGTGGGCGAGGGCGATTCCCGCTTTAGGGAAGTTCTTCCGCTCGACGTGCCGATCAAAACGTAAGGGGCATTGCACCGGCAATTCGTTCGTATTTTGAATTCATCGATGGGGGGGGGTTCCTGGAATCAGGGACGTGGATTTGAACTTGACTAGTAAAGAAGCAACAGGGCAAAACGCGCCGGTGGGGGCCGCGCTTGTTGCCCAGGCAATGAGCGGTGGCGACGCGACTGTGCGCTACAAGGCCATGCAGGCCGTGAAGGACTGGGACAACTCGCGCCTTGCCTACCGCACCGCCAAGCGCGCGTTCGACATCGTGTTCAGCGGCTGCGTGCTGGCCATCATCGCCGTGCCGAGCCTGGTGCTCGCCGCGGCCATCCGCCTAGAGAGCGAGGGCAACCCGTTCTACAGCCAGATCCGCGTGGGTCAGACCCACCGCGACGGCAGCCTGTCCACCTTCCGCATGTGGAAGTTCCGCAGCATGTACAAAGACGCCGACGAGCGCCTCGCCGAGCTCAAGGGGCAGAACGAGATTGCCGGCGCCATGTTCAAGATAAAGGATGACCCGCGCGTCACCAAGATCGGTAAGTTCATCCGCAAGCACTCCATCGACGAGTTCCCGCAGTTCCTGAACGTGTTTCTGGGCCAGATGTCCGTCGTCGGCCCGCGCCCGCCGCTGCCCAACGAGGTGGCCGAGTACACCGAGTACGACCTGCAGCGCCTGGTCGTGAAGCCCGGGATCACCGGCTGGTGGCAGGTGACGGACCGCAACGATACCGACTTCGACGGCATGGTGCGACGTGACCTCGAATACATCGCCAAGCGCGGCGTGGCCACCGACCTGAAGATCGTGGCTCTCACGGTCGTCGAAATGATAACGGGGGGGGGTGCCTGCTAGAGGCATCTCCCGAGATTTTTCCGATGGCGGGGTGTTAGCCCATGCCTAGGAAACCGACGGGGACCCTCTTCTACCGCATATGCAAGAGAACATTCGACATAGCCTTCAGCGCCGGATGCGCCGTGGTGCTGGCGATTCCCATGGCGGGAGTCTGCGCCGCAATCTGCGTGGAGTCACCGGGCTGCCCGGTCTACACGCAGGAGCGCGTGGGCAGGGGAGGCCGGGTGATCCGCGTGCTTAAGCTCCGCAGCATGGTCCCTGATGCCGGTGATGTTCAGAAGTACCTTAGCCCCGAGCAACTGCAACAGTGGGAGGTCGAGCGCAAGGTCGATAACGACCCACGCATCACAAAGGTGGGCAAGTTCATCCGAAAGTGCTCCATCGACGAGGTACCGCAGTTCCTCAACGTGCTCAAGGGCGACCTGTCCGTAATCGGTCCGCGCCCCATCACGCGCGACGAGCTCGAACAGCACTTCTCCGACGAGGAGAAGGCGGAGCTGCTGAGCGTCACCCCGGGCATCACGGGCCTGTGGCAGGCCACCGACCGCAACGCCGCGACCTTCGAGAGCGGCATGCGCCAGAAGATCGAGCTCCACTACGTGCGGAATCGCTGCTTCCGCATGGACTGGAAATGTTTCACCGGCACCTTTGGTGCCATGTTTGGGAAAAGGAGGACCGGGCGATGAGCCAAAGAGAACCAATTCGCGTCGCCCAGGTCGTGGGCAAGATGCTTGGCGGCGGCGTTGAGGCAGTCGTCATGAATTACTATCGTCATATTGACCGAAGCAAAGTGCAGTTCGATTTTCTTGTCGATGCCGATTCGACGCTTGTTCCTCGTGATGAGATCGAATCGCTCGGTGGCAGGGTCTTTGAGATACCGCCCTATCAGCATGTAGCTGAATACCAGCGAGAGCTTCAGCGTCTCTTTAAACAAGAGGGCTGGAAGATTGTCCACAGTCACATCAACGCGCTTTCGGTCTTTCCGCTTCGTGCCGCGAAGAAGGCGGGCGTTCCTGTGCGTATCGCCCATAGCCATTCTACGAGTGGTAAGGGGGAGTATGCCAAGAATGCCCTAAAGGCCGTGCTGAAAACGCAATCGAATCGGTATCCAACACACCGTTTTGCATGCAGTCAATTTGCCGGTGAATGGCTTTTCGGTAAAGCTGCACACTTCGAAGTCGTATACAACGCAATCGATTTGGATCGCTTTCGCTTCAATGCGGAGGCTCGCGCGCAAGCGCGAGCCGACCTGGGCCTCGTCGGCAACCAGTTTGCCATTGGGCATGTGGGACGTTTTACTGCTCAAAAGAACCATACGTTTCTGATTGACATTTTTACTGAGGTCGCAAAGCGTCGTGACGATGCCGTCTTGTTGCTTGTCGGTACCGGCGAAGCCGGGGCCTCCGTAAAGGCCTTGGTGGACGAACGCGGTCTTACCGATCGCGTTAAGTTTCTGGGACAGAGAAGCGATGTCAATCGTTTGTACCAGGCGTTTGATGCGTTCGTTCTGCCAAGCCTTTACGAAGGCCTGTGCCTCGTCGGCGTCGAGGCACAGGTGTCTGGCCTGCCGTGTCTGTTGAGTGATGCGATTACGCGCGAAGTGGATGTAACGGGGGAATGCAAGTTCTTGTCGATTGATAGCCCTGTCGTGTGGGCAGATGCGATTTGCTCTCTTTCAACAAAGTCTGATGAGGGACGTAAATCCACTTCTCTTGATTCATTTGCAAATTACAACATTGATCAACAGGCTGATTGGCTTTTGAGGCGATATTTGCAACTAATAAACGGAGACAAAAATTGATGGACAAGAGAGTCAAAAACGTCATTATTGTTGATGATACGGCTGATAATTTTGGCGGTACCGCCCAAATCGCTTACATTACCGCCGTGGTTCTCCGTGACCGCGGGTATAACGTTGTTTACTTCGCTGGTTGCGGGCCAATTCATAGTCGACTTGACGGTTTCAAGGTTGTTGTTGCAAATGAACAGCCTTTTCTTGAGTCAGATAACAAGGTTGCCGGCGCCCTTAGCGGCCTGCACAGTAAAAAATCTTACGAGAGGTTTTGTGCTTTATTAAACCAATTCAATCCTGATGATACTGTCGTACACGTTCATTCCTGGACCCATGCTCTTTCATCTTCAATTTTTGATGCTATTGCCGATTCTGGCTTCAAGGTGCTCGTGACGCTTCATGAGTATTTTCTTGTATGTCCTAATGGTGGGTTTTACGATTACAAGAAGCATAGAATATGCCATTTGAAAGCATGCTCCGCTAAGTGCATTCGATGCAATTGTGATAAGAGGAGCTATGTGCAGAAGCTATATCGAGTGGTTCGCATCGCTCTTCAAAATCGTTCAATCAAGCGTGCCCATCCAAAGTTTTGTTATCTTTCGGATTTTACCTATGACATTATGCGTGGCAGTGAATTTGATGATGGCATGCCATGTATTCTTCCCAATCCTATTTCTGTTGAAGGGGAACTTTCGTTTGGTGTGCCATCTGAAAAGAACGGCTATTTGTTTGTGGGCCGTTTTGATAAGGAGAAGAACCCTGAGCTGTTTTGTAAAGCGCTTACTTCCTTGGGTTTGCCAGGAACATTATGTGGATCCGGTCCTGAGTTCGAGAGACTAAGAGATGCTTACCCAAACCTTAATTTTTTGGGTTGGTGTGATAAAGATGTACTCGCAGACCAGTTCAAATCAAATAAGGCTTTGGTGATGACTTCATCCTGGTATGAAGCTTCTCCTTTAGTATGCCTTGAAGCCATGTTTGCCTCTGGTATTCCATCAATTGTTCCCGAGACCTGTGGGGCTATTGCATATATCAGGGATGGCGTAAATGGTCTTCTATTTAAAAATGGCGACGTTTCCTCTCTCTGTGAGGCGATTTCTAAACTAGAAGACAGTAATTATTACGAAATGCTTTGCGAGTCAACCAGGCGCTTGTTGCCTTCTCTTCAAGAAGACCGAAGCTATGAGACTTACGCAAATCGAGTTAGCAATCTTTACGAGGGGCTATATGTTTAAGAGGGTTATATATATTGTTAAGTCCGACTTGGCTTTCTATCCCCCCTGTATGTCACAAATAAGAATGATTAAAGATTTGGGCGTACAGATTGAAGTTTGGTTTGGTTCCAGCAAGGATACGGCTAAGGAAATACTAAAAGGCGAGGGCATTCCTTTTACGGAGCTCGTTGATCCGCATCTGAGCGTTGGCGGAAAACTGGATACATTGAATAACTGGACTCATTTCCGCAAAGCCGTTCTCGCTCGCCTAAAAAAAGAGCCAATGGATTATCTTGTCTGGTTTGGAACTGCTGAATCTGCGCTTCCGCTTTACGGGGCACTTTCCGGTATTCCCTATGTGGCCACGGCGTTAGAGCTGTGTGATGATCAGCCGACAAAAGAACGTTTATTTGCGGCGGTTTGTCGCAATGCTCTTGCAGTTACGTGCTGTGAACTTAACCGTGCGTACTATATGAAAATCAAATGGGGGCTTAACTCCCTCCCCGCTGTATTCCCTAATAAGCCATATGGGCTCAAGGCGGGTGAAATCCCTTCTATTTCATCGAGCGAAACCAGACAGATTATTGACGAGCTAGAGGGAAGGAAAATCCTTCTTTATCAGGGTTTATTCCAGCGCCCCGAATATGTTGCGCCGATTGCTGAGGCTCTTAATTTGCTGGAATCCGATTATGCTTTCGTTCTCATGGGAAAAGATCGCTACGGTACTACTGAGCAAATGAAGAAAATTTATCCTGATACTTTTGTGTACGGGTTTGTTCCGGCGCCAAAGCACCTGGAGATTACCGCAAGAGCCCGAATCGGCGTAGTTTTATATGATGACACTTCGCTTAATAAGGCCTTTTGCGCCCCAAATAAAATATATGAGTATGCAGCATTCGGTCTCCCCACGCTTGCTAATCGTTTGCCTGGTTTGGTTTCAACTGTTGAGGCTAGCGGTAGCGGTATGTGCGTTGACTTTCAGCCCGAATCAATAGCCGATGCTATTAAGCAAATCGATCATGAATATAGTCAATTTAGATCTTGTGCATATGATTTCTTTAATGGAACAGATAATCTTGCTGTTATGAAATCGCTGCTGCAGGGTCTTGGTGCATTTGACAAGGCGGACGATTAATGGAGCTTTGGCGAGTTGCCCTTGACTGGATGCTGATCCTGCTTTCTTCATTTTATTTGTGCGTAATTTATAATCGCTTAATTATGAAGCCGCAGGTTTCTATTGCAAACTATGTATATTTAATTTTATGGGCGTTCTGTTGTCTACCTATTTTGCTCGATTATGCAATTGGTAGGCCAAGTTACCAGACAGTTTACTGGTATAAACCTTTTATAGCCCCAATGGCCAATGACTATGTGTCGGCCATTTATGACCTCTTGCTTATATCGGCCTGCACTTCATTGTTTTTCTACTCAAATTACTATCAAAAAAAGAAGATTAAAGTTCAAAAAAAATGGGGAGGGGCGATATTTGACAATAAAGTTGTAATGTGTTTGTTTATTATCTCTCCATATTTATATATTTTGCTTACCGGCAATGTCAGCTCTTATCTAACTTATGGTGACTCGGTTTCTCGTGGAGTTGCGTCTAGCGGCGTGAGTATGATCGTTGCGGAACTACTTCTGCTAAGTGTAATTTCTTTTTGCTCCCTGTTCTTTCGTCAGGACAGGTTGGGGACGGTTGCCAATTTAGTTCTTATTGTCTGTTACTCGATTGTTACTGGTTGGATTTCTGGCAAACGATTCATGCTTGCGATATTAATCGTCCTGTATTTGTTTTTCTATCTAAGAAGAAATCCTGCTCTTGAACAGAGAAAAAAGTTGAGGGTCTTCTTTCCGCTCGTGCTTTGCGCGCTCCTTTTTTTCTCATCCTTTTATCTAATTGTTGTTCGACCGTTGCGGGATACGGGTTTCAATAGCGTCTATGAGATGCTCCGCGTTGATTTTGGCAGAGATGATGTTACAAAATATGTAATCTATCATGAGTTCTTTTTAGGCGATCATATACTCGATTATTTCGGTCAGTCGTTTCTCTCGACACTATTTATTTGGGTCCCTAGATCAATTTGGCCTAGCAAACCATATCAGGATTACCAATACCTAACGTCTTCTATTCTAGGATTGCCAATATCCGAGCTTCCGGCTGGCACAACGCCATGCTGGTTCGAGATGTGCATCATTAACTTCTCATATTTTGGTCTTCTCTTGAGCTGTGTGCTGATCGTTGCTCTTTGCCATCTTACGGACTGTGTTAAAAGCGCTTCGACAGAAGCGATGCTATTCGTTGTCATTCTTGCCTTGCTCACGCAGAGCATTGATGTATATCTCGTTTTTGTTTTCCTCATTGTCCTCCAAAAAGTAATTAGTTTCGTTATGCCGACAAACAACACGCGTCTTAGGAGTGGGTATGGACATAAAGACTGCAGTACTGCCTGCATACAATAAAATTCGAAGATTGTCGTTTGCTGTTAAATCGAATCGCTTGCTTGCTTGCGAAGACTTTAGGTCTTTAGACACCTTGTACAGAGACTCTCTTCTTATTGCTCATTCTTTCGAGAAGGCTCTTTGTATTGAAGGCTGCCGCGATGATTTCGGAACACAAAAGGCCGACCGTCTTCTTGATTATTTAACACTTGCAGCAAAAGATCCTTCTTTTACTAATCATTCGTATGCTTTTATTGAATCTATGGCGGCACTTGAGAATTGGCTTTCTCGTAGAGTCCGACTTGGACTTGATTGCTCTAAATGGCAGCATGGTTTTGAATCGCTGGCTGAGCAGACTTCATATGAAGTTGGCCGAACTGACTTGAGTGATAGGGCTGGAATTGTTTCTGATTCTTTTGCTTCTGTCTCTGATTGCGATAAGAATGCGATCAATTTTATTAACGGGAGACATAGTGTTCGGTCATTTGATTCAACCCCTGTTCCTCAGGAAACGCTGACGCATGTTATTGAGCTTGCGCAGAGCGCGCCTTCGGCGTGCAACCGCCAACCAAGCCGCGTGTATTTTTCCGGTCCAAAATCTGCGCAGGTTGTCTCTGCTGCCGTGCGTGGCAATAAAGGGTTTGAGCAATCAATTTTCCAATGGGCCGTTATTACTGCTGACACTTCTCTGTTTTCCTGCGCCGAGTATGACCAATGGTTTATCAACGGCGGTATCTATCTCCAGTCCTTTGTTTTGGCTTTAAAGGCTTATGGGATTGGTTCATGTATTTTCCAGTGGGTTGTTGGTGATTCGGGAAAAGAGATGCGCTCCTCCTTAGGCATTTCAGCAAATGAAGTGATCATTGCGGTCGTCGGATTTGGCTATCCAAAAGAAACGTTCGCGAGACCTGTTGCTCGGAGAATGCCTGTCTCCGAAGTCGCGTGTTGGGCTGATTAACGTTGGAATGCTCGCTCGAGTATTATTTGATTGGAAATTAATATATGAAAATTGGAATCATTACTTACCATTTTGCCCGCAACTACGGTGCGATCTTGCAGTGCTACGCACTGCAAGAGCAGCTTTGCTCCATGGGTCATGATGTTTGGGTGCTTAACTTCCAAAATGATCGCCAGGAGCGCAATAACTCCCTTCATCACAAAAGGGATGGTTTTCTATCTAATTTAGCGGTTAATGTCGCGTTGCTTCCTTTTGAAGGCAAAAGGCGTTCTAAGGAGCGCAAATTTGCTGAATATGAGTCGCGTTACCTTCATCTGACGCCTCGGTTCTATTCAATTGAAGAGATGCGCGATTTTGTTAATAAAGAAAGTTTCGATCTGCTTATCTCTGGAAGCGACCAGGTTTTCAATCCTAATATTGCCGATTTCGATGAAGCTTTCCTTTTTCCCTTTGAAACGTCGGCTTGTAAGGGCAGTTTTGCGGCAAGTCTCGGCAGCGCAACTGAAACTGAATTAGCTCCTTTTTCAGATGACCTAGCTTCTTTTGATGTCCTCTGTGTAAGAGAGAATACTGATGCACCCGTGGTTAATAGCTTATGCGGGCGGTCTCCCGAGGTGGTTGACGACCCTGTTTTCCTTTTGGATTCAAAGCGCTGGGCACAAGCTGTTAATACTTCGGTTGAAGACTGTGGGTATGTTTTAGGTTATTACATTAATAAGGAGGCGTCCGCGCGCTATTTGGAGCTTACGAAGCAGGCTGCATCTGAGCTTGGATTGCCCTTGAAGGTTATAAATGTGCGTTATGGGCGGGACTCATTTAAGCGCGAGATGATTACTGATGCTGGCCCTGAGGATTTCCTTAAGTTATTTGCGGGCGCTTCTTTTGTCTGTACGGACTCTTTCCATGGAACGGCGTTTTCGCTGCTATTCGGAAAGCGTTTTGTATCTTTTGAACCCAAATCAAATTCTAGTGACTTCCGCAAGAGGGATCTATTAAGCAAGGTAGGAGAACCTTGGAGAAGCGTTGCGGTCGATTCTACTTCTGCGAGCACCCTTGTCAGTGAGTTGTGTGGGCGTTCTGCTCCCGCTGCTCAAGATGGAATCAGGCGTGTTCGCGAGGCACAACTGCTGTTCCTCGAGAAGATGACGAAGGAGAATTAGTTTGGCTTTTAAAGAGAAAAAGCTTCTCCAGAATACTGGCTGGCTGCTTGCGCTACAGGCAATTAACATTGTGTTGCCTTTTGTTACGGTGCCTTACGTTACCCGCGTGTTTGGCGCTGAGCGGTATGGTGTATTCTCTATCGCTCTTAATTGGATAACTTATTTTCAGCTTGTTGTTGAGTTTGGTTTTAACTTGAGCGCAACTAAAAAGGTCGTTGAGGTTAAAGATGGGGAAGAGCTTAACGACCTCGTGTCCGCTGTCGTTATTGCTCGACTGGGACTTGTTGCCGCCTGCTTTGTCGTAGTAATAATTCTCGGTATTACGTCGGCTGCAACCGGCGACCAGCTATCCTGTATGCTTGCGTTGTTTTCTATGCTTGTTGGCATTGCTTTACAGCTCAACTGGCTTTTTCAGGGTTTGCAGGACATGAAGGTCATCACTATAGCCACGGCGGCTGCGCGAGGGCTTTCTGTCATTCTGATTTTCCTCCTTATAAATAACCCCGGTCAATTGATGCTTTACTCGTTCCTGTATTCAATTACTTTCCTTGCTTCGGGTGTTACTACTCATGTATTTGCTTGGAAGCGCTATGGGATCAAAATGGGTTTTGCATCTATAAAGCAGATACTCGGTGAGATGCGAGACGGAATGCCAATTTTTCTTTCATCTGCCGCCGGCAAGATTATTGGAAATGTTGGCGTCACGGTGCTCGGCGGTTGCCAGCCAAGTGCGGTCGTTGGCTCGTATGCTGCCATTTTGAAGGTGCCGCAAATGGCGAGCCTGATGTTTACTCCTGTTGGCCAAGCGCTGTATCCACGTGTAAACGAAGAACGAATGAAATCTCGGCGCTCCGCGGCGCGGCTTGTTGCTAAGTTTGGTATTCCCGTGGTCGTATTGTTTGCGGCTGGTTTATTTGGCATGGCGATCCTTCGCAATCCGGTAGTCGAGATTCTCTATGGCAAAGAGTATCTAGTTTGCGCCGATACACTCGTTCCGCTTGCTATTTGGGTGTTGCTGGGCATCGTAAACAATTTTCTCGGTGTTCAGCTTCTCATTCCTTTTGGATATCAGTCCCTATATAGCTTGCTTATGATTGTCGATTCCGTTCTTTCGTTGGTGCTTAACGTTTGGCTTGGCCATGCTTGGGGCGCCATGGGTGTTGCGTCAGCTATTGCGATATCCGAGGCTGTCCTTACGGTAGCTTTGTTTTTGGCTCTTCTTTCTGTAGTGAGGCAATCGTCCGCTGTTTCTTATAGCTCTCATGCCCATAAGGATCAGCACATGAGAAAGGACCGATAATGAAAAAAATCATGCTCGTATTCGGCACCCGCCCGGAGGCAATCAAGATGTGCCCGCTCGTCAACGAGCTGAAGGCGCGCAAGGAGGAGTTCGAGACCGTCGTGACCGTGACGGGCCAGCACCGCGAGATGCTCGACCAGGTGCTGCGCGTCTTCGGTGTGGCTCCCGACCACGACCTGGCGATCATGAAGCCGGGCCAGACGCTGTTCGACGTGACGTGCGACGTACTTGTCAAGCTCAAGGCGGTCCTCGAGGACGAGAAGCCCGACGTCGTCCTGGTCCACGGCGACACCACGACCAGCTTCGCCGCGGCGCTCGCGTGCTTCTACCTGCAGATCCCCGTGGGGCATGTGGAGGCGGGCCTGCGCACGCACGACATCTACAGCCCCTGGCCAGAGGAGTTCAACCGCCAGGCCGTCGACATCGTGAGCGAGTACTACTTCGCCCCGACGGAGGCCAGCAAGGAGAACCTGCTCGGCGAGGGCAAGCCCGAGTCCAAGATCTGGGTCACCGGAAACACCGGCATCGACGCCCTGCGCACAACCGTGCGCGAGGGCTACTCCCACCCCGAGCTCGAGTGGGCGGAGGGCTCCCGCCTCATCCTCATCACGGCGCACCGCCGCGAGAACCTGGGCGAGCCCATGCACCGCATGTTCCGCGCCATCCGCCGCGTGATGGAGGAGCACCCCGATACCAAGGCTATATACCCCATCCACATGAACCCACTCGTCCGCAAGGCCGCCCACGAGGAGCTCGACGGCTTCGACCGCCTGCACATCATCGACCCGCTCGAGGTGCTCGACTTCCACAACTTCATGGCGGCGAGCCACCTCATCCTCACCGACTCGGGCGGCATCCAGGAGGAGGCCCCGAGCCTGGGCAAGCCGGTACTCGTCATGCGCGACACCACCGAGCGCCCCGAGGGCGTGGCCGCCGGCACGCTGAAGCTCGTCGGCACCGAGGAGGACGTCATCTACCGCGAGTTCAGCCGACTGCTCAGCGATCAGGCCGAGTACGAGGCCATGAGCCATGCATCGAACCCCTATGGTGATGGGCATGCGAGCGAACGCATCGCGGACGTGCTTGCGCAGTAGTTTTCTCCGAGCTGTTTTATGAAGCTGCTCTTTTGGAACATAAACAAGAAAGACAATGCCGACCTTGTCGTCACGCACATGCGAGAGGATGAGGCCGGCATTGCGGTTTTTGCTGAGTTTTTGGAACTGACTTTTCAAATTAGCTGATAAATAGAACTGGTTGTGGTGCCGTCAAGAATCTTTCGCAAATTGATTTAACCGGCCTCACCCCGTCCTCTTCTAGCCCTCCGTCTTTCACTCCGCCTCATCCATCTCCTCAAGCTTGGACATGTCCAGGTACTACCTCTTGCCCCACTCGTGCTCTGCAATGTACTTCAGTCTCGCCGTCGCCAGCATGAGGGCCGAGCTGCCGTCCGGGAAGGTTCCGACGACCCTCGTCCTCCTCCTGATCTCGCGGTTGATGCGCTCGATCCCGTTGTTCGTCCTGATCCGGCGCCAGTGCTCCGGCGGGAATTCCGTGTAGGCAAGCGTCTCGGCGAACCCGTCGCGCACCGTCCTCGCGGCCGCCCCGGGCCGCATCGACTCCAGCTTCTCCGTCACCTCCTCGGCCTTTCTGGCGCATGCCTCGCGCGATTCCTGTGCCTGGGTCGCTTTCAACATGCGCGCCGCGGCTTTTCGCCTGGTCATGGGCGCCCGCTCCAGCACGTTGCGGTAGAAATGCACCGTGCAGCGCTGGCAGCGGGCCCCGGGGAACACCTCCACGAGCGCACCGAGCATCCCCGCATGCGACGTCGGTGACGAGCCGCATGCCGGAGGAGGCGCGTCCCTGAGCTAGGAGAAGAACTCGCCCGTGGCGTACATCTCGGCCACGGCGGCCACGAGGGCTCAGTCGACATGCTGGTAGCGCTCGAGCTCGTTCTTCGGGAAGAAGCTACCGATGCGCAGCTTGGGATGCGCAGCGTAAGCATGCCCGGATGGGGCTTTGGGGGCGTTCGGCTAACTGCTGAGCGAGCCATCAGCTCAATGTGTTCGGCTGAGATCGGAAATCAATCTACAAAGTGCGTTAACATCTTTAGCGCGCACGTTCAGATTAACCATAGTTTTACGCATTTCGACAATTGTGTAAGTGTATAGAAGTATTCAAAACAAACTGCTAATTTGTTGCTTACGGGAATGAGCGGAATGCAAGCGTGAGCGCTTGTTACCTGATGAGGGGACACGCGATGAATGACTTACAAAATAACGATATCAAAGCTAATGCCCAGGCGGGCGCTGTAAATATTTCAACAAATGACGTGTCCTTTCAACCAACTGTTAACCTAGGCATTAATGGAAGCGGTGATATTGCGTCGTTCCCTGAGCGGTTTATTCGTAACGCACGCAAGGCTCTTAACCCCATTGGGGCCGCGCGTGACGAGGCGGAGATGCGGAGTATCGAGGCGAGCTCTATAGCGGATGTTGTTGCAATCTATAAACGGGCGTTTCCGACTTTTACTGATGGTCAGCTATATTTAATGGCCCATGGTTATAGCGCAAGCGCTTCTCAGGCAGATAATTTGCTAAATGTTCTTGAGCGCGCAGGAAAAATGTCAGATTCGAATAGAGTTGATGAACTGCCGGAGTCCTGCATTGATCTTGACATCCATGGAGCTCAGACAGCCTATGACGATGAACTGAGGGAAATGTGGGCGAAATTGATTTCTCAAGAAGTATCGTCAGGTAGCGCTCGCTCTAAAAGAACGAAGAAAATACTTGAACAAATGGATTCGGGAGAAGCGAGTCAGCTGTTTTCAATTCTTCGGTGCTGCCTATGGGCGAAAGTGGGACCCAATTCGGTGTTTACTCCAATCCCAGTTCTCTTGAAAACTTCTAAAGATGATTCTTGGACATATAATGGTGGCACAATTTCATCTGAGTCTGTTGTTGCAATGGCTTCGCTTGGGCTACTTTCGTCAAATAACTGGACAACGTTCACGCTTGTGCCTAAAGGCGGTTTGAATTTATATTCTTCATCGTCTCATGTGCTTCTATTAAATAATAAAGATGAGACAGTTAAATTCAATCTTGGTTATGCCAAATTATTGAAACCAGGGATAGAACTCATTGAGACGCTTGACGTGCCTATGGATGATAGGATCATGTCCGTAATGAATGAGGTTCTGGAGACTGACGTGATTTATGGGCCCTTAGCCTAGCTCAAGTAGATGCGCTGGTAGCTCTCGCAGGTGCCCTGGTGGCGCGTGAGGCCGCTTTCGGCCGAGCGCCAGTTGAGGCTGTGGTCGTACTCCAGCTGGTCGAGCGTCCAGTCGTGGAGCCACAGCGCCATGTCGTATTCCGAGCCGTCTGTCTCTTGCCTGCACTGGGCCACGGCGTCGTCGACGATCTGCGTGACGCTCGGGCGGGCGGCGTCGTTTACGGCCGCCTCCGCCGTGGCGCGCAGGTAGTAGATCCCCTTGTCGTTTTGGGGGTCGTTTCTGTCGTTGTCCATAAAGTAGAAGTAGATGCGGTACGTGCCCGATGCCGTGAAGTCAAAGGTAAAGTCGTGGCCCGCGGTGCCCAGGCTGTGGTAGCTGCCCCATGCCGCGCGCGACGGGTCGCAGACGCTTTCATGGCTGCTGCCGTCCCAGTAGGTGGGTACGTCCATGCGTGCCTTGGCCCGGGACGAGCCGTTGGTTTGGGTTACGTGGAAGGTCGTCGCGGTGCCCGCGGGGGCGTCGTTCCACGAGACGGTGAAGGTGACGCCGTTTTGGGCTGCCGTGGCGGAGTGGGCGTAGGTGGTTTGTGACGCGGCGGAGATTGCGGTGGGCGCGGGGTTGGTTTGGGCGCGGAGGGATGGGGCGGTGGTGCCGTTTGCGGCGGTGGTGCCGGGGGTGGCGGCGGTGCCGGTTACGGCGGCGGTGCCGTCAGCAGTTTCCGTGTTGACGTCGCTGGTGCCGGTGGATGTAGCGGTGCCGTCCACTACGGTATCTGCTGTCGCATTTGTGATGGCGCCGTCTTCGGCTTTGCCTGTGTCGCCGTTCATGGCGTCGGCTTGCGCCTGTTGCTCGGCTGATGCCCGAGGCTGCATGGCTTCTGCGATGGCTGCCATGGGCATCGTCGCGCCGACCATGGACGTGCACGCGATCGCGCAGAGCAGGTAGTAAAGGGGTCGTTTCATAGCGGAGCCTCTCGGTGAGCAGCCAATAGGGTCCGAAGGCAGCTCCAGGCCAGCACTCCGCACATATTTTGTTGGGGTTTATTTTACGGGAACCCCAGTCAACATCAGCGAACTTTCTGGGGGATGTTGGGGAGGGTGTTTGGCTGCTCGGTGACGTTGTGGCGCGTGCTCGATTGTCTATGCGTACCTAGGAATCTCCAATACGAGGCCGTCTGCACTTCTTCGATATCCGACGTCGGAACCTTCCAAGAAAAGTCCTCGAGGATGCTACCTACGTCTAACCCTGTGTGGTCGAATTCTTCAATTATTCGTCCAGGGTTGTTCTTGTCTTTGAGCTTTAGTCGCCACTTGGCGGGCTTTGTTCCGAAGATTTGGTGCAGTCCTAAAGCGTCAAATTAATGACGAGCTTTCGCTTGTCCTAGCCGGAGGCGGATACTTCCGTTAGAGATTTTCGGAGCCAGACGTCGCGGAAGCGGTTTGGCAATACTCTCCTGATTCAGACGACATTCTCTACTGCGAAGACAAGACGGACTTGTCCTCTGCGTCGGCTAATCCCTTCTACTGTGGTGCCAGGACTATCTTGTGGAACATGCGATACATATGCTGTGTTAGAAGAAGGAGGGAGTGACGGCGAGATGCAATTCTCCATGAGTGATCGTCATGAATGTGCACGTCGTTGCTTTGGTTGGCGCATATCGAAGGTTAAACTTGAATCGGGTTTATATAGATTAGCGTAGGGGAGATTGGCTTGGCACAGCGTAAGTATGATAGCTTCGCCGTTGGAATTCTAAACGACGGTAATGCGGCGGTGCACATTGATTTGTCAATCAATGTATGGGCCGATGTCAGACATTCCTCTGAAATAGATTTTGGTATTCAAATCCCTCACAAGGATGATATCTCGGGGTTTTTCATTTTCTTCCCTTTCGAGATTGAAAAGAACGATGTCGTAGACCTTACTTCCTCGTTTCGTGATAACGGATTCGTTCAGGTTTTATTTAATCAGGATTGTGAAACTAAATACCGTTTTGACCGAACGATTGTTACGGATGACTGTGGTAATTCATTATTGATCCTTCCTATTTCGCATAACGACAGCTTGGTTGTCGATAATCTGGAGGGAGGATCCTTGCTTTTGTTTCGTTACGATCCCTCGGTCCTTCCTCGCGACTACACATCTTTGTACTTTAGAATACGATTGCCATTCGTTTCGCTTGATGGCTTGCTATCTGGTCCCGCTGATATGAGAGAAGTAATAACAGGACCTATCGTTCCTTTTCGTACCATGAGCTCAATTGCCGTCAATCAGGTTAGAGGTCTTCCGAGTTCAGTTGTTCGTAGGCTTGTTGAATCGAAAACCGACATCGGCGAAACGCATATTGCAGTAATTGCCCCGCGGCAATGGGAGATAAATTCCTTTCTTACGCCTTATAGGGTGAGGCCGTTGGAGAATATCGCTTGGGAAAAATATCAGCCCCGGTTGAAAGGCGGCATTACCATCCCGCACTCAAAAAGCTGCGATATGTTTGTATATCAGTGGCTCATATCTGACAGCAGTACTTCGTTACAGCTAGAGTTTTCGCGGAAACGTATCACTTTTCTTACTTTGCTTTTTTACCTTGCTATCCTCTTTCTATTAAACCTTCTGAGCGAAGTTCTGATTCGTTTAGTTTTTGCGATCGCCGAATAGGTCGTCCTATATATGATTGGATTGTCATGACGAAGAGCACGGTAGCCACGCTGAAAATTCGACCATCTATTTTCAATTTGATTCGCAATGGCATAAAAGAATATGAAATCAGAGACTCTTCGTTAGAGGGAGTCGATGTTATATGCTACTTGGATAGCGAGACAGGCGCATTCCTCGGATCTTTTATTGTTGGTGACGTTGAGTGTGTTGACCGAGGTGCCGATCAACGGACTATTGAACGTTCCGGGGTTAATGTAGAAACCTTCTATGACTTGTTTCCTCCCGTTTCGGTTGGGGGGCCTGAAGTTTTGTGGGTTGCCAAACTTCAAAGACCCGTTGATATCAATGATGCACTAGGGATTGGTTGAGACTATGGTTCAAGACGATTACATCCAACCGCTACCGTTTTCGGAAGTAAACCTGGACGACTCCTTTTTCGATAGCCTCAGATGCTCTTATGCTGGTTTTGATGAATGGTTTAACAGGAAAGCGCTAGGTGGAGAGTACGCTTATTTCGCATTCGATTCGTGCAGCAATCTGATTGCGATGCTTTATCTTAAAGAAGAAAGTGGTCTTGAAGAGGGCGTAATTCCTCGGATGGACTTTCCTCGCTTGAAGATCGGAACATTCAAGGTAGATTTCGATCATCATACGGGAATTGGAAAGCGCCTGCTTGCAATATCTTTACGCGACTTTGCCAGATCTGGGTTGGATTTCGTTTACGTCACTATGCATGAAAACGAGAACACCTCTTCGCTGGCTAAGTTGTTATACAAATATGGTTTTAGTTATTGGGGATCCAAAGATCAAGAGACGGTTCTGTACAAGACCCGTTCTTGTTCTGATGATAACGCTTTCATTCGTTATCCGTTCGTAAGTCGTTCTGTGGGTAAATGCTGGATATTGTCTATACGCCCTGAATATCATAAGGATTTATTCGGGGATGTTCATTTAACAAGTGAATATGGTCAGCCCATTATTGATGAAAGTTGCCTGAACTCGATTGAGAAGATATACCTTTCCGGTTCGCAGAATGCCGCGGATATGGCGGTAGGCGATAAAGTTATTATTTACCGAACTACTGACTATGAGGGACCAGCTCATTATCGTTCGGTCGTTACGTCAGTGTGTACTGTAGTTAAGGTGGTCAATCTTAACTTTTTCAGGGATGAGGTAGATTTTCTGAAAAAGGTTCGCGGTAAAACGGTTTTTACGTTAGAGGAATTGAGACGCTTTTGGCAGACGAAAAGGTATCCTTGGCTGATCTGTCTTCTGTTCAACTTCCCATTGAAGCGTTATCCTAACCGCAAGCAATTGTTGGATTGCGGGTTTATTGATACCGAGCGTCTTGTTTGCGAGCGTATATCTCAAGATGACATGGATGGAATAATGGCGTTGGGGAATGCTGATGAAAGCTTTATTGTCGATTAAATCCGAGTTTGTTAAGCGGATTTTATCTGGTGAAAAAAAATATGAATACCGGCGTCGTGTGTTTGCCCGCGACGATGTTGAAGCGATCGTAATTTATGAGACGCTTCCAGTCGGTCGCGTTGTTGCTGAAGTCGAAGTTGAAAAGGTTATCAAAGATACTCCGTCCGCGCTATGGGAAGAAACTCATAAAGAGTCAGGAATTACTGAACAGTTTTTCTTTTCTTATTTTTCTGGGCTTGAGCAAGCCTGTGCTATTGAGCTCGGAAACGTCAGGCTTTTCGATAACCCGCTTTTACTGTCTGAATACAATCCCGATCTGACCCATGCTCCTCAGTCATTTGTTTACGTTGAGTAAGAAAGTCCGTTTCTAATTGCAATGTGGAACCGCTGTTATTTCCCTGCGGCACCGGCGCCGATGTGGACTCCGGTGCCGATTTGTTGCTGGCGGTCTGCCTATGCAGTTGAGGAGTACAAGATACTTCAGCATGATTAGTGTCATGGGCTCACAGCCGCGGGGAATAGCGTGTATTTTACTGGGTTGTTGGGGCTGAATATCATATAACGGCACTGTCAATATTGCGCTGGGCGCCGGTGCCGAAACCGATCGCGGTGCCTTTTTGTAGCTAGAGGCCAGCTCCGTAGTGCTACCGCTCGCTAAATACTTCACAGCGAAGCCTTTCTGCGGTCAGTTTGCAGAAAGCAAGCGGAAACACCTTACAAATTACTGCGTCGCGATGGGTCCGCCTGAGCGCTTCGACTATATCGTGAGCATCTTTTCCGAGGGCTCCCTGCGGCGTTTCTCTGATTACCTTGATACAGATATCTCTATGATGACCGTTCACTCCGCTAAGGGGCTCGCGCGGGACACCGTTTTCATTCCGGGCGTTACGCGTTTCGCCTGGCCTGGAGGGATTTGCTCTCGGTGCGAAAGAGCTGGTATATGCTCGCGTTCTGCGTATGGATGCCGGATCGTTGATGCGATGAATATGCCAGATGGGCTTATTGAGGAAATGGGCCTGCTGTACGTCGGCGTCACTCGCGTCCGCAAAGCGGTATATGTCTCCGCTTCTATGCAGCGCGGGACAAATAACGGGAACTATCAGGTTGCCTGCCCCTCTTGCTTAACGTCTCTTCTGGGCATCGAACCCGTGAGCTGGACGGTCATGGACGGGGAGGGGTGATTGCCGGCGGGATGGGGCGTGTCTGCTACTGACGCGAGGTCCGGTTGCGGCTCTTGCTGTGGTCTCATGGAGTGCGCCAAGCTGTTCTTTGGCTAGAACGGCTTGGGCACTAGCGTTTTGGTGGGATACGGCGTTTGTTTAATTAGCCACTGTTGAATATTGTGAAGCAGTACCGTGGCATTGCGCCTAGGCACCGGGGCCGACATGAGTCCTGGCGCCTTCTTCTTGCTAACGTCCGGTTTTGCCCCGCTGCCGCATGTTGACTTCGCTCATTGTTGGTACGGGTCGTATTATGCACGTCTTTGTCCGTGATGGCTGTTTCTTCTAGGATGAAGTGGTCGAACGATCGGCTCTTAAGCTAATGAGCTGGGGCTATTTAATAAAATCCTTCCTCCTGATCCGACCAAGGTGGCGGTCCAGTTCGTATATAGCGTCAATGTAAAGCTCGGCAGAATCGCGTATGTCTCGCATGTCGAGGCAGCATCTTTCAAAGTGCAGCTTGCCTTTTTGTTCTTTGGCGCTGCGGATATTGCGACATGTCATCAATGCGATGTCATTATCGCCCACGCGGTTGATTCTTGAAAATCCTTTTGGTGTGATGCGATAAATAACTGCCTTAGGAAAGGAATCAAGTAGGCTTTTCCCTCTTATATCAATGCAGATTCTTCCTTCTGATCCAAAACCATAATCTTGATGTCTAGTTGAATTGAGGGGGTGGGCAATAACTACTGAGCGAACAACTTGGAGATATTTGCACGCGTCGTCGAGTTCGCTTTGTTTAGAGAACTCAAAATCGTTTTCAATCTCTTTTCGAAGACAGTTCCCTTTAATATGCCAGAACGCATCTTTTATCCAAGTAGCAAGTGCCACAAGATAAACGGTGTCCTTTGGGTTGGGCAAGAAGCCCCCGCCGATAGTGGAATTGAAATCTTGAATGCTGTATTTAGCCTTAAGGATGAGATCGGACATTAATTCATAATGATCGGAGTCCTTCCAGGGCCATTTCTTCCATATGCCGCCTCCGTGTTCACCTAAATCATCGGTGGTCTTTAGTTTTTCGATCGCTTGCATGTCTCTCCTGTCTATTCGATTTGTTGCAGCGCTTCTTTTGTTGTCTTGATGTCAACATGGTGCCCATTAATGGCTATAATCTGCCAGCTATCCAAAGAATGAGTCCAAAGGTTGATTTGGAGGATTGGCGGCATAGGATTGACGGACCCCGAGCTTTCCCTTAAAGTAAGCCTTGTGATGAGGCCTTGCGACGGTATGCCCGGCTTGGTCCGTGGTAACCGCCGAAAGGCGGTTTTCGCGTTTAAGGGGCTGTTTACCGAGGGCATTTGTCCGTATCCGCTTCTGGGCAGTGGGCTTTTATCGCGAATTTCGGAAGTGCGGGGAAAATCGAAACTTGCCGCGCACACTCCGATTTTTGCCAACAAAATCGCAGGCCGCAAGAGTCCAAACCCGGGGCCTAGTCGACAGGTCCCATTTTTTACCGCACTTCCGAGTTCACCTGTCGATAATGTGCGGCGGCCTCTGGAACCTCCGAGAGCGTCGGCCTTTTAGCATAAAGCGCATCGTCCCCCCCCGGGGGGGGCTTCTGGGGCGCGGCTCTTCTGGTTAAACTACTCAATTCTTAATGCTCACCGTGCTCAATTCTCGATGACCATTCGGACTATTTTTAAGTGGGCATCAACAGGTTGAGTCGGGGAGGGGAGAGCTGAGGTGGATGAGGCGTATTTGTCCTGGCGTTATGTTCCACGCTTATTTGACCATGCGCGATATGGTAGCTTCAGCTTGCGGCGGTCTTGTGCTTCTTCGAGATTCCACACCGTACCTTCCAGGTCCGATTTATGTCCGCGCCGGTATTTATGCTTTAAGCAAAGCGGCACGAGTGAACTTGCTACAAGCCTCATGCTGTGAGCGCGTTAACCAATCGGTCGTGAAGGCGAGGTGAGTATGAAAGGTAGAAACCAGCACGTTACGAAGCGGGCGGATGGCAATTGGCAGGTTAAGGGCGAGGGGGCGCGTCGCGCTTCCTTTGTTACGACGACCCAGGGCGAAGCTATAAAGCGCGGTCGTCAAATTAGTTCTAATCAGCACTCTGAGCTAATCACCCATCGTCCCGACGGTAGAATCCGCGCAAAGGATTCCCATGGGCACGATCCCTTCCCGCCGAGAGGATAGGGGCTTGACGCCATTGCGGCTGCGGGCATGGATTAGCGTGTCCGCAGCCGCATACTTCCGAGTTTTGGCCTTTTACCCTTTGCTCCAGATGCTGCAAACACTTGATTGATGCTATTTAAGGTCTATAATCAAATAAAAACTCTGAAATATCTTTTCAAAACAATGAAAGGAATTTTGAGGACGATGCTTTGCCAGTTTACCTTCAGGAACTATAGATCCTATCGCGACGAAACTGTGCTTTCCATGCAGGCAACATCGATGAGGGAGTTCGAGCGCTCCCTCATAGAGTGTCCTGACGGGCAGAGTTTCCTTCCGGTGGCTGCGGTTTACGGGCCTAACGCTGGCGGCAAGTCTAACCTGCTCGAGGCTCTTGACTATATTCGTTCGGCGGTAGCAAGGCCAATCAGGTTGTTGTCTGCCAGCACTGATGCGCCAGAAGGTAACCGATCTTCGATACCTCGTTGCTCTGCGTTCGAGTTCGATGACGTGTCGGCTGCTAAGCCCACCGAGTTCGAGCTCTACTATCGCGCGGGTGAGCATGAGTACCGCTATGCCCTGTCCGTGCATGCGGACGAGATCGTGTCCGAAGGACTGTGGCGGCGCAAATTGGGGGCGTCACGCACGGCGATGCTTTTCGAGCGCGAGGGCACGGGGGTTGAGCTTGGTCCCACGCTGCGTAAGCTCGTGACGGACGCGAGATTCAACCCGAGCCTGCCATACCTGTCGTTTCTCTGCATCAACTTTGACGCGCCGGTGATCAAGGAGGCTGCCAGTTGGTTTCTTGATGGGGTGTTCCTGAACTACAACAGCTCCTATTTGGAGCAGATGCTCGAACAGTTGCTCGATGAGGATGACTCACCCGAGATCACGCGTTTTCTGCGTGCCGTTGACGTGCGTATCGATGGCTTTAGGGTTGAGAAAGCTCCGGAATGGCGGGGCCAGCGCGTCTTCGTAAAGCATGAGGTGGACGGTAAGGGCTATGAGCTGCGCCTGTCCGAGGAGTCGGCCGGTACTCAGAAGCTCATGGGGCTGGCGGCGTTTCTGCTGGCGGCGCTCGAACGCGGCGGTACCGTCGTTGTCGATGAACTCGACGCCAAGTTGCATCCGAAGCTCCCGCGCTACGTGATCCTGCTGTTCAAAGATCCCGAAGTCAACAAGAGCGGCGCGCAGCTCATCTTCTCGTCTCAGGACGTGTCCACTATGCGAAACGATGTTTTTCGCCGCGACGAGATATGGTTTGCCGCACGCGGCGAGGGGGAGGCGAGCCAGCTATGGTCGCTCGCCGACATCCACGAGGCAAATGGCAACCTGGTCAGCAAGAACGCGGCATTCGACAAGCAGTACCTGTCTGGCCGCTATGGTGCCGACCCGTATCTCACGCGCATTGAGGAGTGGGATTAGTATGGCCGCGAAAAAGTCGAGGGGCTGGCGCAGCGGCAAGCGCGAGGGACGCTCTCGCATGGTACAGATGACGCGCCATCTCTTGGTGACCGAGGGTAAGGAGACTGAGCCTCGCTACTTCGAGGGCGTGCGCGCCGTGTTGGGCGCAGCAAACGAGCGGAAGGTTGCCGTAGTCGTTAAGGGGACTGGCAAACATACTCTCGACCTACTTGATTTCGCTGTCGAACATTGCCGCTATGCTCCCGAGACGTTCGACCATGTGTGGCTCGTGTTTGATAAGGATGACTTCCCTGCATCCGATTTCGATGCGATGGAGGTCAAATGCGCCGAGTTCTCCGATGGTTCGAGGACGTTTCATGCGCTGTGGTCGAATCCCTGCTTCGAGCTGTGGCCCCTTCTGCACCTACGATATACGACTGTCCCCATGTCGGCCGCAGAGTGCCAGCGTGGCCTCGCTCAAGCGATGTCTAAAGACCTGGGCATAGAGTACCGCAAGAACTTGGCAGGGCTGTTCGACGTGGTGGACGGCAAACGAGGTGAGGCGTTGCAGCGTGCTGGGCGCCTCGTCACATGCCATAGGGGGCTGGGTAACGTTAAACCATCCGCGCAAAACCCTGCAACCAAGGTGGGCGAAATTTTCGATGTGATTGGGCCGTATCTGGTTTGACGGTCAAGTTCGATCGGGCTTGATAGGACTGGAGATTCATGAAAGATGTTGTTTCGGGCTGCCTGCCGTCTTTAACTGGATTGACCTTTTGGGACCCGATAGGATACTAGGCCGAATCTAGCGGTATTGACGCAGTCAACCTACGGGCTCGCACGTTGCTGCTGCTAGCAGCGGATCGGGTGAGGACTGCTGCTTCTTTGGCCTGTACGCCTCCGATGGCCAGTTTGCCGTGGACGCCTCCTGGGTGGACGCGACCGGCGCCATAGCCGATGCTGCCTGCGAGAGTGGCTCACTTACGTCGGCGCAGTTTGTGACGCCGATGGGCGGGGCCTTTGGTACCGCCTGTGTTATGGATGCCAGCGGGGCCGTAGCTCAGCATGTGGTAATTGAACCCACAGGCGCCCAGCCGCCGGCGGGGAAGACCCAGCCCGATACCGATGAGCCCACCGGTGGCAATCCCGCGGGGGTTACAAAGCCCGGTGGCGAAGAAAAGCTTAGTGATGAGACCAAGCCCAGCGAGGATCCCGCACTTACGCCTGATCCGTCTCACGAGCATGACGTAAAGCCCGCGCCCGCGTCCGCCAAGACGCCTGCGACCAAGACCACCAAAAAGACCAAGCCCGCAACAACGCAAGCCGCCGCGCTCCCTAAGACCGGCAACGGTGATTGGGCGGTTGCGTGCCTTGCCTTCGTCTTCCTAGGTATGTTGTTGGTCCCCATAATAGTTCGGGCACTTCGCGGGGGGCCTTATTTGCCAATGTAGTTTCTGCCGCTTCTTTCCCACATTTCTCTGAGTTAATAATGCAGATTGCTTGAACTCGGCTTGGGGCTTGCCCTGTATTTGAATTTGATTAAACTTAACTTATAAGTTAATCATATTTGGTTTCATCTGAAGCGGAGGGGGTGGCCTTTGGCTAGTGACTATGAGCTTGTCGAATATGCTGATCCCGAGGGACGACCTTTTTGGGAACTAACCACCTCCCCTGAGAACTCTCAGTTTCAGAAGATGATGTCTGATCCTAAAACGAAGTTTACCGCCCGTAAAATGATCAATCAGATTTCAAAAATCTATGACTACGGGCTTAAGGATGTCACTGGAACGTCAAAGCTTCGATGTATCGAGCCTAAGATTGGGCTATACGAACTCAAGGGTTTTGATGGGGTTAATCGAGAAATGGTCTACGCGATTTGCCAAGGCGTGGACAAGATTGTTTTGCTTTTTTGGTTTAAGGGCCATCAAGGCTCGGGAAATATTTCCAAAGAAATTAAACGCGCAAAACAGTTGGCCCCGATAGCAAAGCAGCTTTTGGAGTCATAGCGTCGGCTTTTTTGCCCGCTTACGAAATGGAGACTTGTAATGGTTAAGGTCGATTTATCAGACTTTTACGCGGAAACGGAAACGAGCGAAACCCGTGCCTATGAGCACGCACTAGATATTGAGTTTATTGTTCATCGCGAGATGCAGCGCTCGGGCTTGAGTAAAAGCGAGCTGGCAAAGCGTATGGGCGTGAGTCTTCAGTCGCTTTCGAAATTGTTGAATTCTCAGCCCAACATGACGCTGAAAACAATCGCAAAGTTTGAGCTTGCGTTGGGTATCAAAATCATTCCTCAGGTCATTTCCAGTTATTCGAATGAGGCGCCGTTATCTTCTCTCTAATGCGATTTCCATGGCATATGGTCACGCTAAGAGCTATCTGATGGTCGTTACTGGACTTTCGCCCATGGGGGCTTTGACGCTGCCGGCAATTCTTCCTTCGGAATTGGCAGCGGACAGCGATGCGTCTTTCCAAAGTGAGTAAGTTGTTCTCGAGTTGGATTTTGCCTGCCACTGTGTGCAAATGTAACGGGGTGCCGAATCGTTAGTTTGACTGATTCGGCACTTATATTTCGAAGTTTCTAGTTGAAGCCCTGCGATGCCCGTGCTACGACAGCTAAATTGACCGTGACGTCCTGTCTTGCGACACGCATGTACCTCCGCACGGGTATTATGGTGAAAGCGATTTCAACGACAGGGGTACTCGTGGTAAAGATGAAGGATGTGGCCGAGCTGGCCGGTGTTTCGAGCGCCGCCGTCTCGCGCTACCTCAACGGTGGATATATCTCGGCGGATAAGGCCGAGCGCATTAAGCAGGCGATTGAGCTGACTGGATACGTGCGGTCCAGCCAGGCTCGTGCACTGCGCACCGGTTCCACCAAGCTCATCGGCGTCATCGTGCCCAAGATCAACTCTGAGTCCGTGAGCCGCATTACCGCCGGCATTGGCCAGGTACTTGGTCGCCGCGGCTACCAGATGCTGCTTGCCAACACTGACAACGCGGCCGATCGCGAGCTCGAATACCTTGATTTATTCCAAAACCACCCGGTTGACGGCATTGTGCTGGTGGCAACCATGATCACCGACGAGCATCGTCGGGCGATTGAGTCGTGCCGCGTGCCCATTGTGCTGATCGGCCAGAATGTCGAGGGCGCGGCGTGCGTCTATCACGACGATTACGAGGCCGCCTTTGAGCTGGGCCATGCACTTGCTGGCCGCGCGGACGGCAAGATTGCCTATATTGGAGTTACCGAGGAGGACCGCGCGGCTGGTTATGACCGCCGTCGCGGTTTTGAGGCCGGCCTGCGCGCCGCGGGCGTGGCGCTCGATCCGAGCCTGATTCGCCAGGGGTCCTTTACGCTCGACTCGGGCTATGGTGCGGCGCGTGAACTGCTTTCCGTCGCTCCCGATGTTTCGTTTATCGCCTGCGCGACCGATACCATGGCGGCGGGCGCGCTGCGTGCCATCGATGAGGTTCGCGGCATGGGTGAGGGCATACACCGCGTAAGCGGTTTTGGCGACAACGCGTTTTTGCGCGCGCTGACGGGCGGCATTCCCACCGTGCACTATGGGTATCTGACCAGTGGCGTCGAGGCGACCAATATGTTGCTCAACACGCTCGATGGCGTTGAGGGGGAGAGCGGTCTCAAGACGCTCAAACTCGGCCATCAGCTTATGAATGTCTAGGTTTTGGGCACGTCTGTCTGCCTCTGAGTTGCCCGTATTTGCCTTAAAACTACCTTTCGCCGGCCTTTTCCTACCGTTCACCGTTATATGAAAACGATTACAGACATATGAAACTGAAAACGATTACAGTGTAAGTGTCAAAGATGGCCGGGTGCACATGCGCCCGTTGGAGGAAAGGGAAGTCATGGACTACCGCAAATCAGCCCAAGAGGTGCTCGACAACATCGGTGGCGCCGACAACGTCGTCTCTGCCGCGCATTGCGCCACGCGTTTGCGCCTGGTGATTGCCGATAACGCCAAGGTTGACAAGGAGGCTCTCGAGAATATCGACGGCGCTAAGGGCGTCTTTGAGGCCCAGGGCCAGCTCCAGATTATTTTTGGCACCGGCACCGTCAACAAGGTCTACGAGGAGTTCATCGCGCTCAGCGGCGTCGAGGCTGCCACCAAGGCCGAGGTCAAGGAGGCCGCGGCGCAGCAGCAGAACATCTTTATGCGTGCCATTAAGGTGCTCGGCGATGTCTTTGTCCCCATCATCCCCGCCATCGTGGCTTCGGGCCTGCTGCTTGGCATTATGAGCGCCCTCAACTTTATGGCCTCCAACGGCTTTATCGCGCTTGACACTAATAACTTTATCTACAAGATCGCCGACCTGGTCTCGGGCACGTCCTTTGGCATTCTGCAGATCCTGATCGGCTACTCCGCGGCTAAGGCCTTTGGCGCCAATCCGTACCTGGGTGCCGTCGTCGGCGGTGCGTTTATCAACTCCTCGCTGCAGAGCGCCTACACGGTTGCCTCCGAGGGCGTTCAGACCATGGTCACCGTCATTCCCGGCGTGTACAGCTTTGAGTGGGTCGGCTATCAGGGCCATGTGATCCCCATCGTCATCGCCTGCGCCATTCTGGCCTTCCTCGAGAAGCGCCTGCACAAGATCGTTCCCGAGATGTTCGACCTCTTTGTGACCCCGCTTGTCTCGGTGTTCGTGACCGTGCTCGTGACGCTCGTTGCCGTCGGCCCCATCTTTGTCTGGGCCGAGAACGCCATCCTCGGTCTGATCCAGGCCCTGCTGACCCTGCCCTTCGGCATCGGTTCCTTTATCGTCGGCCTGTTCTATGCCCCCACGGTCGTTACCGGTATCCACCAGATGTACACCGCCATCGACCTGGGTCAGCTCGCCCAGTACGGTGTGACCTACTGGCTGCCCATCGCCAGCGCTGCCAACATCGCTCAGGGTGGCGCCGCGCTTGCCGTTGCCTTTAAGACCCGCGATGCCAAGATCAAGGGTTTGGCACTTCCTTCGGCCCTGTCCGCCTTCATGGGTATTACCGAGCCTGCCATCTTCGGCGTGAACCTGCGCTTCTTTAAGCCCTTCATCGCCGGTTGCATCGGTGGCGGTTGCGGCGCCCTGGTCTGCGCGCTCACCTCGCTTGCCGCTTCCGGTACGGGCGTTACGGGTATCTTCGGTATCCTGCTGTGCCTGGCCCAGCCTGTGCAGTACGCGATCATGTTTGCGGTCGCCGCGCTGGTTTCCTTTGGCGTCTCGTTTGTCCTGTACAAGGACGAGCCCAAGGCTTCCGAGCAGGCCTAAGAGCTTTTGATTGAAGGGTGCCCGCGGGTTGTATGCTCGCGGGCGTTTCCCGTATCCGGTGTCGATCTCTGGCGCCTTGTTACTTTCGATCCGTTAGGACTTTGATATGTCTAATGCACTTGGTCGCGACCTTGCAAAGCTGGTCGCCGCTGTTGACGCCGCCGCCTCTGAGTGCGATCATGGCGCATATGGCCAGCGCTTTCATATTATGCCGCCGGCGGGATGGCTCAACGACCCCAACGGTCTTTGCCAAGCGGGCGGCGTGTTCCACGCTTATTTTCAGTATGCGCCGTTTGATGTCGAGGGCGGCGTTAAGGTCTGGGGCCATGCGACGAGCTGCGACCTTATGACGTGGGATTACGTTGGTGCCCCACTGCTGCCCGACGAGCCGTTTGATTGCCATGGCGTGTATTCGGGCTCCGCGCTTGCCGAGGACGGCCGCATTCGCGTGCTCTATACGGGCAACGTGAAGCTTTCCGATTCGGACGGTACGTACGACTACGTCAATACCGGCCGCCGCGCCGATACCGTCTATGTCGAGAGCGTTGATGGCTTTGCCGGTCGTGAGTTCAGCCAAAAGCGCGTGGTGCTGGCGTCCGAGGATTATCCCGAGGATTTGACCTGCCATGTGCGCGATCCCAAGGTGTGGCGTGACGCGGACGGGCGTTATCACATGGTGCTGGGCGCGCGTCGTCGCGTGGATGGGCCGCACGTCGATAGTCGATTTTGCGCCATGCACGGCGAGGGTGCCGGGCGCGATGTGGGCGAGATCCTGGTGTATGGCTCGCCCGACATGCTGAGCTGGGAGCTCGAGAACCGTGTGTCTACGCCCGAGCGCTTTGGCTTTATGTGGGAGTGCCCCGGCTACATCGAGCTCGATTCGAATGGCGATACGGCGGCGTTTCTGTCGTTCTCGCCTCAGGGTCTTGAGGGCGGCCGTTGGGACCGCGGCAACGTATACGCTGCTGGCTACATGCCTGTAACGGGCGACATTACCGGTGGTGACGATGCCTATGAGCTGGGTGAGTTCCGCCTGTGGGACGCCGGTTTTGACTTTTATGCTCCGCAGGAGTTTACGTCCGAGGACGGTCGCCATATTCTAATCGGCTGGATGGGCATGCCCGATGAGCCGACCTATGGCAACGCACCCACCGTGGTGTCCGGCTGGCAGCACTGCATGACGGTACCGCGTGAGCTTACAGCCGGTGCCGGCGGCGTGGTGCTGCAGCAGCCGGTGCGCGAGATCGAGCACCATTATGCCTCGGTGCGTGTGGGGGAGGGCTCGTTGGAGGTTGCCGGCGATACCTGCTTTGATGTTGTTGTCGACGGTGTCGACGGCGCGTTCACCGCGACCGTTGATGGCGAGCTGAAGCTGGCGTTTATGCCCGCCGAGGGCGAACTGCCCTCGCGCTTTGAGATGCGATTTACCGATGAGAGTCGCGCTTCTGCCGGCTGCGGGCGTACCGTGCGCTGGGAGCCCGTCGACGGGGTGCGCAACGTGCGCATTGTCGGCGATGTCTCGTCGGTCGAGGTGTTTGTGAACGATGGCGCGCTCGTGTTTTCGACGCGCATCTATCCCGAGGCCTATGGCGTGACCGTTGACGCCCCGGGTGCGAGCGTGACCTATCACACGCTCAACATCTAGGCGATTCGTCGCATATCGGCGCTATACTGCAGCCGTTGCCCACGATGCGGGGAACACCCGCATCGTGGGTTTTTGTTTGTGAAGGGACGGTGCCTTGTGGATGTACAGCAGCTAGAAGAGGCCTGGGCTTTGAGGGCCGGCTCGCGTGAGGCGCGTCTTGTTGCGGCCCCGCATGTGCCGGCAGCGCTGTCGCTGCTGGGAATCGTGCGTCCCGGTGACCGCCTGGTGGCCTTTGCGGATGACTTTACCGAAGCGTTTGCGAGCGGCTTTGATGCCTGCGATGTGGCTATGGTGGATGAGCCGTCGGCCGCAGCGTTTGCCGCCGCGTCCGAGGGCTTTGCCGGCTCGTTTGATGCCGAGGGGCTGCACCTGTGGTGGTTTGTGAACTCAATCGGTGGCCTTGGCCTGCGTGTGCCCGATCTGCGTGCGCTGGGTCGGGCAGCGCGTGAGGCCCATGCGCTGCTGGTTGTGGACAACACCGTGGCTGACGTCTTTGGCTGCGATCCGCTGCGGCTGGGTGCTGTGCTGTCCCTTGAGGCACTCGACCGCGCGTGTGCCGGTAAGGCGCCGCGCAAACTCGTTGCCGCTTCGGTCGCGCGCTCGCAGCTCAAGCGCCATCGTGTGGATGCTGCTGCCGAGTGCGCGCATGCGTTGATCGAGGGGTGCGGATTGGGCGCGCTCGACTTGTCCTCCGATGAGGCTGAGGTTCTAGAGCACGGGCTCGACACGCTCGACACCCGCATGCAGGCACACTTCGACCGCGCGCGTGCACTGGCCGAGTATTTGGCCGCGAACGAGATGGTGCGCGATGTGCACTATCCCGGGCTGACCTCGCATCCCGACCATGCCATCGCGACCGGCATCCTGGAACACGGTTTTGGCCCGGCAGTAGAGTTTAACCTGATGGACTGCACCGCGGGCGAATTCTTCAGCATGCTACCGGACGAATTCCGCACATCACCCGCAGGCGGCCCAACAACGCGCCTTTCGGCTCCGCGTGGCAAGCAGGGGAGCACCATCCGCCTCTTCGCCGGCATCGACGACCCCCTGGTCGTAGCGTCCACCCTAGACAACGCCCTTCGCAACTAGCTAAATCATCCTCGACTCCATAAGTTGCGGTGAAATAGGGATTGATTTACGGCTTTAACCGCATAAACAGTCCCTATTTCACCGCAACTTATGAGAAGGGGTTGTGCAGCTAAAAAAGCCCCGTCCCAAATTAGCTACTCTTTGATGCTGGCGATGAGGGCGTTGGCCTTTGCGGCAATTACTTGGTTGATGTCGGTCTGCAGCTCCTCGTAGACCGCTATGGCTCGTTCGCCGGCGGGGGTGAGGGTGGATCCGCGGGCGCCGTCGCGCTCGATGAGCTTGCAGCCCAGCTGGCCTTCGGCCTCGTTTACAATGCGCCAGGCCTTGGAATACGCCATGCCCATGCTCTTGGCGGCGCGGTTGAGCGAGTGCTCGCGGGCGATACCCTGCAGCAGCAAGACACAGCCGTGTCCAAACACGCCCGGCAGATCTTTGTCGAACGCTTGAATGACCAACTTTGCCGTCGTCTTGTACTCCATGTGCTCCACGTCTTCCCGCTAAAGTGTTTGCTGGGCAAACGCAAAGCCTGCGTCAAACCCTCGTGTGCTCTTCTTAAATCATGCATTGTAGCAGTCAAAGTGCGTTAAGATACTTCCCCAGTATTGGGCGCCCAAGGTTGGGCTGGGTCCTACGAGGCCTGCAGCCGACCGGTCGCATGGAAAAAGGAGAAACATGGCTACGTTCTTTCCCGGTGAGTCCCACACGTTTTCGGAGTATCTGCTGGTCCCTGGTTACTCGTCCTCGCAGTGCATCCCCAACAACGTCTCTCTTAAGACGCCGCTAACCCGCTTTAAGCGCGGTGAGAAGCCGGCAATCACCTTGAACATCCCCATGGTTTCCGCCATCATGCAGTCCGTCTCGGGCGTCGACATGGGTGTCGCGCTCGCTACCGAGGGCGGCCTGTCCTTCATTTACGGTTCCCAGAGCGCCGAGTCCGAGGCCGCCATGGTCAAGGCCGTCAAGGATCACAAGGCTGGTTTCGTTCAGTCCGATTCCACGCTGACCCCTGACATGACCATGGAGCAGGTCATCGAGCTCAAGGAGAAGACCGGCCACTCCACCATGCCGGTCACCGACGACGGCACTCCCAAGGGTAAGCTCCTGGGCATCGTCACCAGCCGTGACTATCGCCCCAGCCGCGATGACCACCAGACGAAGGTCTCCGAGTTCATGACCCCGCGTGAGCAGCTCATCGTGGGCGACAAGAACATCAGCCTTAAGGTTGCCAACGACGTCATCTGGGACAATAAGCTCAACGCCCTGCCCATCGTCGACGACTACGATCACCTCATGGGCATCGTCTTTCGCAAGGACTACGACAGCCACAAGACCAACCCCAACGAGCTGCTCGACGGCGACAAGCGCTACATGGTCGGCGCCGGTATCAACACCCGCGACTATGCCGAGCGCGTGCCGCTGCTCATCGAGGCTGGTGCCGATGTCCTGTGCATCGACTCTTCCGAGGGCTTCAGCGAGTGGCAGAAGCGCACCATCGAGTGGATCCGCGCCAACTACGGCGAGGACGTCAAGGTCGGTGCCGGTAACGTTGTCGACGCCGAGGGCTTCCGCTTCCTGGCCGACTGTGGTGCCGACTTCATCAAGGTCGGTATCGGCGGCGGTTCCATCTGCATCACCCGTGAGACCAAGGGTATCGGCCGTGGCCAGGCCACCGCGCTGATCGATGTCTGCCGCGCTCGCGACGAGTACTACGAGGAGACCGGCGTCTACGTGCCCGTGTGCTCCGACGGCGGCATCGTTTATGACTACCACATGACGCTCGCCCTTGCCATGGGTGCCGACTTTATGATGCTGGGCCGTTACTTCGCCCGCTTTGACGAGAGCCCGACCGAGCGCGTCAACGTGAACGGTCAGTACATGAAGGAGTACTGGGGCGAGGGTTCTGCGCGTGCTCGCAACTGGCAGCGCTACGACCTGGGCGGCGCCGCGAAGCTCAGCTTCGTCGAGGGCGTCGACTCCTACGTCCCGTACGCCGGCTCCCTCAAGGACGGTGTGGGCGGCACGCTCTACAAGGTCAAGTCCACGATGTGCAACTGCGGTGCCCTCTCGATTCCCGAGCTCCAGGAAAAGGCACGCCTGACCCTGGTAAGCTCCACCTCCATCGTCGAAGGCGGCGCCCACGACGTAGTCGTCAAGGATTCCCAACAGAGCGTCAGCTACCGCTAAGCGGCTTTCCCAAGCACCGCACCTTGCCGTTCAAACCGTCGCTCGCGTACCAAAGTACGCGTCGCTCCTCTTTCACGGCAATCTGCGGCACTTGGAAAACCCGACCATACTTGGGCGGGTAACAATTAGCGGTTGATCCACAACCACGTTATTTAGATAAAGCGAGATGCCTGCAAGTCGCAGGCATCTCGCTTGTTGTATTTGCTATCATCATGCGAGTTAACGATGTGGCGGGGCGTTCTTACCTTTGCTCGCTGCAAGTTCCGCACGAGCCGAAGAGCACTTAATGTGCTCTTCGTGCGAGCAGGACTGTCCGCAGCAGCGAGCAAAGGTAAGAACGCCCCGCCCCAACCCAGCTAACAAAGGAGCTGATATGTGCGATTGCACAGATCATAAGGACGAGATCCCTGCCTACGACGCGCAGGCCATTGAGTCCAAGTGGATGAAGGCCTGGGAGGACTCCAACCTCTTTGCCGTCGACACCGACGACAGCAAGCCCAAGAAGTACGTGCTCGAGATGTTCCCGTATCCGTCGGGCGATCTGCATATGGGCCACGCGCGCAACTATACCATCGGCGATGCCATGGCCCGTCAGGCCCGCATGCGCGGCTACGACGTGCTGCATCCCATCGGCTTCGATGCCTTTGGCCTGCCCGCCGAGAACGCTGCCATCAAGCACAACACGCAGGCTGCCGCCTGGACGTATAAGAACATGGATCAGGCGCTTTCCACGATGAAGCGCATGGGCTTCTCCTACGATCTGGATCGCATGGTCAAGACCTGCAGCCCCGACTACTATCGCTGGGGCCAGTGGATCTTTGAGAAGCTGTGGGAAAAGGGCCTGGTCTACCGCAAGAAGAATCCGGTCAACTGGTGCCCCACCTGTAAGACCGTTTTGGCCAACGAGCAGGTCACCGAGGGCAAGTGCTGGCGCTGCGGCACCGAGCCCGAGAAGCGCGACCTTGAGCAGTGGTACTTCAAGATTACCGAGTACTCCCAGGAGCTGCTCGACGATCTGGAGAAGCTCCCCGGCTGGCCCGAGCGCGTCAAGCAGATGCAGGCTAACTGGATCGGCCGCTCCGAGGGCGCCGAGGTCGACTTTACCCTGTGCGACAAGGATGGCGAGCCCATCGAGGGCGACGAGGGCAAGATCACCGTCTTCACCACGCGAGCCGACACGCTCTTCGGTGTCTCCTTCTTTGTCCTGGCTCCCGAGTACGCTCGTCTGCACGAGCTTGTCGAGGGCACGGAGTACGAGGAAGCCGTCACCAAGATCGTCGAGGACTCCAAGCATATCTCTGCGGTCGAGCGTGCCCAGGGCACCCTCGAGAAGCACGGCGCCTTTACCGGCCGCTACGTGGTGAACCCCGTGAACGGCGAGAAGGTCCCCGTGTGGGTTGCCGATTATGTCGTTGCCGACTACGGCACCGGCGCCGTCATGGCCGTTCCCTGCGGCGACCAGCGCGACTTTGAGTTCGCCCGCAAGTACGATCTGCCGATCGTGCCGATCATCCTGGACGATGACGATCGCGCTGCCGTCGAGGCCAGCGGCGAGACCATCGATACCTTCCATGCCGAGACCGTCGACTGGGATTGCGCCCACGCTGCCGAGGGCACGCTCGTCCAGTCCGGCAAGTACACCGGTATGCGCGGCGGCAAGCACTCCGAGGGCGAGGCTGCCATCGTGGCCGACCTCGAGGCCATGGGCTGCGGGCGTCGCAAGGTCGAGTTCCGTCTGCGCGACTGGCTCATCAGCCGCCAGCGTTATTGGGGCAACCCCATCCCGGCCATCCACTGCGAGCACTGCGGTATCGTGCCCGTGCCCGAGGATCAGCTGCCGGTGACGCTGCCCGAGAACCTGGACCTGGGCGCCGGCGAGACTCTCGCCGAGTGCAAGGAGTTCTACGAGACCACCTGCCCGGTCTGCGGTCGCCCGGCCAAGCGTGAGACCGATACCATGGACACCTTCACCTGCTCCAGCTGGTATTACCTGCGCTATACCGACCCGCACAACACCGAGCTGCCCTTCTCCCGCGAGGCGGCCGACCGTTGGATGCCCGTCGATAACTACATTGGCGGCATCGAGCACGCCATTTTGCACCTGCTCTACAGCCGCTTCTTTACCAAGGCACTGCGCGACCTGGGTTTGCTGAGCGTTGATGAGCCCTTCACCAACTTGCTGTGCCAGGGCATGGTCAAGGACGAGAATGGCGACACCATGTCCAAGTCCAAGGGCAACGTCGTGCCCCCGAGCTCGGTCATCGAGCCCTACGGTGCCGACACCATGCGTCTGGCGATCCTGTTTATCGCCCCGCCCGAGAAGGATTTCGACTGGGATCCCAAGGCCGTCGAGGGCGCTAACCGCTTTATTAAGCGCGCCTGGCGTATCGTGTGGCAGCTCGTCCAGTCCGGCGACGCCAACGCAGCCTTTGACAAGTCCGCGCTCGACGAGGTCGCGATGAAGCTCTATCGCGAGCGCCATCGCACCATTGCCAAGTGCACCGAGGACTTTGACCGCGGCCAGTTCAACACCGCGATCTCGGCCGTCATGGAGCTCGTCAACGCGGCGAGCGCCTACCTCAACGCCACCGAGGGTGCTGACCGCGATAAGGCTCTGTGCTACGGCGTGGCCAAGGACATCGTGAGTGTCCTTGCCCCCATCTGCCCGTTCTGGGCCGACGAGCTATGGCACGAGGCGCTCGGCTGCGAGGGCAACGCCTACACCGCCGCCTGGCCCGAGTTCGACCTGGCTGAGTCCATCGAGGACACGGTGCAGATCGTCGTTCAGGTGCTCGGTAAGGTCCGTGGCCGCATCGACGTCGCCCGCGACGCCTCCAACGAGGAGATGCAGGCTGCCGCCGAGGAAGCCGTTGCCAAGTGGCTTGAGGGCAAGACGGTCGTCAAGGCCATCTGCGTGCCCGGCAAGCTGGTTAACCTGGTGGTCAAGTAAGCGCTGCGCGCATAGCTGACATCAAAAAGCGAGGGGTGATTCCGCAGGGAGTCACCCCTCTTTTTGGTTATGGATGCTTGCGACAACACCCAATTATCCATTTCTTGTGGAGAACCTGTGCTCACGCTGACCTGCGGGTTTGTGTTGTGGTTGCACGTTTGCGCAGGTATTGGTATAGTTTGTTTGCAAATGAAGTTGTAATTGAAAGAAGTGGGGTTTCGGCCCCGCTTCTTTTTTGTATGGATGGAGGTGCCGCAATGGTCAAGACCAAGACCGAGCAGGCGATCATCGACGCGCTCGAGGCCGTTGCTCCCCAGCACGATGTCGACATCGTCGACGTTGAGCTCGTGGGTGCCACCAAGGCCCCCTGCGTGCGTGTGCGTATCGAGGGTGCCGAGGGTCAGAGCCTGTCGCTCAACGATGTCACGGCCAACACCAAATGGGTCGGCGATGTGATTGAGGAGCTCGACCCCATCTCTTCGAGCTATACGCTCGAGGTGTCGAGCCCGGGTATGGCGCGCCCGCTGCGCCGCCCGAGTGACTTTGCCCGCTTTGTGGGCGAGAACTGCGAGCTCACCTCCACCGCCACCGAGGGCCGTCGCAAGTACGCCGGCAAGATTGCCGCCACCACCGAGACAAACGTGACCCTCGAGCTCGAGGATGGCGAGTCCGTTGCCCTCGATTTCTCTGATGTTAAAAAGTGCAAGTTGAAGCCCACCTATGACTTCAAGCCCGCGAAGGAAGGAAAGTAAGATGGCAGCATCCGACATGATGTCCGCCCTGATGGAGCTTTGCCAGGAGAAGCACATCGACCAGCTCTACCTGATCGACCGCCTGGAGCAGTCGCTCGCTAAGAGCTATGCCGAGATCCTGCATCTTGAGTGGGGCGCCAAGGTGACCATCGACCGCACCACCGGCAAGATCTACGTCTACCGTCTGGAGCCGATCGACGATTCCATGGACGAGGAGGGCAACTTTACCGAGTTCGAGGAGATCGACGTCACTCCCAAGAACACGAGCCGCATCGCCGCCCAGCACGCCAAGGCCGAGATCAACGCCATCGTGCGCAACTCCGCCCGCGAGCAGATCTACGAGGAGTTCTCCGGCCGCATCGGTGACCTCATCAGCGGTACCGTGCTGCAGTCCACGCCTGACTTCACGATTGTCAAGATTCGCGAGGGCGTCGAGGCCGAGCTTCCGCACTTCGACCAGCGCCGTTACGAGAACGAGCGTAACGAGCGTCCGATGGGCGAGCGCTACCTGCACAACCAGCACATCAAGGCCGTGATCATCGACGTTCGCGACCCCAACTCCAACCTGCAGCCGGTCCGTGGCGAGCACAGCCGTCCGCCGATTGTCATCTCCCGTACCCACCCCGAGCTCATGCGTCGTCTGTTTGAGCAGGAGGTGCCCGAGATCTATGAGGGCACCGTCCAGATCAAGTCGATCGCCCGCGAGCCCGGTCAGCGCTCTAAGGTCGCCGTCCACTCGCTCGACGATCGCCTGGATCCCGTGGGCGCCTGCGTCGGCCCTAAGGGCAGCCGTGTTCGCGCCGTCGTGGGCGAGCTCCGTGGCGAGCGCGTCGACGTCATCCTGTGGGATGCCGATCCGGCCGTCTACGTCGCCAACGCCCTGTCGCCTGCCAAGGTCACCCGCGTTCTCATCGACGAGGAGAAGGCCTACGCCGGCGTTATCGTGCCCGATGACCAGCTGTCCCTCGCCATCGGTAAGGAGGGCCAGAACGCCCGCCTCGCCGCGCGCCTGACCGGCTGGCACATCGATATTAAGTCCGAGACCCTTGCCGCCGACATCCTCAAGAACGTTCCCGTTCACGAGGAGCCCGCCGCCGACCTGATCGGTGACGAGGAGGACGAGGACGTCCGTCGCTGCGAGTTCGTGTCCGAGGACGGCATCCAGTGCCGCAACCAGGCCCGTCCCGGCTCCCGTTTCTGCGGTGTCCATGACACCGACGCCTTCGATGATGCGGAGGACCTGATCTAGCGCGCGGTCGCGCCGGGCAGGTCCCGGCGCATCTCCCACGCTCGTTCAGTCTCTAGGCACCCAAGGTGCCAGAAAGGGTAGGTGAAGTCATATGGCAAAAGTCCGTGTGTCCACCCTGGCCAAAGAGTTCGGCATGACCTCAAAGGAACTGATGGGTCATCTCGCCGAAATGAAGATTCCCGCTAAGTCCGCTTCCTCCGCCCTGGAGGACGCCTACGTCGCTATGGTCCGCAAGCAGCTCGCCTCGGTGATTGAGGCCCGCGCCCAGGAAGTCGAGGCCGCCAAGCAGGCCGAGGAGCAGGCCGCTGCTGCCGAGGAGGCAGCACGCGCTGCCGAGGCAGAGCGCGAGCGCATCGCCGCCGAGAAGGCACGCGAGGAGGAGCGCCGCCAGTTCGCCGCCGCCCAGGCCGCCGAGGAGGCCGCCCGCGCCGAGGCCGAGGCCAAGAAGAAGGCCGAGCAGGAGCGCCTTGCCCGCGAGAAGGAGGAGGCTGCCCGCGAGGCCCAGCGCCGCGCCGTTCCCGCTTCCGATTCCGGTTCGCGTTTCCGTTCGCTGCTCGACCAGATCGCCGCACAGGAGACCGTGCTTAAGGAGAAGAAGGACGCCGAGGAGAAGGCCAAGGCCGAGCGCGCTGCCGAGCGCGGCAACCGTCGTGGCGGTAATAACGACCGTCGCGGTGGCCGTCGCAACGATCGCAACGCCTCCGACAACAACTCCGAGCGCAACGCCTCCGAAAGCCGTCCTCACAGCCATCGCACCAACGCCAGCAACAACGTCGCTGCCGGCATGGACTTCCCCAACCCCGACAAGCAGGGCAAGGGCAAAAAGCGCAAGGGCGGTCACAACAGCGAAGAGGACCACTACAGCCGCATGGCTCGCGAGGCCGAGGAGTACAGCCGCGAGAAGGTGCTCGAGGAGGCTCGTGCCGCCGTCGAGGAGGCCTCTCGCGAGTCCACTGGTCGCCGCAAAAAGCGCAAGGAGAAGCGCGAGCGCGAGGCCGCAAAGGCTCAGGAAGAACGCAAGATTGAGGAGGCGCTGGCCCAGGGCGTGAACCCCGAGGACCTCGACGCCATCAAAGTTTCCCAGGGCGTTACCGTCCAGGAGCTCGCCGAGGCGCTCGACGTTCCGGCCAACGACATCATCAAGCGCCTGTTCCTGCTGGGCACGCCGCTTACCATGACGCAGTCCATGTCCGACGACCTCGTCGAGCTCGTTGCCGACGACCTGGGCCGCCAGATCAAGATCATCACTCCCGAGGAGGAGAACACCTTCTCGTTCTACGACGATCCCGCCGACCTTAAGCCGCGCGCCCCGGTCGTCACCGTCATGGGTCACGTCGACCACGGCAAGACTAGTCTCCTCGACGCAATCCGTCACACCGGCGTCGCTGCCGGCGAGGCGGGCGGCATTACTCAGGCCATCGGCGCTTCGCAGGTCATGATCAACGACCGCAAGATTACCTTCATCGATACCCCCGGCCACGCCACCTTTACGGCCATGCGTGCCCGCGGCGCTAAGGTGACCGATATCGTCATCCTGATCGTGGCTGCCGACGACGGCGTCATGCCTCAGACTATCGAGTCGATCAACCACGCTAAGGCCGCCGGCGTCCCCATCGTCGTCGCCGTCAACAAGATCGATAAGCCGGGTGCCAACCCCGACCGCGTGCGCCAGGAGCTCACCGAGTACGGCATCATCCCCGAGGAGTGGGGCGGACAGAACATGTTCGTCAACATCTCGGCCAAGCAGAAGATCGGTATCGACGACCTGCTCGAGACCGTCCTGCTCCAGGCCGACGTGCTCGAGCTCAAGGCCAACCCCGATACGTTCGCATCGGGCAACGTCCTCGAGGCCAAGCTCGACAAGGGCCGCGGCTCGGTTGCCACTGTGCTCGTGACCCGCGGCACCCTGCGCGTGGGCGACACGCTGGTCGCCGGCCTCACCTATGGCCGCGTCCGTGCCATGCTCGACCCCAAGGGCAACGCCGTCACCGAGGCCGGTCCTTCCGATGCCGTCGAGATCCTGGGCCTGCAGTCCGTCCCCAACGCCGGCGATGAGTTCCGCGTGTTCGAGGACGAGCGCGAAGCACGTGCGCTGGCCGACGAGCGTTCGCTCAAGGCCCGTATCGAGGAGCAGAGCCGCGTGAAGCACGTGACGCTCGAGAACCTCTTCGAGACCATCGCCGACGCCGAGGTCAAGGAGCTTAACCTGATCATCAAGGCCGACGTCCAGGGCTCCATCGAGGCCCTTCAGGACTCCCTCGACAAGATGGATCAGTCCGAGGTGCGCATCAACACGATTCACTCCGCCGTTGGCGCCATCAACGAGACCGACGTCGTCCTGGCCGACGCCTCCAACGCCATCATCATCGGCTTTGGCGTCCGTCCCGACGGCAAAGCCCGCTCCGCCGCCGAGCGCGAGGGCGTCGAGATCCGTTGCTACGACGTCATCTACAAGTGCCTCGAGGACCTCGATGCTGCCCGCATCGGCATGCTCAAGCCCACCGAGGTCGAGGTCTCCACGGGTTCCGCGACGGTCCTGGACACCTTCAAGGTGCCCAAGGTCGGTATCGCCGCCGGTGTCCGCGTCGAAGAGGGCGAGATCGCCGCGACCGATTCCGTGCGCCTGGTGCGCGACGGCATCGTGGTCTTCAACGGTAAAATCGCCTCGATGCGCCACTACAAGGACGAGGCCAAGAGCCTCAAGAGCGGCTCCGAGGGCGGTATTGGCCTGGAGAACTTCCAGGACATCAAGCCTGGCGACACCATTGAGGGCTACCGCATCGACCAGGTTGCCCGTACCGAGTAGGGGGTAGCGCTATGAAGCAAACGCAGGCAACCCGCCGTCTGGGCGAGCAGCTTCGCGAGAAGCTCGGTTATATCCTGCTCTTTGAGGTTTCCGATCCGCGTCTCGACCTGGTCACCCTGACCGCGGTCGAGGTCGCGGTGGACCGTTCGTTCGCGCGCGTGTACGTGTCGTGCGACGCGAGCCGCTACGACGAGGTCATGGAGGCGCTCGCCAGCGCCAAGGGCCGCATCCGTAGCCTGTTGGCCCGCTCGCTCGATTGGCGCGTCACGCCCGAGCTCGATTTTCGCATCGATCGCTCGACCGATGAGGCCGAGCGCATCACGCGTGCGCTGGAAAACGTTCCCGCCACGCTTGCGATCGAAAAGGACGAGGACGGCTATCCAATAGCGGATGCCGCCCAGGAGGCAGCTTTAGATGAGTAATTCCGCCGACCTCGCATCGTGCGAGTCTGCAGATATTCAGCGACGCATCCTCGAGCTCATCGAGGGTGCGTCCTCCATTGCGATTTCGGGACATACGTCTCCCGATGGTGACGCCCTGGGCTCCGTGCTGGGTCTGGGCTTATCGCTTATGAAGTTTTTCCCCAACAAGGACATTGCCCTGCTGCTGGCAGACGATGACCCGGTTCCGCGCATCTACCGCTTTATGGAGGGCGCCGACCGTCTGGTGCCGGCATCTGCGTATACCGGCAATCCGGATCTGTTCATCTCGGTGGACGTGCCGGTCGTCGAGCGTCTGAACAACTCCGCCGAGGTGCTCCGCCGCTCGTCGCATGTGGTGTGCTTCGATCACCATCCGGCGCGCGAGGAATTTGCCGAGCTGAGCCTGAGGTGCGTCGGCGCCGCGGCCTGCGCCATGATCATCGACCGCTTTTTGGACAATTGCGGCATTGTGGCTCGCAACGGTGTCGCGACCTGCCTGCTGTGCGGCCTGGTGACCGATACCGGTCGTTTTCAGTACCAAAACGCCGATGCCGCTGCGTTCCATGCCGCCTCGCGCCTGGTCGCGCACGGTGCCGATCCCGCGCGTGTTGCGCTCGAGGTCTACCAGAGCATGCGCGTAGAGTTCTTGCATCTTAAGTCCATCGTTATGGGCCGCATCAAGACCGTGGCCCACGGTCGCGTGGCATATAGCTATGCGTATCAGAGCGACCTCGAGGCCTGCGGCGTCACTTCGGACGAGTGCGATGGCCTGGTCGATGTGGTGCGTTCGGTGATGGGCGTTGAGGTCTGTCTGTTCCTAAAGGGCATCGACGGCGATACCAAGGTGCGCGGCAACCTGCGCTCCAAAGGTGACCTCGATGTGTCCGAGATCGCTGCCAACTTTGGCGGTGGCGGGCATCATGCCGCCGCCGGCTTTTCCAACAACGGAACGATTCGCGAGACGCTCGCCGTGGCACTTCCCATGCTGGCCGAGCTGGTAGGGGAGGATCCCGCTTCGGTGACCGTCGAGCTCTAACATTTTGGATGGTACATGGCTCGTCGTACGCCTTCTCAATTGAATATGCTGCTCGCCGTCGATAAGCCGGTGGGCTGTACGTCCCACGACGTGGTATCGCAGTGCCGACGCGCCCTCCATGAGCGACGCGTCGGCCATGCCGGTACGCTCGACCCCATGGCCTCGGGTGTCATGGTGGTGGGCGTGGGCCAGGCGACCCGTCTGCTGGGCATGCTAACCCTCGATACCAAAAGCTATGTCGCCGACATTTCGTTTGGTGTCGAGACCAATACCGATGACGCGGAGGGCGAGGCCGTCCGCACGGTGCCCGTTGCCCCCGAGCTGCGCGATCTCGCTTACGCCCGTGAGCAGCTGGCCGCTATGCTTGGCCCGCAGATGCAGGTGCCGCCAGCGTTTTCGGCCATCTCGGTCAATGGCGTTCGCGCCTATAAGAGTGCTCGCGAGGGCAATGCGGTAGACTTGCCTCCGCGCCCCGTCGAGGTCTATGCCGCCGACCTGATCGCCGTGAGCGGCGAGGGCGATACGTGCGTCTGGACCGTTGCGTTTTCGGTAAGCAAGGGCACCTACATTCGCGCGCTCGCTCGCGATCTGGGTCGCGCCTGCGATAGTGCTGCGCATATTTCCGCGCTGCGCCGTACGGCCTCCGGCGTGGTTTCCATTGGCGCCTGCCATGCGGTAGAGGAGCTCTCTGCCGAGTCCGCTGCCGGCTTCGCTCTGGATCCTATCGCCGCCCTTGGTGCCACGCGTGTCGATTTGCCGGGTAATCTTGCAGACGACCTGCTTTGTGGTCGTCGCATTCCCGTTGAATGCGCGCTTGCGGATTTCGATACGGCGAAGGCGCCGTTCGCGCTCGTGCTCGATGGGGGATTGAAGGCGCTCGCTCGAATCGAGGGCGGCCGCTTTGTGATGGAGCACGTCTTTCCGCAGGCGATCGGCGGTGTTCGATGATGCTGGCGCCCCGCGAGCTCGCGCGTATCTTTTTCGCGGGTGAGTTGGATGAGGCCCGTATCGTTTCTGCCGATGCATTTGATGGGTGCGAGTTCTTGGGTGCCGCGTCGATCGCCATTGGCGTGTTTGATGGCGTGCATCGTGGGCACCAAGAGCTGATCGAAGCGGTTATTCGCGATGCACATGATCACGGCAGCAAAGCGGTCGTGGTCACCTTCGATCCTGATCCGGACGTCGTGGTGAGTCCGTCGCCCGCCCAAAAATTGATGACGACGGCCGACCGCCTGCATGCCCTGGTTCAAACCGGGGTCGATGCGGTGGTGGCCGTTCCCTTTACGTCCGCCGTGGCGGCACTCGACCATGTCGGGTTTCTGGCGCTGTTGTCGCGCGTTGTCGACATTCGCTCCATTCGTGTAGGTAGCGATTTTAGGCTCGGCCGCGGCGGCGCTTCGGGCGTTGCCGAGATGCGCGCCTGGGGCACTGAGCGTGGGGTTGACGTTTACGGTCACGACCTGCTCTGCGTTAACGGGCAGACCATCTGCGCCACGCGCATCCGCCATGAGCTGGGCCAGGGTCATGTGGAGCTGGCTGCCGAGCTTCTCGGCCGTCCCTATATGCTGCGCGGCGTTGTGGCGGCTGGCCGTCACGAGGGCTCCGACATGGGCTTTCCCACGGCAAACATCCAGGTTCCCGACGGCATCCAAGTGCCTGCCGATGGCGTCTATGAGGGTCTGGTGCTGGTCGACGATACCGTATGGCCTGCTGCCGTTAACGTTGGCCTGCCGCCGACCTATGCCGATGATGCCGCCTCGGCGCATCTCGAGGCCAACTTGATCGGCTATGCGGGCGACCTGTATGGCGCCTCGGTGTCGCTGGCGTTTACGCGCTGGCTGCGTCCGTCTCGCGTGTTCGATTCCCTGGACGAGTTGATCGCGACCGTCGAGGGTAATATCGACGATATCCGTCATAACTTGGGCGAGCAGGGGGTGAGTATCCGTGATTAGCGATGAGGAAAAAGATCAGGTACGCGCGGCATCGGACCTGGTTGCCATCGTGCAGGAAACGGTTGAGCTCAAGCCCCGCGGCCATGAGTTTTGGGGCTGCTGCCCGTTTCATGGCGAAAAGACCCCATCGTTTCACATTATCCCTTCTACGCAGGTGTGGCACTGCTTTGGCTGCGGCGAGGGCGGCGACGTCTTCACCTATATCATGAAGCGCGAGAACCTGAGTTTTCCCGAGTCGATCCGTTATTTGGCCGACCGTGCGGGCATTGAACTGCACGATACCGGTGCGCAGCGCGATCGAGGCACCAAACGTGCCCGCATCTATGACCTGTGCGCCGAGACGGCTCAGTTCTACCACACCATGCTTATGCGCGGTAAGGACAGCCGTCCGCGCGAGTACTTCGCCAGCCGCGGTATGGGCGGCGACGTCTGTCGCCGCTACTGCCTGGGCTTTGCGCCGGGTCGCAACGCGCTGGTGTCGCATCTGTCGCAGGCGGGCTTTACCCCGCAGGAGATGATTGACGCCAATGTGGCCGTGAGCCGCGGGCGCGGGCAGCTCGCGGACCGTTTTTACGACCGCGTGATGTTTCCCATCTTTGATGAGCAGGGTCACAATATCGCCTTTGGCGGGCGCATCATGGGCGATGGTCAGCCCAAGTACCTCAACACCGCCGAGACGAGCGTGTTTCATAAAAAACGAAACCTCTATGGCTTTAACTGGGCCAAGGAGTTTATCGTCGCGCAGGATACCGCCATCGTGGTGGAAGGCTATACCGACTGCATCGCCTGCTGGGAGGCAGGGATCAAAAACGTTGTCGCCACGCTGGGCACGGCGCTGACGGAACATCACGTTAAGACACTCACTCGTTTTGCCAAGCGCATTGTATATATGTTCGATGGCGACGCTGCCGGTCAAAAGGCTGCCCGTCGCGCGATTCAGTTTATCGAGCAGGATTCGATGGATCTTCGCTGCGTGGTGCTTCCCGACGGCAACGACCCCATGGAGTTCATCACGGCGCATGGTGGCGAGGCACTGCAAGCGCGCATCGATGCCGCCGAGCCCCTCATGGACTTTGTGTACCGTTCGCTACAGGAGTCGAGCGACATTACCACACCGGGCGGTCGCGCTAAAGCGCTCGAGGATGCGCTGACGCTCATCTATCCGCTGCGCGACAGCTATATGATTGACACGTACTTTATCCAGATTGCCGATCTGCTGGGTTTGGACCTGGAGACCGTGCGCGCGAGTTCGGGCCGTGTGTTTCGCGATGTCGCCAAGCGTGAGGATGCGGAGCGACGTCGTGAGCAGAGCTACGAACGTCAACGCGCGCAAGCCGAGCGCGCGGGCGGTTCACAGGGACGAAGTTCGGGCGGCGGTGCGGCCGGTGCGCGCAGTGCCGGTCGCGGTGCCTGGGCCGCGGGCGCGACGCCGCCGGTGTCCGCACCGGTCGAGGAGGACCCGTACGACTACGTTCCGCTTGATGCCTATGGGGCAGCGCCGGTGGAGGTCGACGAGGATCTGCCGCCAATCGATGTGCCAGCGGGGATGGAAAGCGCGGCACCCGTTGCCGATAGCTCAAGTGCGGCGGCAGCTCCGTCGATGCCGATTGTTTTGACCGATCTGGAGCGGAAATCCCTGGCGGGGGAGCGCGAGCTGCTGACGATGCTCACGAGCTACCCCGATCTGTTCCGCACGTATGCCGATCGCATTTGTTCTATCGAGTGGGTTGACCCGCGTCACGAGTCCATTGCGTGGGCCGTGCTGGCGACGCCGCCGGGAACCGATCCTGCGGCATGCATGGATGCGGCGCGCGCGGTGTGTCCCGAGGCGGCATCGCTTGTCAGCGCCGGGCGCATCTCGGCAACGAGTAAGCACCCGACTGAGACGAACATCGTCTTTATGCTCGATACGCTCGAGCTCTACACCATCAAACGTCGCATGCGAGCCGCGCAGGCCAAGTTGCGTCAGGACCGTTCACTCGACGATGAGGCTCGTCGCGTGCTGACGATGCAGGCGGTGCAAGATTCACAGCGCCAGCGCGAGCTCCAAAAGTCGATCGGTGGCGTGGCCGACCCGTTCCGTTTGATCGGTTTGGAGACCGCAGGTGCCGATCAGGTCTAGATGTTGTGGTCAACCAGCGTATTCTCGCCTATATCCTGTCTTTATTTTGGGTATAGAGGTCTACGTGTGTGCTAAAGTATTGAGTCCTGTGGACTACGAAGGGAGAATCTGTGCCAAAAAAGACTGAGAGCACGGGTACTGGGCTGGAATCCTACGTTGCAAAGCTCATGGGCAACGGCTCAAACAGGAATTCGGTAACCGAGGACGAGATTCAGGTCGCCCTGAAGGATATCGATGTTACTGATGAGCAGCTCAACGCGGTGTATTCCGCGCTGCGCAACAGCGGCATCCAGATTATCTCCGCGAGCGGAAACGACGACGCCCCGATGGACGTCGACGATGACGATAACGATACCGACGATTTCGACGATGACGAGCACGATTCCGGCTCGCTTGACGATCACGAGCTTAAGATGGCCCGCCAGGCCGATGCCGAGATGGGCTCTTCCAAGAGCAAGAAGAAGCGCACCGTGCGCACGTCTCGTTCGCGCTCGCGCGTGCGCGGCATCGATGCCTCCACGGTGATGCTGACCGGCGACCCGGTTCGTATGTACCTCAAGGAGATCGGTAAGGTCGACCTGCTGACCGCATCTGAAGAGGTCGATCTGGCCATGAAGATCGAGGCCGGTCTCGAGGCTACCGAGAAGCTCGAGGCTGCCGATGCAGGCGAGATCGAGCTCACCCGCGCCGAGATGCGTCGTCTTACACGTATCGAGAACGTTGGTCTTGAGGCCAAGCAGGCGCTCATCAGCGCAAACCTGCGTCTGGTCGTCTCCATCGCCAAGCGCTATGTCGGCCGTGGCATGCTGTTCCTGGATCTGATCCAGGAGGGCAACCTCGGTCTGATCCGCGCCGTCGAGAAGTTCGACTACCAGAAGGGCTTCAAGTTCTCCACGTACGCCACGTGGTGGATCCGTCAGGCCATTACGCGCGCTATTGCCGACCAGGCCCGTACCATCCGTATTCCCGTGCACATGGTCGAGACCATCAACAAGCTCGTCCGCGTGCAGCGCCAGCTCCTCCAGGACCTGGGTCGCGACCCGACTCCCGAGGAAATCGGTGCCGAGATGGACATGAGCGCCGACCGCGTCCGCGAGATCCAGAAGATTTCGCAGGAGCCCGTGTCGCTCGAGACCCCGATTGGCGAGGAAGAGGATTCCCAGCTGGGCGACTTCATCGAGGACTCCCAGGCTATCGTTCCGCCCGATGCCGCCAGCTTCTCCATGCTGCAGGAGCAGCTCACCCAGGTGCTCGATTCGCTTGCCGATCGCGAGCGCAAGGTTATCGAGCTGCGCTTTGGCCTTGTCGACGGACATCCCCGCACGCTCGAGGAAGTCGGTCGCGAGTTTGGCGTCACGCGCGAGCGTATCCGCCAGATCGAGTCCAAGACCCTGGCCAAGCTCCGCCACCCGAGCCGCAGCAGCAAGCTCAAGGACTACATCGAAAGCTAGTCAAGCAAGAAGCGCCCTCAGGCACATCCGCCTGGGGGCGCTTTCACGTAGTCATTGGGGACGTTCTTGAATGACTAGTCGTTTAAGAACGTCCCCAATGACTAGGTCGGAAAATTTCTTAAAAAAGTTCTTGCCCTTCGTCCAATCGTCCGTATAATAAACTTCGTTGCTTGAGAGCACGCACCTATTCCTCGGTAGCTCAATGGTAGAGCACGCGGCTGTTAACCGCGCTGTTGTAGGTTCGAGTCCTACCCGGGGAGCCAGAATTTCTCAGCCCATTTCGCTGGGCTTTTAAATTCCTCGGTAGCTCAATGGTAGAGCACGCGGCTGTTAACCGCGCTGTTGTAGGTTCGAGTCCTACCCGGGGAGCCAGGTTGTAAAACCCGTCGCTTATGCGGCGGGTTTTTTCATGCCGCGATCGCCTGTGGCGAACGTTACCGTATCAACATTTCGTGTCGAGGATGTAATCGCTAACCCCGCCACCTCAACATGGCGCGGTCGTTGTAGAATGTTGGAATGATTGCTCCCACGACATGGTGCCGCGAGCACCAGAAAAGGAGATTCTTGTGTCTGAGACCATTAACGGCAGCCTGAGCGTCTCGAACGACGTTATTGCCGATATTGCCGGTTATGCCGCAATGACGTGCTATGGCGTCGTCGGTATGGCCGAACAGCTCCAGGGCGCCGAGAGCGTGCGCTTGCTTGCCGGCCAGCGCCTCCGTAAGGGCGTGCTTGTTTCCGCCGACGAGAACGGCCTCACGGTCGACCTTCACGTCGTGCTCGAGAACGGCGTCAACATGAAGTCCGTCTGCCACAATCTTTCGAGCTCCGTCGCCTTCACCCTGCAGGAGATCGCCCAGATCGATCCCGCCAGCCTTAAGATCGGCATTCACATCGACGCGCTCAAGAGCCGTCTGAACTAGCATCCGAATACGGAGATTTCACCACTCATGATTGCAAAGACCATTCGCACCTGTTTTCCGATCGCTGCGGCTGCCGTTTCCGAAAAGGCCGAGGAGATCAACAAGCTCAACGTCTTCCCCGTACCCGACGGTGACACCGGCACCAACATGTCGCTCACGCTCGCCTCGGTGACCAAGGAGCTTTCCGCCCTTCCCGCCGATGCCGACATGGAGGCCATTGCTGGCGCCATCACCCACGGCTCCCTGATGGGCGCCCGCGGCAACTCCGGCGTCATCACCTCGCAGATCTTGCGCGGCGTGGCCGAGGGCCTTGTCTCTGTCGATGAGCCCATTACGTCCGCCAATATCGCCTTCGCCTTCCGTCGCGCCGTCAAGGTTGCCTTCCAGGCTGTTCGTAAGCCCATCGAGGGCACAATCCTCACGGTCCTGCGTGATGTTTCGACGAAGGCAGACGAGTGCGAGAAGAAGAAGTTCTCTGCCGAGGATGCTCTCGACGCCATCGTCGTCGAGGCCTACCAGTCCGTCGCCCGCACGCCCGACCTGCTGCCCGTCCTCAAGGAGAACGGCGTGGTCGACTCCGGCGCCTTTGGCTTTGCCATCTTCTTGGAGAACTTTGTTGCCGCTGCCCTTGGCCGCAGCACCGTGGTCGAGGATTTCTCCGCTACGTTCGATTCCGCTGGCTCTGCCCGTGACGCCGCTCTTGACCGCGTGGAGATCGAGGCCAACGACGACTGGGAGGGCTCGGAGTTCCGCTACTGCAACGAGTTCCTCTTTAAGGCCGATGCCCCGTTTGACGAGGACGAGTGTCTGAAGTTCCTGGGCTCTATGGGCGACTGTGAGCTGCTCGTTGGTGCCTATCCCGACTACAAGATCCACGTGCACTCCAACACCCCCAACCTGGTGCTCGAGCACATGCTTCAGCTCGGTCAGATCTATGAGGTCTTTATCCACAACATGGAGATGGAGGCCCACGACCGTACCGCTAAGATCCACGAGGACCAGGAGAAGGCCGCCGAGCCCGCCAAGGCGCTGGGTTTTGTCGCCGTTGCCGCCGGTTCCGGCGAGGCCGACATCCTCAAGTCCCTCGGCGTCGATGTGATCGTGTCGGGTGGCCAGACCATGAACCCCTCGACCGCCGACTTGCTGGGCGCCGTCGACCAGGTCAACGCGACCTCGGTCATCATCCTGCCCAACAACGGCAACATCCGCATGGCTGCCGAGGCCGCTGCCTCCGCCTGCACCGACAAGAAGGTTGCCGTCGTTCCCACCAAGACCGTCCCGCAGGCCTTCTCCGCGCTGTTCGCGGTCCTGCCCGATTCCGAGCTCGAGGATGCTGTTGCCGCTATGGTCGATGCCATCAGCGAGGTCCGCGATGGCGAGGTCACCCGCGCCGTTCGCGACTCCAGCGCTTCTGACGGCTCGCCGATTCACTCCGGTGACGTCATGGGCATCATCGCCGGCTCCATCGATGTGGTCGGCTCCGACGTGAAGCAGGTCACGCTCGACTGCATCAACCGTATGCAGGAGGAAGAGGAGGGCGACGCGTTGACGATTCTGGCCGGCGAGGAACTGTCCGATGAGGCCTTCCAGGAGATCGTCGACGCTATCGAGGAGGCTCAGCCCGATCTGGAGATCGATGCCCATCGTGGCGAGCAGCCGCTCTATCCCGTGATCTTCTCGATCGAGTAGGCTCTGCCTATGTCCGAGCTGTGCTCCGTGCCGCGCGTCTCGGAGCGCTTTGCCCAGAGCAATGCGCTCGACGAGGATATCGCGCGACTCAAATTTGTTTCGGGTAAACGTGAGGAGGCCCTTCGCCGTCTGGGAATTCGGACGGTGGGGGACCTCCTCCTCCATATTCCTCATCGCTACCTGGACTTCACTCGCTCGTGGTCCATCGAGATGGCGCCCATCGGTACCGTGTGCACCATCATCGCCACCGTCGATCGTATTGTCCAAAAGCAGCCCCGTCCACGTATGCAGGTGACCGAGGTCTCGCTCGTGGACGAGACGGGCGTGCTGCAGGTTGCCTTTTTCCGTCAGCCTTGGATTGCCCAACAGCTTAAGCAGGGCGACCGCCTGGCTGTGATGGGCAAGGTCGAGTTTGCCTACGGTTTTAAGCAGATGGCCTCGCCCCACTTTGAAAAGCTCGAGGACGGGCGCGCCGCTGGTACCATTTTGCCGGTCCACTACGTAAGTGACGGCGTGAGTCAGGCATGGATGCGCCGTATCGTGAGCGGTGCGCTCGAAGTGGTCGCCAATCCGTTCGATCCCATTCCCGCGCCGCTGCGCGCAAAGCGGAAGCTCATGAGTAATGCCCGTGCGTTGCGCTCGATCCACTTTCCCTCGAGCATGGCCGAGCGCGACATCGCACGCCGGCGTCTTGCCTACGAGGAGTGTCTCTGCTTGCAGCTCGCGCTGCGTCTGCGCAACGATGGCGGTATGGTCGACGTAGTGCCTTATGCGCATGCCGCGGGCGAGCATTTTGCTGCGCTTAAACAGGCCCTGCCGTTTTCGTTGAGCGATGAGCAGGAGGCTGCATTTCAAGACATCCTGCACGACATGTGCGATGGCGGTCGCGTGATGAACCGTCTGCTGCTGGGCGACGTCGGGACCGGTAAGACCGCCGTTGCCGCCTGCGCACTGGCAGTTGCGGCCGATAGCGGTACTCAGGCCTGCGTTATGGCGCCCACGGGCGTGCTGGCGCGTCAATACGCCGATAAGACCGGCCCCTTGCTCTCGCAGGCTGGCATGACCTGGGCGCTCCTGACAGGTGCCACGCCGGCGGCCGAGCGTGAACAGATTCATACGCGGCTCCAGTCTGGCGAGCTCGACGTGCTCTTTGGTACCCATGCGGTGCTTTCGGAGAACGTCACGTTCAAGCATTTGTCGCTTGTGGTGATCGACGAGCAGCACCGCTTTGGCGTGGGCCAGCGTAACGCTCTACGCGCAAAAGGCCCGGGTGCCGACTTGTTGGTCATGACTGCCACGCCGATCCCGCGCACGCTGGCGCTTTCGGTGTACGGCGACCTGGATACGAGCATCATCCGCCATCGTCCCGTTCCGGGTGCCGGCGTGACGACGCGCGTTCTCACCGAGTCGAGTCGCGACCTGGCCTATGGCGCCATTTGCGAGGCGCACGAAAAGGGGCAGCAAGCCTACGTGATTTGTCCGCTCGTGGAGCCGAGCGATTCGGCCGATGAGCTCGAAGACGTCCCCGGCATCGCTCGCGACGACGAAGGCCGCGTGACCGTGCCCGTGCCGTTGCATGACACGGCGACCGAGCTCGATCACCTTCGTCTGGCGTTACCGGGGCTTACCATCGAGCGTCTTCATGGCCGTATGCCGGCGGGGGAGAAGGACCGGGTCATCGATGCCTTCAAGCGCGGCGAGATCGACGTGCTCGTATCGACCACGGTCGTCGAGGTGGGCGTCGACGTGCCCAACGCCACCGTCATGGTCATCGAGAATGGCGAGCGCTTTGGGTTGGCGGCCTTGCACCAGCTTCGCGGGCGCGTAGGACGCGGCAGCGTGTCGGGAACGTGCCTGGTCATGACGCATTCAAAGGGCAACGGCGGCGCGTCGGCGGCACAAGACCGCCTCCAGTCGCTCGAGAAGACCTCGGACGGCTTTACGCTCGCCCAGATGGACCTGCGTCTGCGCCACGAGGGTGAAATCTTGGGTTACCGCCAGCATGGCGGCGTGACCTTGCGCTTTGTTGACCTCGATGCCGACGAAGAATTGATCGAGTGGGCCCATTTGGACGCGGTCGACCTCTTGCGGTATGCTTGCAACCTTGACTCCGTGGCGACGCGTCCCTTGCGCGATGCAGTCGCCATGCGGTATCGACACATCTTTAAGGAGGTCAGCGGAGGATGAGAATCATCGGCGGTGAATGGCGCGGTCGTAAGATCGAGGAGCCCCGTGGTCGCGATGTCACCCGTCCCACGACCGATCGCGTGCGCGAGGCGTGCGCATCTATGGTCATGTCGGCATTCGACTTCGATCTGGACGAGGTCCGCGTGCTGGATGCCTTTGGCGGCTCCGGCGCCTTGGGCATCGAGATGCTCTCGCGTGGTGCCCGCTCGCTCACCACGTTCGAGATCGATCGCAACGCTGCTCGTCTGATTACCAAGAATATCGAGTCGCTCTGCCGTGACCGTGCGCGCTGGCGTGTGGTGACGGGTGATGTGCTAGCGAGCGCCTCGCGCGGCCGCGTGCCGGGCGGTCCCTTTGACCTGGTCCTGCTCGACCCACCCTATGCTTTTGGTGCCGAGCCGGTCGAGGAGCTGCTGCAAAACCTGGCTCAGCAGGGCTTGCTGGCGCCGGGCGCCTACGCGCTCTTTGAGCACGCCGCGGCCGATACGGGCGCTCGCCCGACCGGTTTTGAGACCGTGCGCGAGAAGCGCTACGGCATAACTTCGGTTGACTTGCTGCGCTGGTCGGCCACGAACGAGGCCGACAACGCCGACGACGGCGACCATGACGAGGATGCGCCTTTGGAGGACGCCCATGAGTGACACCATTAACCGCGTAATCGTTCCGGGCACCTTCGATCCCATCACGTTTGGCCATATCGACGTCATCCGCCGCGCCCGCCGCATTTTCCCCAGCGTGATCGTGGCCGTTGCCGAGTCGCAGGGAAAAAACGGCGTGGGCACCACGTTTATGCTCGACGAGCGCGTGACGCTGGCCCGTGAGGCGCTCGGTGATATTGATGGCGTCGAGGTGCTGCCCTTCACCGGTCTCTTGGTCGATTTTGCCCGCGAACAGGGAGCAGGAGCCGTGGTCAAGGGCCTGCGTGCCATGACCGACTTTGAGTACGAGCTGCAGCAGGCCGACCTCAACTACCGCCTGGATAGCGAGCTGGAGTCCATCTTTGTCATGAGTGCGCCGCAGTACGGCTATATCTCGAGCTCGGTGGTTCGCCAGATTGCCTCGCTCGATAGCGACGTCTCTAATTTTGTTCCGCCCAATGTGGTCAAGGCGCTTAAACATCGCTTTTCGTGACGTTTTTTAATGCCTGGTGGCATGTGGTAAACTAACACGATGATTTGTTACCTATGAAAGGAGACCGGATGCCGGGCGAGAATTTTCCTGGCGACAGGATTGTGAGTCTTGTCGACGAGCTCGAGGGGCTCATCGAAGAGGCTAAGACGCCGTTCGGCAAGAACGCCCAGATGAAGGTTATCGATGCCGACGTCTTCTTTAACATCCTCGACGAGATCCGCATGAGCTATCCCGAGGAATGGCAGAAGTCCCGCCGTATCCTCAAGGAGCGCGAGGAGCTTATGGCCTCCGCCGCCGCTCAGGCCGATTCCATCATCGCCGATGCTCAGCAGCAGGCCCTCACCATTGCCGGTGAGCAGGAGATTGTCCGCTTAGCGCAGCAGCAAGCCGATGACATTCGCGACCGTGCCCAGCAGTATGAGCGCGAGACGCGCTATGCCGCCGAAGATTACGCTGAGCAGGTCTTTACGCACCTCGAGGAGAACCTCAAGAGCCTGACCGGCACCGTCACCCGTTGCCGTCAGCAGCTCAACGAGGGTGCCGCCCAGCAGAATGGTCAGTGGTAATGGCTGAGTTCCCGAGCGTTACCGTCGATCTTTCCGAGCAGCTCGAGTTTCCCGGAGACTCGTATCCGCTGACTGGCAAGGTCGATGTCGCCACCTATACGGTGGGCGAGAAGGAGTACCAGCTGCAGGACGGAATTGACTACGACGTGGTCTTTACCAATGCCGGCACCGGTGTCCTGCTTACGGGTATGGTCCGCGCGCACGCAACCGGTGAGTGCGACCGTTGCCTTGAGCCCGCTTCGTTTGATATTGCCGGTGAGATTGAGGAATTCTATCTCTTTAACGAGCCCGAGGACCCCGAGGCTTACGAGGACGGCTACGAGTTACTGGGCGAGGATCGCATCGTCGATCTGGGTGAGCCCATCAACGACGCGGTCGTCATGGACACGCCGTTCGTTGTCCTGTGCAAGCCCGATTGTCGCGGCCTGTGCCCCACATGCGGCATCAATCTCAACGTCGAGCAATGCGATTGCGCCGCTCAAGCAGAGGCCGAATGGGCCGCTGCCACGGAAAATCCATTTGCAGCATTGAAGAATCTCAAGCTTGACGAGTAAAACTGTGGTAGTATCGCTACTTGCGCGTAATCGCCACACTGGATAGTTCATAAGGAAGGTCACTATGCCCGTACCTAAACAAAAGCAGGGTCGTATCCGCACTCACACCCGCCGTTCCGCCAACATGAAGATCTCGGCTGCGGCTCAGTCCACGTGCCCCCGTTGCGGCGCTGTCAAGCTCCCGCACCACGTGTGCCCCAGCTGCGGTTTCTACAAGGACCGCGAGGTTATCGTTACCGAGTAACGGTATACTCTGGATGCGATGCCGTTCCAACTGGAACCACAATGGCCGGCTCAATGAGTCGGCCATTTTTGTATAAGGAGTATGTATATGAGTAACGTTCGCGTTTGTGTAGACGTTGTGGGCGGAGACGAGAAGCCTCAGGTCGTCCTCGACGGTATCGAGGCGGCGCTTGCGGCGGATCCCGATATCGAGGTCCTGGCCGTCGGTCCTGCAGAGATCGTGAACCCCTTTGCCGCGGCTCACGCTCGCGTTGAGGCCTTGGAGGCGCCCGATGTCATCGCCATGGATGACGATCCCATTCGAGCCGTGATGACCAAGCGCAAGTCCTCGATCGTGCTTGCCTGCCGAGCCATTAAGAAGGGTAACGCGGATGCGTTCTTCTCTGCCGGCTCCACCGGCGCCATGACCGCTGCCGCTACCGCCTACGTGACGCCGTTTAGGTATCAGGCCGAGGGCAAGAAGCAACCGGTACGTCCGTGCCTTACCAATGCACTGCCCAACCGCGCCGGCGGCCTGACGGTCCTGTGCGACATGGGCGCCAACCCCGATGTCGAGGTCGACGACATGGTGCGTTTTGCCCAGATGGGTAGCGCCTATGCGCGCGTCGTCTTGGGCATTGAGCATCCCCGCGTCGGTCTGCTCGGCAACGGCACCGAGGATGAGAAGGGCTCCATCTTTACCAAGTCCTGCTTCCCTGCCATGAAGGCCGCCGTTCCCGGCTTTGTGGGCAACTGCGAGGGCACCGACCTGACCTCGGGTAACTTTGACGTCGTCGTTGCCGATGGCATGTCGGGCAACATCGCGCTCAAGGCAACCGAGGGCGCCGCTAAGTTTTTGCTGCAAGAGCTCAAGGGTGCTTTTATGGCTTCGCTTGGCACCAAGATTGCCGCGCTGCTCATCAAAAAGCAGATGCGCGAGATCAAGGCAAAGCTCTCGGGCGATGCTAAGGGCGGCGCCATTCTGCTGGGCCTGCGTGGCGTGGTGCTGATCGGCCACGGTGCCACCTCGGTCGAGGCTGTCAAAAACGGTACGCTCGCCGCGGCGGAGGCCGTGCGCGCCGGGCTGGTCGAGAACGTCGCCAACTCTATGGACGGCATCGTTTTGTAGGAGCGAGTTAGAGCGCTGTTATGTGCCTCGCGGCCTTCGTCGTGGGGTAGAATCAAAACCGTGTCTTGGTGCTGCACTTGCGGCGCCAGCGCGTTGTTGTTCACGCAATACGAGAGGAAGCGCTATGGACCGCTCAGAAATCTTCGATAAGATCGCCGAAGTCGCCGCTGACGTTCTGGGCGTCGATGTCGCCGACATTAGCGACGAGACTACCTTTGACGATCTCGATGCCGATTCGCTCGAGCGTCTGCAGCTGGTGACGGCCATCGAGGACGAGTTCGACCTCGAGATCGATGACGAGACCCTGCTGTCGCTCAACTCTGTCGCCGACGCTGTCGACGCTATTGAAAACGCCAAGGAGGCCTAAGTCTTGGCTTTATCTCAACGACTCGCGCGCGCCCAGGAAATCCTGGGCCACGAGTTCAATAACAAGGTGCTGCTGCGCGCGGCGCTCACGCACCCCTCTGCCGTGGAAGGTCAGCCCGTCTCGGCGAGCTATGAGCGCCTTGAGTTTTTGGGCGATTCCATTTTGGGCGCCGTGGTTGCCCGCTCGCTCTTTGAGTCCTATCCGGAGTTTGACGAGGGCAAGCTTACGCGCCTGAAGGTGTCGCTCGTCTCGGGTGCCACGCTGTCCGAGGTGTCCCATGAGCTGGGCATCGACGACATCATCATCTTTGGTGCCTCCGAGACCGGCACGGGCGCGCGCGGCCTGCATTCGGCGCTCGAGAACGTTTACGAGTCGCTTGTGGGCGCGCTGTATCTGGATGCCGGCTGGGACGTTGCGGCGGACTTTATCCACCGTACGCTTAAGCCGCACCTGGCCTCCGAGCGTGCCGAGCATCCTGCGAACCCCAAGTCGTTTTTGCAGGAGTGCGTGCAGGCCGACGGCCACGAGCCCCCGGCGTACAAGCTCGTTGGCTCTGAGGGCCCGGCACACGCACCGACCTTTACCGCTGTGGTGCTCATTGACGGTATCCGCCAGGGCCGCGGCACCGGTTCCTCCAAGAAGGAAGCTGAGGGAGCTGCCGCGCTTGAGGCACTCGACCGCATGGGTTACACCACCAACGGCGTGATTTTGAACAAGAAGCCTGTTTAAGCGAGGAACCGTGTATCTCAAGTCCCTCACGCTCAAAGGGTTCAAGTCGTTTGCCGACCGCGCCCACATGACGTTTGAGCCGGGCCTGACCGTCATCGTCGGTCCCAACGGCTCGGGAAAATCGAACATCTCCGACTCGATTCTCTGGGTCCTGGGCGAGCAGAGCGCCAAGCAGCTGCGCGGCCAGGCTATGGAGGACGTCATCTTCTCGGGCTCGTCGGCGCGCAAGCCGGTGGGTGTTGCCGAGGTCACGTTGGTGCTCGATAACTCGGACCATATGCTGCCCGTCGACTTTGATGAGGTCGCCATCACCCGTCGTATGTATCGCTCGGGCGAAAGCGAGTACCTCATCAACTCGAGCCCGTGCCGCCTGATGGACATCCAGGACATCCTGCACGACTCGGGTCTGGGCAAGGATACGCATTCCATCATCAGCCAGGGCAAGCTCGATGCCATTTTGCAGAGCCGCCCCGAGGAGCGCCGTGCCCTTATTGAGGAGGCCGCCGGCATCTCCAAGCACAAGCGTCGCAAGGAGCGTGCGCTCAAAAAGATCAAATCGATGGACGAGCACCTGACCCGTGCCCGCGATATCAACAAGGAAATCGCCCGTCAGCTGCGACCGCTGGAGCGTCAGGTCGATCGCGCGCGCAAGTACAAAGAGCTGTCCTCGCGCGCGAACGAGCTTACGCAGATGCTGGCCGTTGACGAGCTGCGTTCGCTGCAATCGCAGTGGAACGACCTTGAGAGCCGCTCTAAGGAGGGCGCTGCCGAGCTTGAGCTTGCGCAATACCGCTTAGGTGAAAAGGAGCGCGAGCTCGAGAAGCTCCAAGTTATGCTCGAGGAAAAGGGCCTGTTTGTGGGCGACTTGGGCGAGCAGCGCCGCCATATGCAAGACGTGGTCGGTCGCATTAACTCAGACATGCGTCTGCTCGAGGAAAAGGGCCATAACATGGTGTCGCGCCTGTCCGACATGCGTGGCCAGATCTCGAGCTCCGAGCATCAGCGCCGTCGCGTGGTCGAGGAGCTCGAGGACGCACGTGCTCAGCTCGAGGAAGTGACCGGCGCGCATATGCAGGCCCAGGAGGACGTTGACGCCGCTGGTCCTGCCGCCGCCGAGCTCCACGAGCGTCGCGTTGCGCTCGACAATCAGATTTCGCAGCTCACGCGCGAACAGCGCGATGTGCAGCGCGTTGCCGATAATGCTGCGCTCGAGCTCGCCAAGGTGAAGGACTCGCTGAGCAACGCCGAGGTCGAGGACAACATGTATGCCTCGCGCCTGGAGCAGATCGATGAACAGCTCGAGGAGGTCACGGCATCGCTTGATAGCCGCCGCGACCGTGCTGAGGAGCTTGAGAGCGCCCTTGAGGCGGCTCGTCAGGCCCAGAGCGATGCGCGCGAGGCCACCGAGACGGCACGGGCTGCCCTCAAGGACCTGCGTGCCCGCGAGAGCGAGGCGCGCAACAAGCTGTCCGAGGTGCGCTCGGAGCTTTCCAGCCAAAAGAAGCTTGATGCTCGCATGGCCGACAGCTCGCCGCTCGTAAGCCGTCTGGTGGGCGCGCTGGGCGACGATGTCTCGGGTCGTCTGGGCGATGTGCTCGAGGCACCTCGTGAGCTTGAGGGCCTGGTTGAGCAACTGCTCGCCGGCGATATCGATGCCCTGTTGTTCGATAACGCTGCTGCACTTGAGCGTGCCGGTCGCGCTGCCCTGGACCAAAAGAAGGCCTCGGGCGAGGCGCTGCTGGTGGCGCGCAGCGTGAGTGGCTCAGCGGCTGCCGAGGGTGCCGCCGGTACCCGTCTTGTTGATCGTCTGTCCGTGCGTGCGGGCTACGGTCCGGTCGTCGAGGCATTGCTCGGCGGCTATTACGTGGTCGATGACCTTTCTGCCGCCCTGGCTGCGCCTGTAGTTGACGGTGTGACCTACGTGACTCCCGATGGCGCACGCGTTGCCTGCGGCGGCTTGGTTCGCGTGGGGCTTGATGCCGGCGAGGCTTCGGGCGCTCTGGAGCGCAAGCGTCGTATCCGTGAGCTGGAAGGCCTGGAGCCCGATCTTGCTGCCGTGTTTGAGCATGTGTCGGATCAGGTCGTCGAGGCCAATGCGGCCGTCGAGGAGGCGCGTGCCGCCGAGGGCGATGCCGCCGGCGAGATTGCCCGTCTTGAGGGCGAGCGCCGTTCGCTGCTCTCCGAGATCGGCCGCCTGGAGCAGAGTGCCAACAATGCCGAGGTCGAGCGCGTGCGCATTTCCAAGCGCCGCGAGCAGGCCGCAGAGGCCGTTCGTGCCGCACGTCCGCGCGTGGACGAGCTCACTCGTTCGCGTGACGAGTCCCGTGCGCAGGCGAGCGACTTAGGCTTGCAGATTGCCGAGGCCAATGATGAGCTCGATCGCGTGCGCCGTGATGATTCCGAGGCAGCCGGCAAGCTCGCCGATGCCAAGGTCCGCCTGGCCCAGACGAGCGAGCGCCTGCGTTCGCTGAAGGGCCGCGTGCCCGATCTTGAGCATCGCCTGGAAGGCATCGACCGCCGTATCCGCGGAACACGCCAGGCCTCGCGCTCGCTTGAGCTGCTGCGCCTTCGCGTCGATCCCATGCACGAGCGCTATTCTGCCCTGTTGGAGCGCGCCTCGGACTGGGCTGCGCGCTTGCGCGATCAGGCAACGCTTGAGGAGGCGGACTCGGCATCGCTAAAGAAGACCATCGAGGACGCCAAGACCGAGGTCGCCCGCGCCAAGGAGCGGGTCGATGCTGCCACGGCGACGCAAAACGAGTTCAAGGTGGCGCGCGGCAAGCTCGAGGTGCAGGTCGAGGCTGCCATCAAGGCCATCACCGCTGACGGTACCACGGTGCTCGAGGAAGCGCTCATGCTGCCGGCGCCCACCGACCGCGACGCCGCCGAGCGCGAGCTCAACCAACTCGTGCGCCAAATCAACAATCTGGGCCCCGTGAACCAGGTTGCCATGGAGGAGTACGAGCAGCTCAAGCGCCGCGCCGATTACATCGAGGAGCAACTGGCCGATCTGGAGAGCGCGCGCAAGGCGCTCACCAAGATCACCGTGGCGATTGACCGCAAGATGCGCAAGGCGTTCCTGGTGACGTTTGAGAAGGTCGACGCGAACTTCCGCGAGATCTTCGCCATGCTCTTCCCGGGTGGTCAGGCTCACCTTGAGATGACCGACCCCGAGCATCCGGCCGAGACGGGCATTGAGGTCGTGGCGCAGCCGCGCGGTAAACGCATCACCAAGATGATGCTCATGTCGGGTGGCGAGAAGAGCCTGACGGCGCTCGCCCTGCTCTTTGCCGTATACCGTACTCGCACGGTGCCGTTCTATGTGCTGGACGAGGTCGAGGCTGCGCTCGACGACGCCAACCTGTCTAAGCTCATCGGCGCCCTCGATGTGCTGCGTTCCGATACGCAGCTCTTGGTAATCTCGCATCAGCGCCGTACTATGGAGGATGCTGACGTTCTCTACGGCGTCTCGATGCAAGCCGACGGCGTCAGTCGCGTCGTCTCGCAAAAACTCGATCGCGAAACCGGAAAGGTCGTGAATGCATAATGGGATTCTTTGACGCACTCTCGCGCGGACTTGAGCGCAGCCGCGAGGCCCTCAACGAGGTCTTCTACTTTGGCGGTGAGGTCGACGAGGATTTTTGGGAGGATCTTGAGGACACCCTCGTCATGGGTGACATGGGCGCCGAGGTCGCCATTCAGGTCTCCGATGACCTGCGTGACGCCGCCGCCAAGAAGAACCTTAAGACCGCCCCGCAGCTTCGCCGCGCCCTGGCTGAGCAGCTCGAGGGCCATTTTGTGCCTGTTGAGCGCGACCCGTTTTCCGATACGCCGAGCTGCGTGCTGTTTGTCGGCATCAACGGCGCCGGCAAGACCACCACGGTCGGAAAGATTGCGAGCGCCATGGCCGCCCGCGGCAAGAACGTGGTCATCGGTTCGGCCGACACCTTCCGCGCCGCCGCTATCGAGCAGCTCGATGTGTGGGGTCAGCGTGCCGGCGTACCGGTTATCAAGCGTGACCGCGGTTCCGATCCGGCGAGCGTGTGCTATGACGTGCTCGACGAGGCCGATAAGCGCGGCAGCGACCTGGTGCTCATTGATACCGCTGGTCGTCTGCACACGAGCCCCGAGCTCATGCGCGAGCTCGCTAAGGTGGTCAATGTGACTCGTAAGCGCGCCGCCAATATGGCCGCCGGTCCCATGCCGGTCTCGGTCGTGCTTGTGATCGATGCCGCCACTGGTCAGAACGGTCTGAACCAGGCGCTCGAGTTTAACGAGGCGCTGGGCCTGGACGGTATTATCATGACTAAGCTCGACGGCACGGCTAAGGGCGGTATCGCCATGGCCGTGGCCGAGAAGCTCAAGCTCCCGATCCTGCGCATCGGCGTGGGCGAGCAGGTCGATGACCTGCAGGAGTTTAACGCCAAAGATTTCTGCCGCGCCCTGGTGGGCGAGTCCAACTAAGGAGTAACCAGTGTTTGATTCCCTGAGCGATCGCCTCAACGACACATTTGACCGCCTGCGCGGCAAGGGTAAGCTGACCGAGGCCGATATCACTTCGGCCATGCGCGATATTCGCATGGCGCTACTCGAGGCCGACGTCAACTTTAAGGTCGTTAAGGAGTTCGTTGCCAAGACCAAGGAGCGCTGCATGACCGCCGAGGTCATGGAGTCGCTGTCGCCGGCGCAAAACGTCGTCAAGATCGTGCTCGACGAGCTCACCGAGATGCTTGGCTCAACCGAGAGCAAGCTCGTCTTTAGCAACCGCATTCCCAATGTCATCATGCTCGTGGGCCTTCAGGGCTCCGGTAAGACCACGGCGGCCGTAAAGCTGGCCTACCTGCTCAAGAAGCAGGGCCGCTCGCCGCTGCTCGCCGCGTGCGATGTCTATCGTCCCGCCGCTGCCGACCAGCTGGCCACGCTCGGTGGCGAGATCGGCGTGCCGGTCTTCCGCGGTGACGGCGCGCACCCGGTCGACATTGCCAAGGGTGCCATCCAGGAGGCCGTCGACCACCTGCGCGACGTGGTGATCGTCGATACCGCCGGTCGTCTTCAGATCGACGAGCAGATGATGCAGGAGGCCGTCGACATCAAGAAGGCTGTCAAGCCCGACCAGGTGCTGATGGTCGTCGATGCCATGACCGGCCAGGACATCGTCAACGTCGTTTCGACCTTCGCCGAGCGCACTGACTTTGACGGCGTGATCATCTCCAAGCTCGACGGCGACGCCCGTGGCGGTGGCGCACTTTCGGTGCGTCAGGTGACCGGCAAACCCATCAAGTTCGTGAGCATGGGCGAGAAGCCTGATTCGCTGGAGCCGTTCTATCCCGATCGCATGGCCAAGCGCATTCTGGGCATGGGCGATGTTGTCGGCATTATCGAGAAGGCCCAGGAGGCAGCCGATGCAGAGCAGCTTGAGGCTGCCGAGCGTATGCTGCGCGAGGGCTTCACCATGAACGATATGCTCGACCAGATGAAAGCCGTCAAAAAGATGGGCGGCATGAAGGGTATCCTGGGCATGCTTCCCGGTGGCCAGCGCGCGCTCAACCAGATGGGCGGCAACCTGGACGAGGGCATCTTCGATAAGAACGAGGCCATCATCATGTCGATGACCAAGGAGGAGCGCCTGCGTCCCTCCATCATCAACGGTCAGCGTCGCGCGCGTATCGCCAAGGGCGCCGGCGTAACCCCCACCGAGGTCAACAGCCTTATGAAACAGTGGGGCGAGATGAACAAGATGATGGGCCGCATGCGCACGATGGCCAATCAGGCACAGGCCGGCGGTAAAAAAGGCAAAAAGGGTAAGAAGGGCAAGAAAATGCGCATGCCCAATATCCCTGGCCTGGACGCTATGGGTCTGGGCGGCATGGGCGGCCTGGGTACGGGCGGCCCCAAGTCCGATATGGAGCTGCTGCGCCAGATGGAAGCGCAGATGCGTAATAAGAAATAGGGCTGTAATTCCAGCTTGATATGGCAAAGGCCACTCGGAAGCTACCGGGTGGCCTTTGTTGTTGGCTTTGATTGTTGGGTTGCGTTCAGCGTCGCGCCCCGAGCTCGTGGCGCCGTGCCGTTAGTGGCAGCCGCAGCCCTCGTGACCCTCGTGCTCATGATGGCCGTGGCAGCCACAGGACTCGCCATGTTCGTGGCCGTGGGCGTGGTCATGGCCGTGGCAGTCGCACGTGGCCTCGCCGTTCTGTGCGAGCGTGCCGGCGATAAGAGCCTCGACGCAAGCGTCGCAGCTGCCCTGGGCACCTGCGTATACCGTGATGCCGGCTTGGGCAAGCGCGTTGATGGCGCCACCGCCGATACCGCCGCAGATGAGCGTGTCCACGCCGCCGTTGGCGAGCAGGCCCGCAAGGGCACCGTGGCCGGTGCCGCCGGTGCCCACGACCTGCTCGTTGAGCACCTTGCCGTCCTGAATGTCGTAGATCTTGAACTGCTCGCTGCGGCCAAAGTGCATAAAGATGTTGCCGTTGTCGTACGTGGTTGCCACCCTCATGGTGTCGACCTCCTTTGCTGGCCATGCGGCCGTTTTCGTGGTAATGGGGGAGTACGCGATATTGCCGCCCTCGATGACAATCGCCCGTCCATTGACCAGCGCGTTTGCCACCTTGCGATGCGCGCGGCTGCAAATTGCCGCCACCGTGGCGCGGGCAATGCCCATGTGCTGGGCGACGGCCTCCTGATTGAGGCCTTCCAGGTCGCACAGCCGCAGGACTTCGAGCTCGTCGACCGTCATATCGATGGCGTCTCCACTGGCTAGGCCGTCAGGGGTAAAGCCGCGGTATTCGGGGATGATCCCGACGCGGCGCAGTTTTTCGCGTCTTCCTGCCATGCGCACTCCTTATCTGACATATGTCAACAATAGAATAGCGAACGCGCAGAATTGCGCAAGGAATTTCTGGCATATGTCAGAAAGTGAGGGCTTATGTTTGGGCTGTGGGGCCGCGTGCGCCTGGGCTACAATGAATCTCGCTTATAGACGACTGACAGGAGGGTCAATGAGCAAAGCTGATCAACAGTTTGTAACCATGTGCCGCGATATTCTGGACCATGGCACCACCACCGAGGGCCAAAAGGTCCGCCCGGTGTGGGAGGATGGCACCCCTGCCTATACCATTAAAAACTTTGGTGTCACGGCCCGCTACGACCTGCGTGAGGAGTTTCCGGCTCTTACCCTGCGTCGTACGGCCCTCAAATCTGCCATGGACGAGATCCTATGGATCTATCAGAAGAAGTCCAATAACGTGCATGACCTCAACAGCCATATCTGGGATGAGTGGGCCGACGAGACCGGTTCCATCGGTAAGGCCTACGGGTATCAGATTGGCCAGAAGAGCCATTATGCCGAGGGTGACTTTGACCAGATGGACCGCGTGCTGTACGACCTTAAGAACACGCCGTACAGCCGCCGCATTATGACGAACACCTATGTGTTTAGCGATCTGTCCGAGATGCACCTGTATCCGTGCGCCTACAGCGTGACGTATAACGTGACGCAGCGCCCGCAGGATGACAAACCGACGCTCAACATGATTCTCAACCAGCGTAGCCAGGACATTTTGGCCGCGAACAACTGGAATGTGTGCCAGTATGCCATTTTGCTGATGATGGTCGCGCAGTCGGTCGATATGATCGCTGGCGAGCTGCTGCACGTGATCGCTGATGCCCACATTTACGACTGCCATGTCGATATCGTCCGCGAGCTTATCGAGCGTCCGCAGTTTGCCGCGCCCAAGGTAACGCTCAACCCGGATGTGCATGATTTCTATGCGTTTACGACCGATGACCTGATCGTCGAGGGCTATGAGCACGGCCCGCAGGTCAAGAACATCCCCATTGCGGTGTAGGTGACGCGTATGACGTGTAAGCTTTCAGCCATTGTCGCCGTGTGCGATGACTGGGGCATTGGTTGCGAGGGTGACATGGTCGTGTCCAATCGCTCCGATATGCGCCATTTTGTGGCGTGCACCAAAGGCTGCCCGGTCATTATGGGACGCAAGACACTTCTGAGTTTTCCCGGCGGGCGACCGCTCAAGAATCGCCGCAATATCGTGCTCACCCGCGACGAGAGCTTTGCTGCCGAGGGTGTCGACGTTGTGCATAGCGTCGACGAGGCCTTGGCCGCCGTGGCCGATGAGCCCATTGCGTGGGTGATTGGCGGCGGCGAGGTGTATCGACAGTTCTTGCCGTATTGCGTCGAGGCCGAGGTTACGCATAACCATTGCGTGCATGACGTGGATACGTACTTTCCCGATCTGGATGCCGATCCCGCGTGGGAGATTACGCGTCGTGGCGGTGTTGCCACGATTGCCGCGGGCGAGGGTGACGAGGGTCTCGATTATGAGTTCGTGACGTATCGTCGCGTCGAGGCGTAAATCGTCTGGCGTGAACGGTATCATCGGGTTGTTTGAATGCATGGGGCGGCGCTTAGCGTCGCCTCGTTTGGTATAGATGTGCTGTAAAGAAGGGTGCGGGCTGGCTGCTATGACTGATGCCGTTGAGGTGCTGCGAATTGATTCGCTCGAGGACGAGCGGCTCGATGCCTACGTGCGACTGACCGAGCGCGAGTTGCGCTGCGTGTTGGAGCCGCAGAAGGGCATTTTTATCGCCGAGAGCGCCAAGGTCATCGAGCGTGCGGTTCGCGCCGGATACGAGCCGGTGAGCTTTCTTTTAGGCGAGCGCTGGCTCGACCAGATGATGCCGCTGTTTGAGCGCCTGGCGGTACGCGAAAGTGCGGGCCCAGTTCCCGTGTTCGTGGCCTCGATGGAGCTTATGGAGCAGCTGACGGGCTTTAACGTGACGCGCGGTGCGCTCGCGGCGTTCCGTCGCCCGCGTCAGATTCCGGTTGATGAGTTCTTGGGCGGCGTCGTCGAGGCGGCGGGGGGGCGCCCGGTGCGCGTGTGCGTGCTCGAGGGTATTGTCGACCACACCAACGTCGGCGCGATTTTCCGCTCGGCGGCTGCGCTGAACGTCGATGGCATTTTGGTGAGCCCCACTTGCTGTGACCCGCTGTACCGTCGCTCGGCCCGCGTGAGCATGGGCACGGTGTTTCAGGTGCCCTGGACGCGCATTCGCAGCGAGGCACGCGTATGGCCGCATGACGGGCTGGCGGCGCTGCATGATGCCGGCTTTTCCTGTGCCGCCATGGCGTTGACGGATGATTCGGTGTCATTGGACGATCCCGCGCTGCAGGAGATTGACCGCCTGGCAATCTTTATGGGCACCGAGGGTGCTGGCTTGGGCGCCAAGACCATTGCAGGCTGTGATCGCGCCGTGCGTATTCCGATGGCGCATGGGGTCGATTCGCTCAACGTGGCCGCGGCAAGTGCTGTCGCCTTTTGGCAGCTGTGCCCGCATGTGAGCAACGAGTACCACTACCAGCCGGGGCTGTATCACTAGGCAATTATTTCGCACTGGACTCTGGTTCGGGGTGTATCGGTCGACGCCGGTCGGTGCTAAGCTGCTATTGGCTTTGTTCTTAAATTGCCGTTTTGTTGTTTGACGTACGCTAGTGGGGAGGGCGTGTGGCTAAGAAATCTACGGCTATCGATGTAACGCAGGGCGTTATTTGGCAGCAGCTGCTGTCGCTGTGCGTCCCCATCTTCTTTAGCTCGTTCTTTCAGCAGGCATACACGCTTATCGGTACCTATATCGTCGGTCAGTTTGGCGGCAAGCTCGCGCTGGGTGGCATTCAGGCCACAATGGTGCTTACGGAGCTCTGCATTGGTTTTTGCGTCGGTGTGGGTGCTGGATGTGCCGTTATTACCGGTCAGTATTTTGGTCAGCACGATGACGAGCGCCTGAGCCGATCGGTCCATACGGCCATGACGCTCGCGCTGGCGGGCGGCATTGTCATTTCCGTTCTGGGCATGGTGTTTGTCGAGCCGATGCTTGTGTTGATGAATACACCGCATGAGCTGCTGGCCGAGGGTGTGGCGTATGCCCGTTGCTACTTTGCCGCCATGTTTGCAGCGCTGCTGCTCAATATGGGGACGGCGCTGTTGCGCGCCGTGGGCGACACGCGCGGTCCGGCGGTCATTATTGCCTCCGGCTGCTTCGTCAACGTGGCATTCGACATTCTCTTTGTCGCCGTGCTGCACATGGAAGCACTGGGCTGCGGCATCGCGGTGGCGCTGACTATCTGCACCAATGCCACGATGATTGTGATCCGCATGATGCGCGCTCCGGGGGCGTGGCGTCTTTCGCTCTCAAAGCTCGGTATTGACCCCGGTATCTGCAAGAGCATGCTTTCGTGCGGTTTGCCGCTGGGCGTTCAGTCTGCGGCGTATTCGATCTCCAACGTTTTGATTCAGGTGTCGGTCAACTCGTTTGGAGCCGATGTCACGACCGCTTGGGGCCTTTCCGGCCGCCTGGACGGCATTATCTGGATGGTGACCGAGGCGCTTGGCGTGTCGATTACCACGTTCTCGGCGCAGAACTTTGGTGCGCGCAATTACGATCGCATGCGAAAGGGATACCACACGTCGCTCGTGCTGTCGTTTATGCTCATTGGTGGCCTGTCTGCCGTGCTGCTTGTGTTCTCGGGTCCGTTGTCGCGTTTGTTTATCGACGATGCCGCGATTTCGGCCTACACTACGACGATTCTTCATTTCATCGCGCCGTTCTACGCGATCTTCTCGATTATCGAAAACGCGTCGGGTTCCATCCGCGGCGGCGGCGTGAGCTTGCAGCCTATGATGCTCACGATCTTCGGCACGGTCGTGCTCCGCGTGGCGTGGGTGTTCGCGATTATGCCGCTCGACCCCTCGCTTGAGCATCTGCTGCTGGTCTACCCCGTAACCTGGGTAATCACCGCCTCGATGTTCACCGTCTACCATCACAGCGGCAACTGGCTAGGTCGCGCCACCGCCTAACCCGGCACTTGGGGACGTTCCCCGGCACTTGGGGACGTTCCTTTTCTGCCGGCACTTTGGGACACTCCTTGTAAAGCTGTTTTGCCGTTTTCGGAGTATCTGCCTGACTTGCCTTGTAAACTGTCAGCACGGGCTTAGCAAATTAGATCGTCCGCGCCTATCAGATGTTGCCCGGTGGGTTTGTGATGGGAGGGCGATATGCCAAGAACGGGTAGAGTCGTTTCGTTAACAGGCTATAACCATATAATCGCACGCGGTAATGGCAGCATCTGCATCTTCGAAGACGATGAAGATCGCTATCGGATGCTCACGCTGTTCGAGGATAAGCTTGTTGGGAATGGTATCGGCGTTACTGCGTGGTGCCTCATGTCGAACCATTTTCATCTCATGGTTGATGACCCTAACGGAAGAATCTCATCTTGCATGAGCGGCATCCTTGCCTCGTATGTCAAATACTTTAATCATAAAACCGATCGTGTCGGGCATTTGTTTCAGGATCGGTTTAAGAACATTCCAGTTGAGAACGATATCCAGGCAATTGCGCTCGCTGATTACATCCATATGAATCCCGTTAAGGCGGGTGTTTCTGCTGTCGATAATTATCGCTGGTCCAGCTATCGAGCATATGCGTATGGTTATGATGGGTTTGGGTTTTGCGATCCTGGCATTGTGCTGGACCTCGTGGGCGGATCGCTCGAATATCGGCATTATCTTGATGAGCGACTAGAGAGCGCGCCTTATGATGCCGAGCCCCGTCCTCGTGTTCTCGACGATGATGTGCTTAAAATCGTGAAGGAGATTGCTTTGCCTGTTTCTCTTTCCGACATTAAGGCGATGACTCCAGCCGAGCGTAGGCCGATTCTTTGTAAAATGCGGAAATCAGGCCTTACGGTTAATCAAATTGTAAGGGCGGTTGGTCTTGGCCGCGCAACGGTTGCGAATGGCACGTCGGGTTGGCGTGAGTTTTAGGGCCCTGATTTTGCTCTTTCCCAAGAAAGAGTGTCCCCAACGACTAGACATTCAAGAACGTCCGCAATGACTAGTATTCGATGCCTTGGCGGGCAAGGAGGCCTTCGTCGAAGTAGTGTTTGACGGGGCGCATTTCGGTTACTAGGTCGGCAAGGTCGGCGAGGGGCAGCAAGCCGCGGCCGGTGAGCACGAGCTCCGTGGTGGTTGGTTTCATCGCGATCAACGCTTCGACATCTTTGCGCGTCACAAAGCCCCGTCGCATGGCTTCTCCCAGCTCATCCAAGATCAGCACGTCGACCTGGCTAATCTTCTCGCGCGCCAGCTCCATGATCTGTGCGGCACAGGCTTCGGGCGTGTCGCGGTCGGCTTGTACGATGCGTAACCCCAATCGAGGCGCTGCGTCATGTTCGGCGCAGTGTAGCTTCTTGGCAAACTGAAGCATGAGCACGTTAAGTCCATAGCCCGTGGCGCGCAGCGCGAGCCCCAGCGCAGCCGTCGTCTTGCCCTTGCCGTCGCCCGTATAGATTTGAACCTTGCCGACTTCCAGTGATGCCATCTCTGTCCTTTCGTGCCCGGCGTCGGTTTATCGCCGTCCGGGTTGGGTATTCTAGAAAACATTATCAACCCCAGTAGATGGAGTTCAAGCAGATGGAGATGGATGACAACAAACGTAGACGGAATATGATCCTCTACGTGCTCATCGCCTTCGTCGTCTACCTCGTGCTCTCGACCGTTCTGTTCCCCAACATCGGTCACACGCAGCAGATTACGAAGACCGATTACTCGACGTTTGTCAAAGCGCTCGATAAGAAGAGCGTCGACAAGGTCGAGTACAACACGGACGATTACACAATTTATTACACCAAGAAGGGCGAGGACGAGAATATCGCCTACAAGACGACTGGCGTGCCGAATGACGCGGGCTTTACCGATCGCGTGCTTGAGTCCGGTGCTTCTCTGGAGTCGGTCGTTCCCGATAAGAACTCGGGTCTGATGACCTACTACCTGCTCACCCTCATTCTTCCTATCGCGATTTTCTTCCTCATCGGTTGGTGGCTCAACCGCCGCATGAAGAAGGCCATGGGTGATGACGGTCCGTCGATGAACTTTGGCGGCGGTGGTTTTGGCGGCGGTGGACTGGGCAAGTCCGGCGCTCGCGTGATCGCCTCCAAGGACGTTGGCGTGACCTTTAAGGATGTTGCCGGCCAGGAAGAGGCCAAGGAGTCCCTCAAGGAGGTCGTCGACTTTCTGGAGAAGCCGCAGCGCTACGAGGAGATCGGCGCCAAGCTGCCGCGCGGTGCTCTTCTTGTCGGCCCTCCGGGTACCGGTAAGACCCTGCTTGCCAAGGCTGTTGCCGGCGAGGCGGGCGTGCCGTTCTTTAGCATTTCGGGCTCTGAGTTCGTCGAGATGTTCGTCGGCCGCGGCGCCGCTAAGGTGCGCGATCTGTTTAAGCAGGCCAAGGAAAAGGCCCCGTGCATCGTCTTTATCGATGAGATCGATACCATCGGCAAGAAGCGCGATGGCGGCGGCTTTAGTGGCAACGACGAGCGCGAGCAGACGCTCAACCAGCTGCTGACCGAGATGGACGGCTTCGATAACCACAAGGGTATTGTCGTTCTCGCTGCTACCAACCGCCCCGATAGCCTTGATCCCGCCCTGCTGCGCCCCGGTCGTTTTGACCGCCGCATCCCCGTTGAGCTGCCCGACCTGACCGGCCGTAAGAACATTCTTGAGCTGCATGCCAAGAGCGTGAAGACGCAGCCGCCGATCGACCTGACCGCGATTGCCCGCGCCACGCCCGGTGCCTCGGGCGCCGACCTGGCCAACATCATCAACGAGGGCGCCCTGCGCGCCGTCCGTGAGGGTCGCAAACGCGCCACGCAGGACGATTTTGAGGAGTCGGTGGAAGTCGTTATCGCCGGCCAGCAGCGTAAGTCTACGGTGCTGTCCGACCACGAGAAGCAGGTCGTTTCTTACCACGAGATCGGCCATGCCATCGTTGCCGCCCGCCAGAAGGGCTCTGCGCCGGTCACGAAGATCACCATCGTGCCGCGCACGAGCGGTGCTCTGGGCTACACCATGCAGGTCGAGGAGGATGAGCGCTTCCTGACCACACGCCAGGAGGTCCTGGATAAGCTCGCCGTCTATTGCGGTGGCCGCGCAGCCGAGGAGCTCATCTTTGGTGAGATGACGACCGGCGCCGCCAACGATATCGAGCAGGCCACCAAGCTCGCCCGTAACATGGTGACGCGCTTTGGTATGTCCGATGAGTTTGGCATGATGGCGCTCGGTACCGTTCAGAATGCGTACCTCAACCAGGACACGTCGCTCACCTGCGCCCCCGGTACGGCCGAGCGCGTGGACGCGATTGTCGCCAAGCTGATCGAGGATGCGCACGATCGCGCTCTGCAGATCCTGAAGGAGAACAAGTTCAAGCTCCATGAGCTGGCTCGTTATCTGTACAAGAAGGAGACCATCACGGGCGAGGAGTTTATGAATCTCCTCACGCGCGAGAATCCGCTGATGCCGAAGCAGCAGTAATACTGGTTGTGCAGTGTCAATCGCCCCATTTGAGTGTTTATCTCAAATGGGGCGTTTTGCGTGGGGAGAGTTGTATATGAAGATTGTGGTAGGTGCCTGCTTGATGGGCGAGAGCTGCAAGTATAACGGGCTCGACAATTACCATCGCGAGCTGGTCGAGGCCTGCGAGCGTACAGGGACTGAGGTCCTCTTGGTGTGCCCTGAGGTCTTTGGGGGCCTGCCCACGCCGCGCAAGCCGTCCGAGATTGTGAACGGCGAGGTCCGTACCTGCGAGGGCACCTCAGTCGATCGCGAGTTTCGCCTGGGTGCCGAGCGCGCGCTCGATATGTGCGAGCAGGCGGGCGGGCCGTCCCAGATCGCTGCGTGCATCCTTCAGGACCGCAGCCCCTCGTGTGGTGCGGGTCACATCTACGACGGCACCTTTAGCGGTACGCTCACCGCGGGCAACGGTGTTTTCGTCGACCTGCTCCTGCGCCACGGCTACCGTGTGATCCCGGCAAGCGAGTTCGACCCCAGCATGCTGGAACATTGTCCACAGCACTCGAACCCAACACTTCCTCACGGGTGACCGTTTTGGCATCATCCGTGAAGTTGATATTGAGTACGACCCGGTCATCAAAGACGTAGACCGAGTTGACAGGCGCCGTATCCAGGCAGCCTCTCCCCGCGGCCCTCGCGCAGGAACGCGTACACGGCCCTACCGTCTCTTGCGCCCCTCCCGGAACTGTCCACATCAGTGTAGCCAATCCAGTCCGCCAAGGGCTGCGGCCCGGACAACGCGGCGATGGAGGGCTTCTTCGGCCTGCTCAAGAGGGAGTTCTGGCACGGCAGGGACTGGCCGGACTGGACCCCCGCCCGCTTCATCGAGGAGCTCGGGGGCTGGATCGGCCGATACAATACGGAGAGGCGCAGCGATGCGCTCGGCGGCCGCACGCCGGCCGAGTTCCGCTCCGCGCTGGGAAGGGCCGCGTAACGGTCCAAGAAATCGTCCGCTGTCCCCATTCTTGCCCCTTTGGGACGGCTTCTTGTTGGGGCGTGCCTGCCCCAAACCCTGCTAGGAACGAGTGCAGCAAACTGGAATTTTAAATTAGTCTTTGCCAATAACCTTTGAACCTTCACCATCAATTACAATTCCCTGACGATTGTTAATTGGGCATAGATTCAAATCCGAAAACTCAGTTATTATTTTCTCGGTAACTTTCTTAAATGGTGCTGTAAGAAAATGCGGAAGAACATAGAAATCAATCAAATTAAGCCCTGCATCATCTTCTTGTGAGTAGTCCTCCGGCTTTTCATCCATTTGCTCGATATATTGGATGCTTGGAGCGCATACAATCGCACCTGCCGATTCACCAATCATCAGTTTTCCCTTTGCCAATTCTTTCTTCAGCAGCTCATCCGTTCCCGTTTTACGGAGCTGGTCTATAAGGAAAAAAGAATTTCCGCCGGTAAAATAGATCACATCCGCATCTTCAAAAAGAGACTGTATCGTTGAATAAGCCTTCGTTGAAATATCAATTTCAGTTACGATTGCTCCCAACTTTTTGAATAATTTTCGAGCCGAGCCGACATAACCGGTGTAGCCTTCACGCAGCGAAGCTGTTGGAATAAATGCGACTTTTTTATTTTCAATTTCTTCCTTTATCAGACTTCCTACACTTGAAAAGTGCGAACATAAAAATAGGTTCATCAATATTCTCCTTTATAAATTGCGATTTGCAAGGAACAATTCCTTGTCCCCTACACCATAATTACTATGTATTTGCATCTACAAACTAGAAGTTGTTTATTAAACCTTTTTAACCTTAACCAACAACATCATAGGTCTACGCATTTCATTACACATTCCCGGCATACCCATCATATCTGCCGGAGGCATTGCTTCCTCAATAGCCTCAATTTGAAAACCACATTTTATAAGTGGATTCAATATCTGCGTTAATGTGTGGTGCTGTTTAATTACTCGTTGACCAAGAAAATTGGTTTCTCTTTCGCCTGGGTAATAGTAATTGTCGATTGGCCAATATTTAGGTTTCCCATTTTCATCATAAATCCAATCCTCATTAACACCTGCGGTGAAAGTCGGATGTTCAATATTGAATAGGAAATACCCACCTACTTTTAATGTGCAATACACCTTTTGATAAACATTAGCTAAATTTTCGATATAGTGCAGTACCAGGTTAGAAACAACTAGGTCATAAGTATTTTCAGGATAAATGTATTCTTCAACACCGCAAACTTTATACTTGATTTTGTCATCAGAGTTATCAGCTACTGCTTTTGCAATCATTTTTTGACTACTATCAATACCAAGAATTTCAGTAGCTCCCATTTGTGCGGCATATTTGCAATGCCAACCGTAACCACATCCTAAATCCAAAACTTTTTTTCCCTGTAATTTAGGGAATAACGGTTGCAACTGATGCCACTCTCCAGCAGCTTTCAGACCATCTTTGCTTCTTCCCATTTCCGCATATGCGGCAAAAAATTCACTATTATCGTAAATATTTCTCATTGATAATTACCTCCATAACTTCCGATTTCTATTTTTGTTTCCATAGCATGGTGTATTCTTTTTCACCAGTAGCTTCATCCAAACCTTCACATTGAATAATGAACCCTTCTCTTTGGTAAAAAGAGATGGCTCTGGCATTCTTCTGGTATACGTTTAATCGCAATCTAACTTTTTTATTCTTGATATACTCTAATAAAAGTTTACCTATACCACATGACTGCATTTCATCAGAAACAAAAATACCTTCCATGTATTCGTTACTTAATCCGACAAACCCCTGAATCATTTTATCATCTTCATACACATAGACTTCCGCTTGTGACATCATTTCTTTCACTAATTCATAATTACTTGTCCAATATTGCTCAGGAATAAAATAATGCGCTTTTAAATTGGTCTTTAACCATATGTCAGCAACTCTATCAATATCTATAT
>DBFOPP010000041.1:0-7813 GCA_048428865.1 Collinsella sp.
TTCCGGCGCATTCCGCAGGACGCAAGAAGCCCTCGCCGCACGAAGTGCGCAGCGAGGGCTTCTTGCATGTCCGAGGACGCGCCGGAAAGAAAACAAACGGCGGCCCCGGACAACGACTGCAGGGCTATCGATTACCCCGTGTTCTGCAGACCTGCCGAGACGCCGGTCACAGTCGAAAGAATCAGGCTCATGTACTCGGCCTTCTTCTCCTCGGCCATCTCGTCCTGATTCATGCGCACCTCGCGAAGGGCGCGGACCTGGGCGATGGACAGAGCGTCGACGTAGGGGTTACGCACGCGAACGGCGCAGCCGAGCACGCGGCGGCGCTGCAGCGGCCATTCGTCACCGACGATGGCAAGGACCCACTTACGCGTGAGCTGCATCTCGGTGAAGACCTTCTCGGACAGATCCTGGCGATCGCCCAGGTGCAGATACATCTTGGCGATGCGCTGGTCGGTCTTGGCGATCGACATCTCGATGTTGTCGATAAAGGTGCGGAAGAACGGCCACTCCTGGTAGGCAGCCTTAAGCTGGTCCAGATCGCCAAACTGCTCGCAGGCGGTACCCAGGCCGTACCAAGCAGCCAGATTGATGCGCGCCTGGCTCCAGCTGAAGATCCACGGAATGGTACGCAGGTCGTCGAGCGACTTTGCACCCAAGCCGCGCTTGGCGGGACGCGAGCCGATCGGCAGCAGACCGACCTCGGTCAGCGGCGTCACGGTCGAGAACCACGGTGTAAAGTCCTCGGTGTTCAGCAGGTCCAGATAGCGCTCGTGGCTTGCGGCGTTGAGCTTCTCGGCCATATCCCAGAACTTCTGCGTGGTCTCGGTGTTGGTCTTCTCGACACTCGGGGCCGACTGCAAAAGCGTTGCGGCGGCAACGGACTCAACATGGCGCTGAGCCAGCGTGCGGTTGCCGTAACGGGCAAAGATGACCTCGCCCTGCTCGGTGAGCTTAAAGAAGCAGTTGACCGAACCCTTGGGCTGAGCCAGCACGGCCTTGTTGGCCGGGCCGCCGCCACGGCCCACGGCACCGCCGCGACCGTGCATGAGCACCAAGTCGATATCGTTCTTCTCGGCCCACTTGGCAATGCGCTCCTGCGCGGAGTGCAGCGCGAGCATGGCCGTGGTAGGACCGGCATCCTTGGAGGAGTCGGAATAGCCCAGCATGACCTCCATGCGGCGGTTGGTCTGGGCAAGGCGCTTCTGCACCACGGGGAGCGTAAGCATCTGGTCGAGCACGTCGACGCAGCCCTCGAGGTCCTCGAGCTGCTCGAACAGCGGAATCACGTCGAGCTCGGGGACATCCTCCTCGTGCGCAAAGGACAGATGGGCAAGCTCAAAGACGTCGGCCACATGCTGGGCGCTCTTGGTAAACGAGATGATGTAGCGGTGCGCCATCTTCTTGCCGTAGCGCTTTTGGATGGAGCCGATAGCACGGAAGGTATCGATGACTTCGCGCGTCATGGGCTGCAGGTCGCCATGGATACCGTTCTCGTGGATATCCTTGAGGGCGCGGGCATGCACCACGGAGTGCTGACGGAACTCCATCTCGACCATATGGAAGCCGAAGGACTCGACTTGCCAGATGATGGTCTGGACCGGGCCGTAGGCGGCACGGACGGCACCGCAGGCGGCCAGCGAACGCTGGACGACGCGCAGGTCATCCAGGAACTCGTCGGCGCTGTGGTACATGGTGTCGGTGATACGGCGCACGGTGGCGTTCAGACGGTCGGCCATGACGAGCATGACGGCGCGATGCGGCTCGTGCTCGGAGATCAGCTCGGCGCGGGCCGTGTACCGAGGGCTCATCTCGACCTGATGGTTCCACAGGTTAATGAGCTCGGCCGACGGCTTGCTGTAGGTGGCCTCGAGCGTGAGGTTGCGGCCGATGTGGCGGCACTTGTCCTCGAGCTTGAGCACCATGTGCGTAAAGTACTTGGCGGCGACCTCACGGCTCACCTTGGCGGTGACGTTGGGGTTACCGTCGCGGTCGGAACCGATCCAGCTGCCGGGATGGAAGAACGCCGGGCACAGCGGCGGCACAGTACCGGCCTTGTCGCCCAGCACCCAATCGTCAAAACGACGATAGATAACGGGGATAACGTCGAACAGCGTGTTATCGAAGATGTCGATGATGGTATCGGCTTCCTCGACCGGCGTGGGCTTCTTGAGCGCGATGGGGCTCGTACGCACCAGGGCGTCGATCTCCTGCAGCATATGGCGCTCGTTCTCCACCAGGTCGGAGCCGCCCAGACGCGGACGCTCCTCCAGCAGGTTGGAGATACGGCGGATCTTGCCCTCGACGGCCTTACGACGGGCCTCGGTGGGATGTGCGGTAAAGACAGGGTGGAACTCGAGCTTGTCGAGCAGCTCGTTGGCACCCTCGACACCCAGCTCATTCACCAGCTGGTGATAGGCAACGGTAAGCTCGTTGGCAGGATCGACCTCGGTATCGGTCGACGCACCGGCCTCGCGCTCGCGCAGCTGCGCCACACGGTAGTTCTCCTCCGACAGGTTTGCCAGATGGAAAAAGCTCGTAAAGGCGCGGACAATGACCTGCTGCTTATCGAGCGGCAGGCTGTCGATCAAATCGACGACCTCACGAAATGCCACGGCAGTGGGCTCGTCGGCGGTGGGCACGCCCTGCTCGTCGACGGCTTCGTCGGCAGCGCAGGTACCGGGGTTGCCGGCATTGACCACAATCTCGGCTGTCAAAATCTTGTCGAACAGGTCCGCGATCTCGGGATCATACTCGCTAAGCACACGGCGCTCCAGGCGCAAGAACAGCGCCAGATTGTCGCGCAGCTCCTCGGGGATCTCGATCTCGGCGAGACGCTCCCTGGACTCGGCATTCGAGCCGATTCGGTTAACGAGGCGGTTGACCACGGCAGCGACGCGCGCCGCGGCTTCGGGTACAGACTGGTTGCTTAGGTTCTCAGCCACGTTTCCTCCCATTCCTCCTTCTATGCACGTAACATGCGGTATTCATTATAGGCGCTTGAGAAATACTTTCGACACTGATTGCGCTTTACCACACAAAAGTATTTTCTGCATTGCAAAGGTTTTGCCCTAAATGGTCGTATTTCTCGGTGGGCGGCATACGTAAACGGGGGCATTCCGCATAAAAGCGAAACACCCCCGTAACAATCGCTCTCCATGAGCAGGGCACGTTAGCAGGCCCGAAGCTCAAAAAGATGCGCTACAGGCGCTCGCGAACCGCCTCGACCACGTTGGCCAGATCGACGAGGACCTCGTCATGGCTCTCCATGTCGCGCACCTTGACCTTGCCGGCGGCAAGCTCGTCGCCACCCAAGACCAAAATGAGCTTGGCGCCCACCTTGTCGGCCTGCTTAAACTGGGCCTTGAGCGAACGGCCCTGATAGTCTGCCTCGGTCACGATACCTGCGGCGCGAAGCTGCTGCGTAATGGCAAAGACGTTCTGACGCAGCTCCTTGCCGGCGTTGGCGACGTAGACGCACGGGACCTCCTCGGCACCCAGGTCGCTGCCAAAGGCCTGCAAGGCCAGCAGGGCGCGCTCAAAACCGACAGCGAAGCCGACGCCTGCCGTGGGCTTGCCACCCTCGAGCTCGACCAAGCCGTCATAGCGACCGCCGCCACCGATGGAGCCGACACCGGCGCCGGGAGCCTCGACCTCAAAGACAGTACGGGTGTAGTAGTCCAGGCCACGCACCAAGGTGGGATCCTCGACATACTCGATACCCGCCGCATCCAAATAGCGCTTGACCTGCTCGTAGTGCTCGCGGCACTCGTCGCACAGGTTGTCGCCCATCAGCGGGGCGTCGGCCATGATCTCGCGGCAATGGTCGTTCTTGCAGTCGAAGGCGCGCAGCGGGTTGAGCTCGGCGCGCTCGCGGCACTCATCGCACATCTCGTCGGCGTGATCGAGGATAAACTGCTTGACCTGCTCGCGGTATGCCGGACGGCACTGCGCATCGCCCATTGAGTTAATAAGCAGACGAAGCTTGGAAAGATCGAAGCCCAGGCGCTTGTAGAACTCCATGAGCATGATGATGCACTCGGCGTCTGCCGCCGGATCGGGAGCGCCGAGCCACTCGATGCCCACCTGGTGGAACTGGCGCAGACGACCCTTCTGGGGACGCTCGCCACGGAACATGGCCTCGGCGTAGTAGGCCTTAAACGGCGTGGAGCCCTGGGGCACCAGGTTGTTCTCCACGACGGCGCGCACCACACCGGCCGTGCCCTCGGGGCGAAGCGCCAAGCGCTGCTTGGGCTTGAGCTTGGTATCGGTACCCTCGGTAAAGACGCGCTCCAGGTTGGCGCCGCTAAACACGCGGAACATTTCCTTGCGCACGACGTCGGTCGACTGGCCGATACCGTGGACAAACACGTCCACCTGCTCGATCGCGGGCGTCTCGATGGGCTTAAAACCAAACGGCTCGAACACGCCGGCCGCAATCTGCTGCATCTTTTGCCAGGCGCGCATCTCGGCGCCGATAAGGTCGCGGGTTCCCTCCGCCTTCTGTGCCTGCATGGGCAAACACCTTTCTTTTGTATCGCGTCATAGTTAGTGGACATTATACGGCACAAAAGCAAAACGCGGCGGCGCGTCTGACCGAACGAGGGTATGGGGACTCGTTCGGCCAGACGCACCGCCGCGTTTTGTGATCCGTTTTCCTCCGTCCCCTTCGGATTACGTGATCTGTTGGGGACGGAGGAAAACGGATCATTTCGTAGGCCCGTGGCCGCCTTGGAAACCGAATGATGGTACGAGCATCCATTCGGCTTCCAGGGCAGCCACGGACAGAACGGGGCGAACAGCAAAGAGCGACGGACGTCTACTCCCCCGCCACGCTCGCGCGCAGCTTGGCGGCGATGGGCTCGGATGCCAGCAGGAACACGAGCATGACCACGGAGCACGCCAGGCACACAATCCAGGTGCTCGCAAAGGAGCCCGTGGCATCGAACAGCACGCCCGAGACGATGGCGCCCACGGTGCCCAAGATTGCCTTGAAAGACAAGGGCATAGGCCTTATGGCCATGCCCGCAGGCTTGAAAGGCAAGGTTGGGTGCTACCGGTGGTCAGCGATATAGCCCAAAGCGACCGCCGTGTAAGCCGCGGCGCCAAGGGGAAGCTCGGCATCGCTAAAGCGTGCCTTGGGATGGTGCTGAGCAAAATGCTTGTCCGTATCAGTCGCGGCAGCGCCCACGGTAAAGTACGCACTCGGGATCTCGCTCGAGATCAACGCGAAGTCCTCGCTCGCCATGGCGTGGAACAGTGGCAAGAAGGCGGACTTGGGCAGCACCGCGCCCACGTAGCCAAGCGACGCCTGCGTCATATCGTCATCGAGTACGAGCGGGGGAACATCCGAGAGCGTCTCGATAGTCGCCGGCGTACGATAGGTCGTGGCAACACCTTTGACGACCTCCGCGATGCGGGTCTTGAGGTGCTCCATGAGCTCGACGTCGAAGCCGCGCAGCGTTCCCTCGAGCACACAAGTGTCGGGGATGACATTTGCGGCCTGACCGCCGGCGAACTTACCGACAGTCAGTGCGACCTCCTTGGCCGCCGGCACCTCGCGGGAGATGAGCTCCTGAAGCGCCAGATGCACATGGACGCCGGCCGTGATGGGGTCGATGCAGATCTCGGGGCTCGAGCCATGGCCACCCTTGCCCTGAAGCGTGATGCGAAAACCGTACACGCCCGAGAGCGCCGGGCTGCCGTAGAGCACCAGGCCAAGCGGCGACTGGCTATTGACATGCATGGCAAAGGCGGCCTGGGGACGCGGGTTCTGTAGCAGACCATCGGCGATGGCGGCGCGGGCACCCTCAAAGGTTTCCTCGCCCGGCTGGAACAGCAACTTAACCGTGGCATTGGCGTCGACAAGCTCCGCCTCGCGCGCCTTGAGCATACGGGCTGCACCAAGCAGCGCCGTCGCGTGCATATCGTGTCCGCATGCGTGCATGCAGCCGTTCGTAGAGGCGAAAGGCTCGCCTGACTCTTCGGCAACGGGCAGGGCATCCATGTCGCCACGCAGCATAACGACCGTACCGGCCTGTTCGTCCGTGCAGACGCCATTGCCCTGGGCCGAGGCGGCACCGGCGCCGACAATGCCCACAACACAGGAACCATCGACGAGCGTGGCAAATGGGATGTCCATCTCGGTCAGGCGCGCTTGGATATACGCAGAGGTCTGTGGGAGGCTATTACCCAGCTCGGGCATCTGGTGGAGATCGTGTCGCCACGTAGCGAGCTCGTCTGCAAAAGCCTGAGCTTCTGCAACAAGGCCGTCACCGATAGCGGTCTGCGCCGCTGCGGTGGCCTTGGGCGCTGATTGCGGTTGAAGATCGGACAAAGCTGGTGCCATAGATGCCCTCCAGTATCGTTTTTGCAGCAAGCACTTTGATAGCGTAAAGTGCAAGGTACAACTTTAAGGGCGAGGCATAAAAAATGCCGCCCCGGGAGGGCGGCGCAACAAGTTGTTTACAATTGCGGGCGCGGCTTTCGACGCAAAAAATCGAAGTGAGTCTCGCTCAAGATAATCGACAGGAAGATAAGCACGAAGCCGGCGAGCAGGCGCGAGGTGAGCGCCTCCCCCATCAGCAGCACCGAGAACAGCACACCCGAAGGCGACTCCATCGAAAGGAGCAGCGAGCCCGTCGAGGCCGGGACATGCGCCAGGCCGACGTTTTGGATGAGCAGAGCCGCGCATGTGCAGCCCACCGAGAGAAACGCCATCGCACTGATAAAGCTCGGCGTCCACACGGACAGAGGCGCTTGGGTCTCGAATAGCAGCGACGTTGCCAGGCTCAGCACGCCGTTGCCCACAAACATCCAAAACGTGATGACGTTGATGTCCATTTTGCGACCGTACTTGGCAGTCACCGCCATCTGGATGGCGAAAAAGGCCGCACCCGCCAGCGTAATGACGTCACCAATGTTGAATTCAACGCTATCGAGCGCCACCAAACCAATGCCCGCCAAGCACAGCAGCGCCGCGCCCAGGTTATAGCGGGTGAGTTTTTCGCCGCTCAGAAAATAGCTCGCGAACGGCACAAAGATGCAGTACGTGCCCGTCAAAAAGGCATTCTTGCCCGCCGTAGTATGTGCCAGACCGACCGTCTGCAACGCATAGGCCGCCCACATGAGCACGCCCATACTCAGGCCAACGATCAGGTTGCGAGCGTTGAGGTGCGCGATGATGCGCTTGTGGAAGACGGCAAACATGACCAACGCTGCGGGCAGAAAGCGTACATAGAGCAGCGCGAACACCGGAATGGTGCCGAGTGCGTCCTTCATAGTGGTAAAGGAGTAGCCCCAGATGACCGCCACCGAAAGGAGCAGAACCTTCCAGAACAGCGGAGAGCGTGCGCCGGCGCCCCGGGGAATACCGCCCGCGCCCAAATCCTCACGGGCTACAGGGCTATCGGGCAAGTTTTCGATTTCGTTGGCAGCGTATTGGGCCATGGAACATCCTCGCACTCAAACTGGGCGTGGTGTCCGCACGCGTATGGCTGCGTGCCGCCTCATGGTCAAATAAAAACAGGGCGCACCGGACCCCCGGCACGCCCCGCTACTGTAGCAACAACCAGCGTTGCACCGCAATCCAGCCCACTAAAGTACCGACTTGAATAACCTCGATGTTCCGTCAACGTCAGCGAAAACGGCCCCAAGCGAGCAAGGTGACGTGAAATCAAAACCACCCCTAAAAGGGGTGGTTTGCTCTTAGGGTATAACCCTTGGATTTCCGGCACGCGTCTAAAGGCGCCGGCCCTCACGGGGTTCGGGCCGCACTGCAGATTGACCCGTGACGGGCCGGTCAAACCGGCGC
>DBFOPP010000042.1:0-4458 GCA_048428865.1 Collinsella sp.
GGCCTGGACGACGACTTCCGCGTCATCGTGTCCCCCTGGATCCTGTCCGTGCTGACCACCGACCGCCTCGCGCGCAACTACGAGCTGGTCACCAAGCACAACCTCAAGTACCGCCGCTACTACCACCAGTTCGACTACTAATTCCATTTGGGGGAAACCGCAATGAGGCAATACATCTTTGCCAGCCACGCGCATTTTGCGACCGGCATCAAAGAGAGCACCGAGCTGCTCTCGGGCGCGCGCGATAACGTCCACGACCTGTCGATGTTTGTCGACGGCCGCACCGACGTCGCCGAGGAGGCCGCCAAGCTCCTGGCGACCTTCGACCCCGCCGACGACGTAATCGTGTGCACCGACCTGTTTGGCGGCAGCGTCAACAACGAGTTCACCAAGATCGTCCAGACGCGCCCCAACACCTACCTGGTTGCCAACATGAATCTGCCGCTGCTGATCCAGCTGCTCTTTTCGGACCAGGAGGCTCCCGCCGATCAGGTTATCCGCGAGATCCTCGCGGCTGACGACACGCGCGTCAAGTTTGTCAACGACCTGCTGACCGATGCGGATGACGAGGAAGAGTTCTAGTCACCGCCTGCTATTAATGGGGCCGGGTTTCCGGCATGAGACCTTTGGGGGTCAATCATGATTCAACTGCTTCGCGTCGACCATCGTCTGCTTCATGGCCAGGTGGCCGTCTCTTGGGTCCAGGGCTTGGGCTCCGACTGCATCTTCTGCGTTGGCGACAAGGTTGCCAACGATCCCGTCTGGAAGACTACGCTCAAGATGGGAAAGCCGGCCAACGTCAAGCTCGTCATCAAGGACATGGAGCACGCCATCGAGGCCATCAACTCCGGTGTTACCGATAAGTACAAGATGATCATCTGCGTCGCCAGCATCGCCGAGGCCAAGCAGCTTGTCGACGGCTGCCCGCAGATCACCTCCATCAACCTGGGCAACACCAAGTCCAAGGACGAGCAGCGTCCCGATGCCCGTAAGATCTCCCGCCAGATCTTTGTGACTGCTGCCGAGGAAGAGGACATTCGCGAGCTCGTCGGCCGCGGTGTCGAGGTCGAGATTCGCGCTCTGGCCGACGACCCCAAGGTCGATGCCCTAAGCGCCCTCTAATTGGGAACCACGGGCGGCGCGCACGGCGCCGCCCCTATTCGTGGGCGTACCGGATAAACGCTTTACCCGTTACCCCCATCTACCGTTCACCGGGAGTACACGCCCGTTGAGCGATTGGTATTAAATAGTTTTCGCATGACTATATAATTGGTATCAAATCATTTGCACCGGTTTAGGTGTTAACAGCACACCGGTACAAGCTGGATCTGTCTGGGCGATTGTCGGCATGGAAAAGGGCGCGCTGACAAGTCGGGAATCGCCGCGCGGATCCAAGAGGGATCAAAGGGAGGAACAATGCTTGTTCAAGCGATCCTCATCGGACTTATCGCTGCCTTCGGTAAGCTCGATTATCAGCTCGGTACGCTCTATGCGTTCCGCCCGATCGTTCTGTGCCCGCTCGTCGGCATAGTCCTCGGGGACCTGCAGTCCGGCCTCGCCATCGGTGCGAGCCTCGAGCTGCTCTTCATGGGTTCAATCTCCATCGGCGCTTACGTGCCGCCCGATGAGTGTATTGGCGGTGTGCTCGCCTGCGCCTTCGCTATTCAGCTGGGTCAGAGCACCGAGGCCGCTATCGCGCTCGCGATGCCCATCGCCACTCTGTGCCTGGCCATTAAGAACGTCGTCAACGCCGGTATGCCCCTTCTGGTCGACCGTGCCGACGTCTTTGCCAGCAAGGGTAACCTCAAGGGTATCTACGCTATGCACTGGATTATCGGTCTCGTGATTGTCGTCCTGGCCTTTATCCTGTGCTCGGTCTCCTTCTATCTGGGTGCCGACGCCGTTCAGGGCCTGCTCGACTTCATCCCGACGTTCGTCCTCGATGGCTTTGGCGTCGCAGCCAACATCCTGCCTGCCATGGGCTTCGCCATGCTCGGCCGTCTGGTGCTTACCAAGCAGCTCGTGCCGTTCTACTTCCTGGGCTTCCTGCTGTGCTCCTATGCCAACGTGCCCGTCCTCGGCGTCGCCCTGATCGCAATCATCATCGGCATCGACAAGTACGACCTGCTGGGCCTTGGTGGCGCCCAGTCCCAGCTTTCTGTGGAAGGGGATGAGGACGATGACTTCTAATTCCGAGAACCAGATTACTCGCTCCGACCTCATTAAGAGCGCCGTGAACACCGGCGCCCTGGGCATGGAATTCTCCTGGACCTACTACAAGCAGATGAACATTGCCTTCTGCCTGATGGTCGCCAACATGCTCAAGAAGATCTATGCCGGCCGTCCCGATGATTACGCCGAGGCCTTGCACCGTCACAGCGCATTCTTCAACATCACCCCGCAGCTCGCTCCCTTCGTGGGTGGCATCGCGATGGCCATGGAAGAAAAGGTCGCTCGTGGCGAGGTTGAGCCCGAGAGCGTCAACGACATCAAGGCCGCCCTCATGGGTCCGCTTTCCGGCCTGGGTGACTCCTTCTTCCTGTCCACCCTGCGCGTCGTCGCCGCTGCCGTGGGCATCAGCCTGTGCCAGGCCGGCAACGTCTTTGGCCCCATCGCCTTCCTGCTCGTCTACAACATCCCGGCGTTCCTGATTCGTATCTTTGGCGCTATCAAGGGTTATGAGCTAGGCATTGGCTTCCTCGACGAGGCTCAGAAGACCGGCCTGATGCAAAAGATCATGGCCTGCGTCGGCATTGTCGGCGTCATGGTCGTCGGCGCCATGAGCAAGGACATGTTCTGGGCTTCGTTGCCCATCGCCATTGGTCAGGGCGACTCCGCCCAGACTCTCCAGGACATCCTGGACGGCATCATGCCCGGTATGCTCGGTATGGCCGCCTTCTGGCTCTACTACTGGCTGCTCTCCAAGAAGATCAACCCGATGGTCCTGATCCTCTGCACCATGGTCGTGGGCATCATCGGCGCTTACTTTGGCGTGCTTGCCTAATATGTTCGAATCGCGCTTCCATCGCGTCTAACGGTTGCGTCGATCTTTGGGGGCTTGTCGCATCTGCGGCGGCCCCCTGTTTTTTAAAACTCCGTACGAAAGGGGAGGGCTATGGTCGTACCCGAGCTTTCGCTCATGAACATCAACCATCGTTACTACAGCATCGAGACGTTTTTTAAGGCTGCAGGTGAGGCCGGCTATCGCAATATCGAGCTGTGGACCGGCTCGATGCACCTGTATGTGGATTGCCATGAGCACGATTCGGTGGATAAGATTCGCGATCTTGCCGCCCAATACGGTATCAAGATCGTGTGCGTGTGCCCCGAGCAGAACAACCCCAAGCCGTGGAACGTCGCGGTGCGCGGTGAGGCGGGCCAAAAACGCATCCTCTCGTACTTTAAGAATGTGATCGACGTTGCCGTTGAGTTGGGCGTGCCGCAGATTCTGGTGACGAGTGGTTGGGCCTATCTGGACGAGCCGGCTGAGGACGCCTGGGCCCGCAGCGTTGCCATGCTGCGCTCGGTGTGCGACTACGCCGATACGCGCGGTATTCGCGTCGCGCTCGAGGCCCTGCAGCCGTCGGAGTCCGTGTTGGTCAACACCGCACAGGATGTCGCGCGCATCCTCGAGGCGGTCGATCGTCCCAACCTGAAGGCCTGTATCGACTTTGGCGCCATGGAAGTTGCCGGCGACACGATCGACGGCTACTTTGAGGTTTTGGGCGACAAGATCGTTCACACCCACTTTGTAGATGTGGGCGGCGGCACGACACATCTTGCCTGGGGCGACGGCGAGCGTGATATGCGTGCCGACCTCGAGGCACTCATGCGCCACGGCTATACGGGCTATGTCTCGGCCGAGACGTGTGATGGCCGCTACTATCAGGATCCGTCCAAGGCGACGACTCAGGTTATCGAGATGTATCGCCGTGTGACAGCGGAGATGGAAGCCGAATAACTAAACTGCGCGGTTGCGCCGGAAACGCTTGGGCGGGTCTGGCGCAACGCTTTTATAGCTGGCGAGTTGTGGGGAACCCGTTGGCAGTAGCGCTCGAAATAGACAACTATTGGCGTTGTAATACCACTCGGGCGAGGAAACCGACCGTTCGCCGCAAATCTCCGTGAGTTTGGATTGGTATTAAATAACAAGCAATCGTATGGCTATAATTGGTATCAGCAAGAAGCGCGATGTATAGAATTGCGCACATGTGATGGGAGGACACACATGAAGGAGACCGAGAAGATCGAGATCATGCACTTCGACCAGGAGGGCTACCTCGAGGACGGCAGGAACGTCTACGAGGCCGGCAAGAAGATGACCGCCCTGGCCGACCGCGTGCACGAGGAGGGCTACGACGCCGTCTTCCTGATGGGCGTCGGCGGCACCTGGGACGAGTTCATGCAGCTCGAGTACCTCATGAACAAGTTCGGCGACCGCGACCTCGAGGTCTACCT
>DBFOPP010000043.1:0-17729 GCA_048428865.1 Collinsella sp.
AGGACATCTTCAAGTACATAGAGCTCTATTACAATAGGGTGCGCATGCATTCCACCCTGGGCTACATGTCTCCAGTGGAATACGAGCGGCAATACGCTTGAGGATCCTTAAAAGAAAGTCCAGTTTATCCTTCCCACTCCAGAGTCCGCATGACATACAGTAGAGCCGTGGTGGAGAGGGCCGGGGAGCTACGCCGCTCCGGGCTCTCGTGCAGGGAGATAGCCCGGGAGCTCGACGGGCCGAGCAAGAGCGCCGTCGCGCGCTGGACGAGGGCCGGGGCCGCGGGCGGAACCGTCGGGAGGGCGGTCGCGAAGATGGATCTGCCGAAGGTCGTCGGGGACGGTCCGGTGTACCCCGACATCGACCCGGACGACAAGGACGCCCTGATAGAGCGCCTCGTCCTGGAGAACGCCGTCCTCAGGGCGGTGAACGACGTTTTAAAAGCCGCGAGCCTCGACGGGATGTCGAACAGGGAGAAGACCCTGGTGATAGACCGCCTGAGGCCGTGCGGGAAGTGGTCCTTGAGAGAACTCACGAGTTCCTTGGGGATATCAAAGAGCTCCTATGAGTACCAGCGCCGCGCGATCGCGAGGCCCGACCGGCTCGCGCCCCTGCGCGCGCTCGTGCGCAGGATCTTCGCCGAGGACGGCGAGGGGGCGCGGGGGTACCGCTTCGTGACGGCGCGCCTGCGCGAGCTCGACGAGCCCGTGCGCGCCTCGGAGAAGGTCGTCCTCCGCATCATGCGCGAGGAGGGCCTGGTCCCCAGGTGGATGAGGAGGAAGAGGAGGCCCTACAGCTCCTATGCGGGCGAGCCGACGCCGGCCCCGCCGAACCTCGTGCGCCGCGACTTCCGCTCGGCCCTGCCGAACTTCCTGTGGCTCACCGACATCACTGAGTTCAGGCTGCCCTCCGGCAGGAAGGTCTACCTGTCGGCCATCAGGGACTGCTTCGACTCCTCGGTCGTGGCGTGGAGGGCCGGCGAGAGGCCGGACGCCGCGCTCGCCAACTCGACGCTCGAGGACGCCTGCGCCCGGCTGGCGCCCGGCGAGCGCCCCGTCATCCACTCCGACCGCGGCGGCCACTACCGCTGGCCCGGCTGGATCTCGATCTGCGAGGACAACGGCCTCACCAGGAGCATGTCCGCCAAGGGCTGCAGCCCGGACAACGCCGCAATGGAGGGCTTCTTCGGCCTGCTCAAGAGGGAGTTCTGGCACGGCAGGGACTGGTCGGGCTGGGCCCCCGCCCGCTTCATCGAGGAGCTCGGGGCCTGGATCGGCCGCTACAATACGGAGAGGCGCAGCGATGCGCTCGGCGGCCGCACGCCGGCCGAGTTCCGCGCCGCGCTGGGAAGGGCCGCGTAGCGGTCCAAGAAATCGTCCGCAGTCCCGTTTTATCTGGGGTTTTGTTAAACCCGCAGGTCAAACCAATCAAACGGACGCACCAACATAAAAGCCGCCGCGAAGGTATTCGTATCCTTCGCGGCGGCTTTTAACGTTTGCCCAGATAAAACCTTCCAAAATAAACCTGTCCCTAAATGGTAGGTTTGGGGAGGTCGGGGAACCAGGTTGGTTTGGGTTGGTTGGGCGTGCGCTCGGCCAGGACCAGCTCCATCCAGCACATGTCGTACCAGCGGCCGAACTTTTGCGCGCAGCGGTCGAAGGTGCCCACCAGGCGATATCCCATATGGGCATGGAAATCCTGGCTGTTGTGCGTCAGGTACTCGTCGTCCTTGTCGTGCGGCACGGCGATGAGCGCGCACATGTTGGTCATGCCCATTGCGATCACGCACTGCTTGAGCGCCTCGTGCAGCTTGCGGCCCAAGCCGCCATGGCGTACATCGCGCGCCAGGTAGATTGACGTCTCGACCGACCAGTCATAGGCCTCGCGGCTATTGAGCGGGCTCACATAGGCATAGCCCACCGCACGGCCGTCGAGCTCCATCACCAGGTACGGATAGCGCTCAAGTGTCTTAGCGATGCGCCCAGCAAACTCCTCAACGCTCGGCACCTTGTATTCGCAGGTGATTGCCGTCTCGAGCACGTACGGCTCGTAGATGGCAAGCAAGGCCGGCGCGTCATCGGGCGTCGCCAGACGAATCGTCGGCTCGGACATCTCGGATTTCTCAGGCATACGGCCCCTCCCCCTCAAAAGCAAAGGCCGCCCTGCGCCAAACCCAGGCGCGGGGCGGCCCCTCATCATCACATCAACCTACAGGACAGCAGCCAGCGCGTCGATGTCTTCCTGCGTCGTGGCCCAGCTAGTGCAAAAACGCACCACGGTATGGGTCTCGTCGTACTTTTCCCAGTACTCAATCGCCGCATGCTCGCGAATGCGCGCCATGTCCTCGTTGGGCAGAATCACAAACTGCTGGTTGGTGGGCGTCTCCAAGAAGAACTGGTAGCCGCGCTCGTGCAGCACGCGACGCAGGGCCTTCGCGGTATCAATCGCCTGGCGACCGATCTCAAAATATAGCCCATCGGTAAAGAGTGCCTCAAACTGCACACCCGTCAGGCGGCCCTTGGCCAGCAGCGCGCCGTGCTGCTTAATGCGCGGAATGGGATGAGCCGGAGCATGCATGCCACAGAACACCACGGCCTCGCCACACAGGGCGCCGCACTTGGTGCCGCCGATGTAGAACACGTCGCACAGCTGCGCCAGCTCGGGCAGCGCAATGTCGCACTCGTCGGCCGCCAGCGCATAGGCCAGTCGAGCTCCATCCACAAACAGCGGAATCTCGCGCTTCTGGCATACCGCGTGAATCGCCGCGAGCTCGGCCTTGGAATACAGCGTGCCATACTCAGTCGACAGGCTCACGTACACGGCACCCGGGAACACCGTGTGCTCGTAGCTCTCATTCTCGTAAAACACCTGGATATAGTTCTCGAGATCCTCGGCATGCATCTTGCCCTCGTAGCCGGGGATGGTGAGCACCTTATGGCCGCCAAACTCGATGGCGCCTGCCTCATGGCAAGCGACGTGGCCGGTCTCGGCGGCAACGACGCCCTCGTACGGCGCGAGCAACATGTCGATTACCGTGGCGTTGGTCTGCGTGCCCCCCACTAGCAAGAACACATCCGCATCGGGGGCCTGGCAAGCCTCACGGATGAGCTGCTTGGCATGCTCGGTATGCGCGTCGGTACCATAGCCGGGCTGCGGCTCCATGTTGGTATCGACGAGCGCCTGTAGCACCGCGGGGTGCGCGCCGTGGGAATAGTCGTTGTTGAACGCGAGCATGGCAATCCTCTCTTACCGGGTTTCGGCCAGATGATTCAAACGCAGCTATTGTACGCCGTGCGGATAGGCAATGCGCGCGGCAAGGCACTCGAGTGCCAGCACCAGGGCAAAGCCGCAGCTCACGTCACTCAAAAAATGCGCACCGATCACGATGCGGCCAAAGGCGACGAGCGCCGCGACCACAACCGCGGCCCAAAAGACCACGCGACGACGCGACGGCTTCTCCCTAAAGGCAGCCGCGGGAAGCCCGGCGAGCATAAGGCCGATCGCCGCATGCGCCGTGTGCCCGCTCGCAAACGACTTAAAGCCATCCTTGATCACGCCGGCGGCAATATAGCTCCACTTGTCGGGATTGCCGATCACCCACCACGGCTGATAATTGAGCCCCGGCGTGACCTCGATCACGCGCATGCGCGGGCGCGACCACAGCGGCTTGACGATCACGTTGAGGATAATGGCCTGGGCCACCCACACGGCAAGCACCATCAACGCCCAGCGCGTGAGCTCGTCGGGATCGGTGTCGCGCGTAAGGCGGTAGGCGATGACGTTAGCCACAATAACCAGCGCAAACGTCAGAACCAATTGAGCCGCGATGAGCTTGCCGCCAACCCGCAGGGACGAGATGATCTCGTAGCCGGCCAGGCCGACGTTGACGAGGATGCCGAGCACGGCGAGCCATTTGCTCGCCCTGGAATCGGGGCGTACCGCGCGCACGAGCATAACGCCCGCGATGCTCGCCGTCAGCTCAAACGGCAACTCGCCGGCCGCCTCGACAAAACGGCCGAACAGGCTCGACGAGTTGAACAGCGCACTCGAGATTTGGTAATCGAAAAACGTGCCGATGAGCAGACAAAAAGCGAGGATAACCGCGACAATGGCGGCATCTGTCTTATAGATGTACCCGAACATGCTTTCCTTTCGATGGGGTCAGATTGCCCAAATGGGGCGTTTGCAGCGTCGATCCGTTAGTCATCGTCGGACGCACCGAGCTGCTGCAGCAGCATGAGCGCGGCTGCCACCGGGCCGGCGCCGTCGTTGGCGTCGAGGCCGCGGCCCAGGCCGCTGCCCGCACCGGCGCCCGCCTTGTAGGGCACCGACAGCTTGCGGCTCTTGGGGAAGTTCACCGCGCCGTAGCGATTCTTGAGCTCAAAGGCCACCTTCTTGGGCACGTCGACGCCCAGGAAGGTAATGCGCCCGCCGCTAAGCGTGACGCTCTCGAGCCCTAGACGCTCGCCGCGAATGCGGATGCGCGCGCGGTTAAACAAGTTGAGTCCCGCCAACGGTAGCTCACCATGCGCGGCCTCGGTCTCCTCCTGCACCTCGTCGATGCTCTCCAGGTCCTCTGCCGCCGCAAGCTTTCGATACACGAGCACGCGCTGGTCCACCGCCGGCATGTACTCCTCGGACAAGAAGTAGTCTGCCGGCAGGTTGATACCCACGCTCGCCGCCTCCACGCTGGCGTCATCATCGCCACGCGCCTCGGCCACGGCCTGTCCCAGCATCTGCGTAAACAGGTCAAAGCCCACGCTCGACAGGTTGCCGTGCTGCTCGGCGCCCATAAGCGAGCCGGCGCCGCGGATCTCCAGGTCGCGCATGGCGATACGCATGCCGCTGCCCAGATCCTGGAACTCGGAAAGCGCGGTCAGGCGCGCCGTGGCCTCCTCGGTCAGCGGCAGCTCGCCGGGGAACATAAAGTACGCGTATGCCTGCGTGGCCGAACGGCCAACGCGGCCCTTGAGCTGGTAGAGCTGCGCCAGGCCCAGACGCTGCGAGTCCTCGATGATGAGCGTGTTGGCCGTCGCGTTGTCGATGCCGCTCTCCACGATGGTCGTGGCGATGAGCACGTCAATCTTTTTGGTCGCGAACTCGATCATCACGTCCTCGACCTCGCGCGGGCTCATCTTGCCGTGCGCCACGCCCACGCGCGCCTCGGGCGCGGCCTCGTGCACGCGCGCCACGGCGTCGTCGATAGTCTTGACGCGGTTGGACACGTAGTACACCTGGCCGCCGCGGCCCACCTCCAGGCGAATCGCCGCGCTCACCACGTCGGGGTCATACTCCCCCACGTGCACGATCACGGGACGGCGCCCGGTCGGCGGCGTGGTAATCAGGCTCATGTCGCGTACGCCGCTCGTGGCCATCTGCATGGTTCGCGGAATGGGCGTTGCCGAAAGCGTGAGCACGTCAATCTGTTCGCGCAGGTTCTTGAGCTGCTCCTTGTGCTGCACACCAAAGCGCTGTTCCTCGTCGATGATCACCAGACCCAGGTTCTTGGGGTTCACGTCGGCCGAAAGCAGGCGGTGCGTGCCGATGAGCACATCAATCGTGCCCTCGGCAAACGCCTTGAGCGCGCGCCTTTGCTGTGCCGGCGTGCGGAAGCGGCTGAGCACCTCGACCTCAAGGCCAAACGGGGCAAAGCGCTCAAAGAACGTCTCGTAGTGCTGCTGGGCCAGAATGGTCGTGGGGCAGAGCACCATGACCTGTCGGCCGGAATCCACGCACTTAAACGCCGCACGCAGGGCGACCTCGGTCTTGCCAAAGCCCACGTCGCCGCACAGCAGGCGGTCCATGGGCTTGGGCGCCTCCATGTCGGCCTTAATGTCGGCGATGGCCTCCAGCTGGTCGCGCGTCTCGTCGTAAGGGAAGCTCTGCTCCATCTCGATCTGCTCGGGCGTATCGGGCGGGCAGGCGATGCCGGTGATCGATGAGCGACGCGTATAGAGGTCAACCAGGTCAAACGCCAGCTTTTTGGCATTCTTGCGTGCCTTGTTGGTGGCACGCGTCCAGTCGGCGGTGTTGAGTCTGGTCAGGCGCGGCTTGTCGCCGTCGGGACCAACATAGCGCGTGATGCGGTCGACCTGCTCCAGCGGCACGTAGAGCTTGTCGCCGTCGGCGTATTCCAGCAAAAAGTAGTCGCGCTCCTTGCCGCCCACTTCCTGGCGCGCGATCTCGCTAAAGAGCGCGATGCCGTGGGTGGCGTGAACGACGTAGTCGCCCGGCTTAAACGGGAAGGTAATCTGCGTAATGTCCACCTTGCGGCGGCTGCGCGCGCGATTGGCATCCATGCGGGCGTTGAGGTCGGCGATCGAGAACACGGCCAGGTTGGCGTCGGGCACCACCACGCCCTGCGGCAGGGCGGCGTCCACAAAGGTCACGCGTCCGCGCGAGATGGTGGGCACGGCGGTGCCGGCGGCAGCCTGGGCGGCACCGGCCTCCAGAGAGCGGGCGTTGAGCGCGTCGGCCTTGCGCTCGCGGATCGAAGCATGGGCCTCCTGGCGTGCGGCGCGATCGGCAGAATCCGCCGCTGCCACGCGCACGCGGTCGCCGATGAGGCCCGCGTTTTCGGGCGCCGCGGTCAGCGATTCCTCAAAGGTGATGCCCTCGTCGCCAAAGGTAAGCTCCATCGACTCGCGCGCGCCGCGGTCGGGAATGGCAAACACGCAGGCGTAGCGCTTGCCCACGACCTCCTGGATGCGCGTCATAAAGCGATTGTCAGAGCCCGCGATGGCCGGCTGCTCAATCTTGAGCTCGGCGGTCACCGCGCCACCGGCACGGATGAGGCTCACGTAGTTCAGGCGTTGCTGAGCACCAAAGTCGAGCTGCTGGGCGCGCACGTACAGGCCGTCCAGGCGGTCAACCCCCGCTTCGCCGGCACGGGTCTCGATATCCTCGTAGGCGCGCAGGCAATCGTCGAACAGCGAGCGCGGCTCGGACAGCACCACGAGCGCCTTGCCGCTCACATGCGACAGCGGGCTCACAGTCTGGCCGTACATCACTGGCAAAAAGCGGTCGAGCTCGGGCGTGACGATGCGTGCGTCCACCATCTCGAGCAGCGCCGCCAGCTTGCTGTCGTCCTGGCTAGCGCGATAGAGCGCCACATGCATGTTGTGGACGGCCTCGTCGGTGAGCGCCAACTCGCGACAGGGGAAGATCTCGATGCTGTCCTCGTTGCCGATGGTCTGCCCCGTTGAGCTCACCATGCGACGGATGCGATCGATCTCGTCGCCGAAGAACTCGATGCGCACGGGCGCTTTTTCCTGCGCGGGGAACACCTCGACGGTGTCGCCGTGCACGCGGAACAGACCAGGCGCGTCGGCGGCGCCGGCATTGGTGTAGCCCATGCCCACCAGGCGCTGCGGCACCTCGTCAAAAGGAATCTCCTCGCCCACCGCGAAGGTCGTGGACTCCCAGTAGCGGCTCTCGACTGGCGGCACGCAACGCAGCAACGCGCGGGCCGAGGCGACCATGATGCAGTTGTCACCGCGAACGATGCGTCCCAGGGCCTCGCAGCGCTGGGCAACCACAGCATCGTCGGGCGCCTGCTCGCGCCACGGATAGTCCTTGCGCTCGGGAAAACGGCACACGTGTGCCAGACCCACGTAGGCGGCAAGGCTGCGCGCGGCGCGATCGGCCGCATCCTCGCCGCTCACAATGTAGACCGTCGGGCGCGGACGGCGCGCAAACTGGGCGGCCGCCATAAGCGTGCGACCCGACTGCGACACGGCCAGCGTCACGTCCTCGCCGGCATCGAGTCCGGCCTCGACGGTCTGCAGCGCCTCGGCAGTGTAGAGCTGCGCGGCTATACGGTGAATGAGCATGCTGTTCCTCCGGCATCGCAACGCCAAAAGCCCGCCGGGGCAAGCTCGGCGGGTCGTACGTCAAATACATTGCCTGTCATGGTAGCGCATGGAGAGGACTCCGGCTCAAGAGCAAACCCAGCCCCGCAAAAAACGCCAGACGAAGATGCGTTCCGCCCTACCCCGCTACGCGCACGCTGGGGCACAAATCTGCCAGCGGACACTCGTCACACTTGGGTTTGCGGGCGTCGCAGATCTCGCGACCGAAGGTGATCCACTGATGGTTGACCGACTCCCAATACTCGTGCGGCAAAATCTTGAGCAGATCCTGCTCGGTCTTGAGCGGCTCCTTGGCATGTGTCTTGGGACTCAGCATCAGGCGGTGCGCAATGCGGTTGACGTGCGTGTCGACCGCGATGCCCTCGACAATGCCAAACCCCACGTTGAGCACGATGTTCGCCGTTTTGCGCCCCACACCCGGCAGCTTCACGAGTTCCTTCATGTCGGCCGGCACCTCGCCGCCGTAATCGGCAACGATCATCTGCGCGGCCTCCACGGCGTGCTTGGCCTTGCTCTTATAAAAGCCGAGCGACTTAATGGTATCGGCCACATCGGCCACGCTCGCCCCCGCCATGGCCTCGGGCGTGGGCCACTGGGCAAACAGCCGCGGCGTCACCTTGTTGACCTGTGCATCGGTCGTTTGCGCCGAGAGCAGCACCGCGATCAGCAGGCGGAAGGGATTCTCGTGGTCCAAAAAGCACTCGACCGGGCCATAGCGACGGTTGAGGCGCTCACACACCTCGATGGCGCGCTCGCGCTTGGCGGCATTGGTCTCGCGTGGCATAACGACTCCTCGGCTCAACGGCACAATAAACTTATGGGCACAATTGTCCCACGTCCGAGACGCTTACGCCTCCAAGAATGCGCCGGTCTGACGGCTCCACAGGCTCGCGTACTCGCCACCCGCCTCGACAAGCTGCGCATGCGTGCCGTCCTCGACAATCTCGCCATCGGCCAGCACCACAATGCGGTCGAGCGCCGCCACGGTGGACAGGCGATGTGCCACCACAATGGAGGTGCGGCCGCGCATCAGGTTCTCGAGCGCCTCCTGCACCAGCGCCTCGGACTCGCTGTCGAGGGCAGAGGTCGCCTCGTCGAGCACTAGAATCGGCGCGTCGGTTAGGATGGCACGGGCGATAGCCACGCGCTGACGCTGGCCGCCCGAGAGTTTGACGCCGCGCTCGCCCACCATGGTGTCAAAGCCACGAGGCAAGCGGTCGATAAACTCCAGAGCGTTGGCCAGGCGCGCGGCCTCGCGAATCTGCTCATCAGTGGCGTCGGGACGACCGTAGGCAATGTTTTCGCGAATGGAGCGATGGAACAGCAGCGCCTCCTGCGGCACGTAGGCAACCTGGCGACGCAGGCTCTGCTGCGTGCAGCGCGAGACGTCTTGGCCGTCCACGAGCACGCGGCCGCCCTGCACGTCGTCCAGGCGCAACAACAGCTTGGTGAGCGTCGTCTTGCCCGAGCCCGATTTGCCTACCAGGCCCACGCGCTGGCCTGCCGCCACATGAAGTGTCAGGTCATCGAACACGGTCTCGCCCGCCGCAGCGTCCCGGTACGCAAAGCTCAGGTGCTCAAAATCAATCGCGCCCTCGGTCACTTTGAGCTCAGGGGCGTCCGGGTCGTCTGCCACCAAGCATGGCTCGTCCAGCACGCGCGTCATCTCGGCCGCATCGCCCAAAGCGCGGTTGATGCGCTGCATCATGGAACTCACGTAGTTCAGGCGCATGGTGAGGTTATAGGTATAGGTAAAGATCATGACGAGCGAACCGGCCGAGATGCCAAACCACGCGTTGCCGCCCGCCACGAACACACTCACCACGGCCATGGTGATGACGATAAGACCCGAGGTCGTAAAGTTGCGCTGCATCATGGCGTGCATCGAGACCGTCTCGGCATCGCGCGCGGCACGATCGGCGGCGTCGAACAGATCGCGTTCAAAGTCCTCGCGCCCGCAGGTCTTGACGGCCAAGATGTTCGTGACCGCGTCGGAGAGCACGCCCGAGAGCTTGTTCTGCGCGGCGGACGTCGCGGCCGAAAGCGGCATGATGCGCTTGTACATAAGCCAGACAAACGCAATGTAGACGACCATGATGCACACCAGGATCACGGTAAACGTCGGTACCACCGGGGCGAGCGCCGCCACCGTGCAGATGACCGAGGTGATGGTGGGGATGAGCGAATACACCGTCACGTCCACCAGCCCCGTATAGCCGCTCATAAAACGGCTCGTCTGGCTCACGAGCGATCCGCCAAAGCGGCTGGTGTGAAATGTCATGGATTGGTTGGAGAGCGTGTCGAAGCATAGACGCGCCAGGTGATAGTTGCCTGCGATCTCGAGCTTGTAGACGGTGTAGTCCTGTAGCTTGGAGAGGATCTGACCCACCAGGTTAACGAGTACGAGCGCCAGGATATAGGGGCCGAAGACCTCAAACACCTGGTCACCCACCACGGGACCGGCTTGAACGCGGTCGACAATGAGGGCCATCACATAGGTATTGGCAAACGTCAGCAAAAAGATGTAGCCCGCCGACGAGAACACCGAGAGAAAGACAATCAGCGGCTGCGTGCGCGTGACACCCCAAAACCGCTGCAGCGTGCGGCGCACGGTGGAGCGGCTGAGCGGGCTGGTGCTTCTCTGAGACATGGGCTTCCTTTCGCATCTGATAGGGCGAAACGCCATTGTTGCACATTGGAGCACGCTCCAGACAAGTGCGATACGAAAAGCGGTAGGGCGCCCGCGTTTGCACCGGTGCCCCGCCGTCTTGTTGCAATTAGTCCTCGTCTTCTTGGTCTGTGGGAAGGCCCGCGGGCGTGAGTCCCAAGATCTCATCGACTTGGTCGGCGTCTTCCAGTGCGTCGATGTCCTTGAGCTTGCGCTCCATTACGTTGGTGCGCGTGGTAATGATGCCCTCGACCGTTTTGCCCGCGGTCTCGATCTGCTGCTGGGCGCGGCGCAGCGCCTTTTGATAGCGCGGCAGCTCGGCCTTGACGGCGGAGAGCACGCGCAGTACGTCGTCGGTACGTTTTTGCAGCCTAAACGTCTGGTAGCTCATCTGCAGGCTGTTGAGAATGGCGGCCATAGTGCTGGGACCGGCAACGTTGACATGATAGTCGCGGCCCAGGGTTTCGATGAGCCCGGGTCGGCTGACGACCTCGGCGTACAGCCCCTCAAACGGCACGAACATGATGCCAAAGTTGGTCGTTGCCGGCACACTCAGGTACTTTTCGCAGATGTCCTTTGCCTCGCGTTTCACCATCATATCGAGCGTCTTGCGCGCTGCGGCAACGGCCTCCGCATCGCCCGACTCCTGGGCGTCGAGCAGATGCTCGTACGCGTCGCCCGGGAATTTGGAGTCGATCGGCAGCAGCACGGGATCGCCCTCGTCTACCGGCAGCTTGACGGCAAACTCAACGCGCTCCGAGGCGCCGGGCCTGGTGGCAACGTTTTCCAGATACTGGTCGGGTGTGAGGATGTCCGTCAGGATCGCACCCAGCTGTACCTCGCCCAAAATGCCGCGCGCTTTTACATTGCCCAGCACACGCTTGAGGTCGCCTACGCCGGTGGCGATAGATTGCATATCGCCCAGGCCCTTGTACACGGCCTCGAGCTGGTCGCTCACCTGCTTAAACGATGCCGAAAGTCGGTCGTTGAGCGTGCGAGAGAGCTTCTCGTCCACCGTCGCGCGCATCTGATCGAGCTGCACGTTGTTGTCTTCGCGGATGGCACCCAGCTGAGCATCGACCGTCTCGCGCACCTTGTCCAGGCGATGCTCGATGCCCTCGCGATTGGCGCCGAGCTGTTGGGCGGTCTCGCGGCGCAGATCATCCATCCGGTCACCGGCTTGCGAGAACTCGCGCGCGATGGTCAGGTAACGTTGCTGCTCTACGGCCGCATCGGTCGTCTGCTGCTGCGCGATGGCATTGGCCGTGCGACGGGTTTCGGCCAGCGCGACGTTCAGGGCATCGAGCGCTTTGTTAGCCTGCTCGAGTGCTGCCAGCGTTTCCGCGCTACTGTCGCCACGCTCCCGCAACTCGGCACGCAGGCTCTTGAGTTGGAGGGCGCAAGCCACAGCAACCCCCACCGCCACCAAGGCGATCACAACAAGCACAATATCAATAGCAGACATAAACTCCGCCCAACAAACCCAATCGAGCACCAATCAAAACCGCGATCAATCTTACCCCGCCATACGCACCGGGCGCCCGGTCCCTTCTTGGGCGCCCCTCTCCTCCGCATATTCCATAATGCGGCGCGCCGTCTCCCTGCTCACCTTTGAGTCATCACCGGCTAAATATGCGTACACGTTTCCCTTATTCAGATTCAAATCGCGGCAGAGACCGTAGCGCGTTACGCCCGATTCCTCTAGCGCTCCCAACGTTCTTTTTCGCATCAGGGCGTTGATCCTTCTGTCCGCCACTGGCTTTTCCTTCACCGCTCTATACGCACGCCAAACGTTGGCATAACGATTAGGAAGTTTATCCTCGGCGCATAGAGATGCCAGGCTACCCGTTTGGGCGTACAAGGACAAAACGCCTCGGTAACCCTCTTCCATCCACGAACCCTCGGATAAGCCCAGAACGTATTCGGCTTTACCCTGTGCCAAAGCGAGCAAAAACAGGGGCTCCGCCACGCGCGGCGCAACCGTCGTCGCTTGCTTAACCAGTTTTCTAAAACTGAGCGACTGCTGTCCGGATAGCTCTCGGCAATAGCCTTTTAAGAATCCCTCAAAGGTCAGATTCAACCGAGCACCTCCTTTTTGTATTGGCTGTATGCGCAGACCATCTCTTGATAACTCCGCTCCGAAGGCGACGACGCCAGCGCCTCGCCCTCGTCGAATATAAGCCGTTCGAGCAGTCCCCAATCAAGTCGGTCGACGAATGCCTGGCTATGAAGATCGATGATGTCGTTCGGACGACAGGCATAGAGCTTCATTACCGCCAGGTCCTCCAAGGATGGCGTAAAGTACCTGATAAAGCGCGCCCCAATATCCAAGGGAATCAAACGATCTTCGTAATTGAACGGCATCTGATTACAATATGCCACCGCCATACCATTCACCTCGGGGTATCGAGCTATGATCTCGCGGAGGCACCTATCTGCCTCAAACACATCAATGTCATGTGTAACCGAACGATTCGTCACATCGTTTAGCATGAAGGCGCTTCCTCCCACCAATACAACGTTCGGCCTGTCGTCTCTTGGACCTATTTCCAGCTCCGCCTCTTCGTCAATGCCCAAAAGAGTCTGCTCTAAATCCTGCTTATACATAGCAAATCCTATTATTATTTATCTTCAATAATACTATTCAGTCGCACGACAGGACCCACAGGATGCAAGAATTCTGCTCGTGGCGATAATTCGTACACCCTGGAAGTCCTAATGTGACAAACGCTAACTCTCCCAGCCGGCGCGGATGGTTGTTGCGACATCGCCTAGGCGCTGGCCCAGGGCCGCTAGATGCTGGAGCACCTCATTGGGCGAGGCACCGTTGAGAATGCACGTGAGGGCATATGAGGCCAAGAAGATTGCCGCAAGTCCTAGCGGAATGAGCACGATCATCGCCAATGTGCGCAGGCGCTGGCCCACGCGGCGACGACGCGCACGACGCTTGTCGAACGCGAGCTCCTGCGCATATGAATCTTGCTGTACGGAATAGGCTTCTGGTGCCGATTCGCACCCGGGCACGGCTGCAGGTACAGCAGCGGGCACGACGTTTTGCACGGGCGCCTGGTTGGCAACCCCTTGCATTTGCATCTCTATAAGCCGCCGCTGCTGCCGCAGCATGCGCTCGGCTTGTTGCTGTGGGGTCTCAAGAAACAGGTCCATGTTGGCCTCCAAAATCGGAGCGTTCGACGCTTACGACCAGCATCCCGCACCGCCATGACCGCGACAACGCAATCGCCGGCAATAGCCACAAAGTTTCTTTTGCTCAAAAGCTGTCGAAAAGCTCAACAACTCCCCTACCAGCACTTTCTCTGAGCTTTTTTCGCCAGCAATCTTTTGGCCTTCCACCCTTACGCCAACTGACCAAAATCTAACCAAAAGCTTGACGAAAATTGTGGAGACCGGGACCCCACACAAAAAGTGCCGCCCCAAAGGGGCGGCACACAAACCAATCTATTAGCCAAAACTCGTTGGCAAGCCCGCGTCGTCAGACCCGCGGCGCATGCCTTTGCCTCGCGTGACTCTGCGAAGCCGTGAGCGAGAGGGAAAGGGATGCGCCGCGGGTCTGACGTCCGGAGCGGTGAAACCAGCAGTTGCCTTGCGCTCCGTGGTCGGTGAGGACAGACTACATGCCCGCGAGACCGCGAGCGGCGGTGGCGCACATAAACGCCAAGGCTAAAATCACGAGCGAGCCCGCAATGTCTGCCAGCACGCCCATTGCACGACGCTCAAACAACCAGCTCTCAAAGTGCGGGGCGACGTTGCGCCAAACACGCCACAGCAAGATGCCCATACCGATGACGCCTGGGATATTGAGCAGTAGGATCTCGGAGCACAAAAGACCGATCAGGTTGCCGGCGGCAAAACCAGCGTCGCCCTCGCAGTATTTGCGATAAATCATGTACAACATGTACGCCACAAACGGCTGCAGGCACGCAGAGATAAACGTAACCACCATCGAGGGGTCCTGAGAAAAGACATCGGTGAGTTTATCGACACTCGTGGCATCTTTCGAAGCCAAGAACAAGCCAATGACCACCACGGGCACCACGCCCAAGATAACCTCGACCAGAGTAAACAACTTAGCAGTCAGATCCTCGCTAGCCGTATTGAGGTGAGGCGCCCACTCAGGATGAGCATGCGCGCCAACCTTCTTGTCCTTCTCGACACGATCGACCTTTTTACCCTCGGCAACCCGACGACCAGGATCCTTGCGAGTTCCCGCCGCAGCAACCCGAGCCCGAGACTTCTTACCCATACAAAAATACCCCATCAGGTAGTAGATAAACTAAAAGTCGCCACCCAGTGTACCCCACCCATGAACGGTGCCGTCCCAACCAGTCCCCATACAAAAACGTGCCGCCCCGATAGGGGCGGCACACAAACTTAGTTATCAGCTTTTCTGTAGCGAGCACGCAACGAACCAAAGCGGGCCGGGAGGGCCGGACTACCTTCCCTCAACGCGACCCTGCGAAGCCGTGAGCGAGGAGGGAAGGTAGTCCGGCCCTCCCGGCCCAGCTCACGCCAGCGCCAAGCGCTAGTAGTTCACCACCTGCTCCTCAAAGTACGCCTTCGGGTGGTTACACACCGGGCACACCTCAGGCGCCTCGGCACCAACGTGCAGGTGCCCGCAGTTCAGGCACTTCCACACCTTCACGCCCTCACGCTCAAACACCTCGCCCGACTCGATGCGCTCGACGAGTTTGTTGTAGCGCTCCTCGTGGGCCTTCTCGACGGCGGCGACGCCACGGAACTTCTCGGCGATCTCGACAAAGCCCTCCTCCTCGGCGGTCTTGGCGAACTCGTCGTACATCGTGGTCCACTCGTAGTTCTCGCCCGCAGCGGCGTCGCGCAGGTTGTCCAGAGTGCCCGGAACGGCGCCGTCGTGCAGATACTTAAACCACAGCTTGGCGTGCTCGGACTCGTTGCCCGCCGTCTCGGCAAAAATATTCGAGATCTGAACGTAGCCGTCCTTTTTGGCCTTGGATGCATAGTAGCGATACTTGGTGTGTGCCTGGGACTCACCGGCAAAAGCGGTCTCGAGGTTCTTCTTGGTTTGGGAATTCTCAAAATCCATAGGTGTACTTCCCTTCAACGCATGCCGCCCACAGACTTTGAGCGGCCTTGCTTTAAGGATGCCCTCATGCCGAGAATTTAAACCTTACAATCCCGTTCTTCAGATTCGAGTGAGCTACACACTCAGCCAACGATCGCCCTCGGAGCCGCAAAAGCCCTCGCGCTCCAGATCGGCAAGAATGCTTGTGACCAGCTCGCGCTCGACCGGCTCTCGGCCGGCTGCCGTCTCCATCTCGTTAACGCCTGCAACGGCTTCATCGAGCGTAATACCTGCCGGTTGCCCATCGCGCGCCGCCAGCAGCATGCGCACAATGTGGGCGCGCTTTTGGCGACGCGAGCCCTCGAACTTGGACTGACGACTATAGCCCGCCGAGCGCCTGGACGGATTGGGCAGCGTCTTCTTAAGATACGCGCCATAATCTAGCAGCGCGTAATACCACGCGCGCGGCGTGTCGGCATCGTCTTGAGGCACGGCAAAGGGCGCGATCTCATCCGCCACCGCACCGGGGGCCGCCGGACAGGCGGCTTGAATCAGCGGCACCAGCTCGCGATCGGGAACAGCCGGTACATCGGGAAAGAAGTGATGCAGAAAGACTGTGCGCACGTTGGTCTCTAGATACACACCCGGAAGATCAAACGCAAACGACCGGATACCCTGCGCCGTTGCCGGGCCAATACCAGGCAGAGCGACCAAGTCACGCGTCTCACGCGGAAACTCCCCGTCCCAGTCCTCTACAACGCGCTGAGCGGCCCCGTGAAGCGCCAGAGCGCGTCGGTTGTAGCCCATGCCCTGCCAAGCGTCCAAAACATCGGAAGGCGCGGCCTGGGCAAGCGCCTGCACAGTCGGAAAACGATCGAGCCACACCGGCATGCGCGCCTCCACACGCGGCACCTGTGTTTGCTGCAGCATGACCTCGGAAAGCCAAATGATGTACGGGTCACGCGTACGGCGCCACGGAAGGTCGCGATAACGCAGGACCCCTTCCGAACGAATCATCGAACGAAAGGGGTCCTGAATCATGGCTATGCTCCTTATGCGGCGTTATTCCTCCCGGTAAGCGCACGCGCAGGTGGCGTACTCGGGAAACGCTTCGCGGTCGGCGAACTTGGGATCGACGGCCGGGAACTGGCGGTGAGCGACGATGTCGCCGAGCGAAACGGAATCGAGGTAGTCGCGCATCAACGCCTGGGCTCCGGCCCACAGGGGATGATAGCAGCACGTGCCCATGCGCGCACAGTCACCATCGGGCGCGGTGCAATCGTTCATAACCATAGGGCCCTGAACGGCCTCGACGACCTGGCGGATAGTAACATCGTCCGGACTGACCTTGAGACGCATGCCACCGTGGACGCCACGCAGGCTCTCCACAATACCGGCCTGGACCAAACCGTGCTGAATCGAGCGGGCAAACGAATACGGGACATTGACCTCTTCGGCAGCGGTGCGAACAGAAAGCAAACGCTCCGGATCCTCGGCAAGCATCGCCAGCATACGAAGGGCGTAATCAGTCTTCCTCGATATGTCCATTTTTCCCCTTTCAAGGAATACGAACAGCTCGAACGAGCTCCGGGGCCGAGCTTGTGTCGAGACGCTAAATGACCGCCAGGACATCCAAATGGTAAATCGGATATCCACTGAGTGCCGCGCTTGGAGCGAAATGCATCAAATGCGGCGCACAGTGCAATTTAGTATAACCTAACCCCCTGTCTCGTTGAACAGGTGTTGCGCAACAAAGCTGTTGTTCAGACAGATATACTTATTAGATTTTACTTGCGTTCCCGAAGGCGCGGGGATTCTGGGCGAAGATGCACCAGGGCAATCGTTCTATCGAAACAAAGTGCATCAAACGCAAAAAGCCACGTCCGAAGACGTGGCTTTAATTGCGTTGGCGGGAAGTACGGGGCTCGAACCCGCGACCTCCGACGTGACAGGCCGGCGCTCTAACCAAACTGAGCTAACTCCCCAGGCAGTCGTTCGCGTTTGTTTCCGCTCGCGTGCGCTGCGGGGATTAGTATACACAGAAGTCTGTCTGGCGCGCAACAACTTTTTTGAAAAATTTTTTGGGTCCCTCCGGGAGGGTCTCCGGGGCTGGGGGCGGGGGTTAAGTTTG
>DBFOPP010000044.1:0-5852 GCA_048428865.1 Collinsella sp.
GTGCACACGGCCAACATCATGAAGGCGACCGACGGCCTGTTCCTGCGCGTGGCGCGCGAGGTGGCCGCCAACTATCCCGATATCGAGTTCAACGACAAGATTGTCGACGCCACCTGCATGGGCCTGGTCCAGAACCCCAACGACTTCGATGTCCTGGTGCTGCCCAACCTGTACGGCGACATCGTGAGCGACCTGTGCGCCGGCCTGGTGGGCGGTCTGGGCATGGCTCCCGGCTCCAACATCGGTGCCGACTGCGCCATCTTCGAGGCAACGCACGGCTCCGCGCCCGATATCGCGGGCAAGGATATCGCCAACCCCACGGCCGAGATCCTCTCTGCTGCGATGATGCTCGATCACCTGGGCGAGAACGATGCGGCCAATCGTATCCGCGCCGCCGTGTCCGCCACGCTCGACGAGGGCGAGCAGGTTACCGGTGACGTGCGTCGTGCCCAGACCGGCTCCGTCGAGGGCGCTGTGGGCACGCAGACCTTTGCCGATGCCGTTATCGCGCACCTGGCCTAAGGTATGCACACTGCAAACGCCTAAATAGTACTTAAGTGTTTGCGTATAACCTAAGAATCAATACGCCCGGCGCTCTGTCGGGCGTATTCTATTGAGGACTATGTTTCCTAACAAGGAGTAGCTGATATGGGTCTGATTCAAAAGAAGGACGAGAAGGACGAGATCGACGGCATCCAGATCATCGAGCGCGGCGAAGGCCCCGACGGTGACGAGAACGAGAAGATTGATCTAGTCGCCGGTACGTCTGCCGAGCACATTGCCGCCGGTACGACGGCCAAGGAGGAGGACGCCCGACTGGAGGCTCAGATTGCCGCGGATGCCGCTGACGAGAATCTGATGCCCGAGGAACAGGACGAGGACGACGACTCCGACGTGGACGACCACGCTTGCAAGCACAAGAAGACGATGATTGCCGCCTTTGTGGTCGCCGTCGTGATTGCTGCCGTGGTCGGCTTCTTTATCGGCAACGGTGGTTTTGGCGGCAAAGGCGTCGGCTCGGCGACCCTCACCGAGGACCAGCTCGATTCGACCGTGGCAAGCTATAGCTACAACGGCAAGAAGAGCGACATCACCGCGCGTGAGGCCATCGAGAGCCAGTACAGCCTTGACACCGTCAAGGACGATGACGGCAACTACACCGCTCCGTCTGCCGACGTTATCCTGTCCTACGTGCGCAACCAGATTCTGCTCGATGCTGCCGAGGACGAGGGCATTACCGTCTCTTCCAAGGAAATGAAGCAGTACGCCGAGGATTCCATCGGCACCTCCGACTACAAGACCATGGCCACGCAGTATGGCGTGTCCAAGGATCAGGCCAAGCAGATCGTCCGCCAGTCCGCGACGCTGCAGAAGCTCTACAAGAAGAAGGTTGGCGATAGCTCCGCAAGCATGCCGACCGCCCCGACCGAGCCTGCTGACGGCAACGAGGAGACCGCGAGCAAGGACTACGCCGACTACATCATCAACCTTGCCGGCGACGAGTGGGATAGCGAGAAGGGCACTTGGAAGGACGCCGATAGCACCTATGCCAAGGCCTTCGCTGACGATGCCTTTACGGCCGATAGCGCTACCTATAAGCAGGCCATGACCGCCTATTACACCGCCTACCAGCAGTATTCCTCGCGGGCTTCGAGCGCCAGCTCCAAGTGGACCGAGTATGCTAACGGCCTCTACGCCAAGGCCAACATCAGCATCTACGGCCTGTTTGCGTAAGGTTTGCTTGAGCTTTCGAGTACGAAGCCGAAATATCTGATGAAGCCCCTTAGAACGGACATCGTTCTAAGGGGCTTTTTGCGTTGGAGGGACGGAGGGAAAGGAGAGGGGTAGTATGCAATGTATTAGAGACTTTATTCATGTAAAGTGAAAACGATCCCGGCTAAATTGGTAGTAACAATGTGGTACCACAGTTCATCTGGTAGTAACCAACTTTGAGACGAAATCGAATGGAAATTGCTAAGAATTAGTTTGGTAATAAAAGACTATGTTGGTTTCCGTGCTGGCTTCTGCTTCTCCGCTGGTGCTACCGACCTCCTGTTCTCCTCTAGCCTCCCGGCTGCTGCCAACACCTGGATGATCATCCCGCTGGGCATCGCTGCCTTCGTGGTCTTCTACCTCGTGTTCCGCTTCGCCATCACCAAGTTCAACCTTATGACTCCTGGTCGCGAGGATGACGATGTCGAGGAGACCTTCGCTTCCGCCGCTGCTGGCGACGACGGGTTCGCCGCTCTGGCCGCCGCTGTTCTTGCTGCCGTCGGTTGCAAGGAGAACGTCAAGACCGTTGACTGCTGCGCTACTCGCCTTCGCTTCGAGCTCGGCGATTCCGATCTGGTCGACGAGGCTGCCTGCAAGAAGGCTGGCGCTCTGGGTGTCATGAAGATGGACAAGGGTGCTACCCAGGTCATCATCGGCACGCAGGTCCAAGCTGTTGCCGAGGAGCTCAAGAAGCTTCTCTAAGCTTTAAAGACGTATCTGTCTTGCAAAGGGTCGTCCCGCTCCGCGGGGGCGGCCCTTTTTGCTACCTCGATACCTGATGTAGCGTTGTAATTGGTATTACAGTGCGTGGGCTATCAACCGGCAAACAATATTGAAATATGCTGGTTGAACTGCTGTTATTCCAATAAAACTGCTATAGTACGTGGTGTCTGGTTACAACCAATTTCGAGTCATTTATCCGGCAGGTATCATTATGGCAATGGGAGCGCGCAAACAACCTCTGTACGATCAGCTCGTCGATTTGCTGACCGATAAAATCGATCACGAACTTCGGCCCGGCGACTATTTGCCGTCCGAGCGTGACCTGTCGGAACGCTACGGACTCTCGCGTACTACGGTTCGCCTTGCCCTGCAGGAGCTTGAACGCTTAGGCTTGGTGGTTCGTCAGCGCGGCCGTGGAACCATGGTGTGCGACCGCTCTCTGCAAACGGCAAACCTCTCGCAAATCTATAGCTTTACCGAGCAGATGAAGGCGATCGGCCGTGTGCCCAAGACGACGATTCTTGAGTTTACCGCGGTCGAGGCAGACAAGAATATTGCCATAGAGATGAACGCGCGTCTTGGCGAGCGTCTGTACAAGATCAAGCGCCTGCGTATTGCCGATGGTGTGCCGCTGATGATTGAGTGTACATATCTGCCGAGTCGCAAGTTCTTTGCGCTTAAGCGTCCCATGATCGAGAACAAATCGCTGTACGACATGATCGAGCAGGACTTTCACGAGAAAGTTCGCGTGGCAGAGGAGGAATTCTACGCGAGTATTGCCCGCCATTCTGACGCTCGTCTGCTCGAGATTGCCGAAGGCGCACCGGTCCTGGATTTGATTCGTACCACATATGACATGAACAACGAGGTTATCGAGTATACGCGTTCGGTTGCGCGCGCCGACCAGTTTAAGTACAAGGTCTACCACAACCGCGCAGTCTAGAGTTATTGGGTATAAACGGCTTGGCGTGTTTTGCGGCGGGTGCAAAATGTGCCAAGCGGTAGAAGGCAACGAACAATCGCTCGAAATAACAATGCAGTGGTTTTTGATCCGCCCTAAAACGCACTGCGGGTACGGGAGCATAGATGAGCACGTATGCTATCAAGGCCGACAAGTTCTTTTTGCCGGCGGGGCCGCAGCTGGGCGGCTACCTCATGGTCGAAGATGGCGTCTTTGGCGCTTGGCAGGCCGATGAGCCCGCTTGCGAGATCAAAGATTATTCGGGTACATGGATTGCGCCGGGCATGGTGGACACCCACATTCATGGCTTCTATAACCATGCCACGACCGATAACGATGCCGAGGGTATCAACATCAGCGCGACCGAGCTCGCTCGTCGTGGTACCACCAGCTGGCTGCCTACGACCTTTACCGACGGCGTGGAGCAGATCAAAGAGGCCTGCGCTGCCATAGCACAGGCGGACGAAGAGCGCGGACCTGAGTTCTGCGGTGCTCGTATTCAGGGTATCTACCTGGAGGGTCCGTTCTTTACCATGAAGCATGTGGGCGCCCAGAACCCTGCTTATCTGATCGACCCATCCGAGGCAGTTTTTGACGAGTGGCAGGAGGCCGCCGGCGGTCGTATCGTCAAGAGCGCCATGGCGGCCGAGCGCGATGGTGCCGCCGCCTACGCCGCGACTCTGAGCGCAAAGGGCGTCGTGACTTGCATCGGCCACTCCGATGCCACCTATGATGAGTGTGTTTCTGCTATCAATGCTGGCGCCAGCTGCTTTACGCATACCTATAACGGCCAGCGCGGCCTCCATCACCGTGAGCCCGGTGTCGTCGGGGCCGCTATGGCCACGCCCAACACCTATGCCGAGATCATTTGCGACGGCAAACACGTGAACCCTGCTGCCATCAAGGCGCTGCTGCAAGCCAAGGGCTGGCAGCACACGGTGCTGATCACCGATTGCCTGGGTTGCGGAGGCATGCCCGAGGGCAAGTACACCAGCGGCGGCATGGACGTCATTATGAAGGACAACCTTTGCTGGCTCGCCGATGGCTCTGCTATCGCCGGCTCAGTGCTCACGCTCGCGCAGGGCGTAAAGAACATCGTCGACTGGGGTCTTGCGAGCGCCGATATCGCAATTCGCATGGCGACCGAGGTACCCGCGCGCTCTGCTCACGTTGAGGATAAATGTGGCAGCATTATGCCCGGTCGCGACGCCGACTTTGTCGTGTTCAATCCCGACCTTACCCTGGTCGAGACGTATGTGGGTGGCAACAGCGTCGGTAACGCGTTTACCGAGTAGCCGCCAAAGAAACGATCCGAGAGGGGATTTAGATGATTTACGGTGCATTGGGCGATATCGAGGAGTACCGCGGAATGCTCAAGGGCCTCGACGTGCTGATCGATTGGCTCGAGGAGAACGACCCGGCGCAGCTCGAGGTCGGCAGCCATCCGATTCTGGGCGACAAGGTCTTTGCGAACGTCATGGCCCCCACGACGCGTCCGGAGGCCGAGGCTCACTATGAGACGCATCAGCGCTATCACGACCTGCAGATCGACGTCGAGGGTCGCGAGGCCTTTAAGGTCGCCACGGGCAGCTTGACGCTGGTCCAGGAGTTTGACGAGAAGGACGACTACGATCTGGTCGATTCCGACGCCTCGATCGCCGGCGATCTTGCCGACGACAAGTTCGCGCTGTTCGTTGCCGGCGAGCCTCACATGCCCACGCTCGAGTTCCCGGGCGATGGGGCGCAGCCGGTCAAGAAGATCTGCTTTAAGCTGCTTGCAGATGCTTACTGGGAGGAGTAGCGAGCTGCTCGGCTGAGCTGTTCGCCTGATGGCGTGATTTCCCTAGGGAAATCACGCCACGACCCCGCCAAGCGTGTTTTCCCTAGGGGAATCACGTTTGGCGGGGTTTTATGTTTATGAATAGGGGAACTGAAGCCGTGACGATGCTTGGGTTGGCGCACGCGCACTCAAATCGGCAACAACAAAGTAGATAAGCATTTGAAGAAATGCGATTAAACATAACGTAACTAGTAGGAAATAGTGGATAGGTGGTACATACCACCTTTCAGATATTGAATCGTTAGGAATCTATAATTAAATAGTGGTCTAACAGGTGGTTTAGTTTTCTATATTAAAGCCGTTCATCGTCATTTCGCTACCGTTTACGGACCACTTCAGATTCTGTCTACATAATTGCGTTAATGCGTCCATAATAGGCAAGGTGTTTAGCTGAGGGCCGAGGAACCGGCGTCGGCGTCGTAGAGCACGAAGATCGGGAGTAGCATGCATTCGTTTAAGATCACCAATCAATTCCTACTCGATGATGAGCCGTTCACCATCTTGTCGGGGGCGATTCACTATATGCGTGTTCATCCGAGCGACTGGCACCACTCG
>DBFOPP010000045.1:0-29719 GCA_048428865.1 Collinsella sp.
AGGACATCTTCAAGTACATAGAGCTCTATTACAATAGGGTGCGCATGCATTCCACCCTGGGCTACATGTCTCCAGTGGAATACGAGCGGCAATACGCTTGAGGATCCTTAAAAGAAAGTCCAGTTTATCCTTCCCACTCCAATGGCGGGCGCGGCTGCAACCGTACAGAAAGTTGCCGATGGTGCAATGCGTGCTGCAGCTCCGATGGTCGATGACGCCTTGGCGGCTATTTTGCTGATGCGGCCGATGGTGCGGCAGGTGCTGCTGCGGATATCGGTGACGCCGTCAACGATTGGGCATACCAGCAACAGCTCAAAAGGTACAGGCCTGTAACCAAAGAGGTCTATCAGAGCCCTTCATTCCATTTGCCGAACATGATTCGAATTGTTGACGGAAATGAGCGTCGGGGCATCGATGTCTGTAGGGATGCTATTGGTTGGTTGGATGCTGTCAAGGGTACGGAGATTTTCAATTTGTACCGCGAAGCAATTGGGGATAGCGAGCTGTCTTTCTACCCTAAACCATCTCTTTATTCCACATATTACATAGATGCTTTTGATCGGTCTCGCTTTGTTGATCTTGACTCTTATTTCGCAACCATGCAACAAGACAAGATGGCCGAGTTGAGACGGATTGCGTTCATGCTTGGCGCGAAGCGCTGCAAGTTGGAGGTGACGGAGTACGAGGAAACTCGGAGAGGCCACCAGGTTAAGGGAAATGCCAAAGCGGGAAAGAAGGGCTCGGCTCGAATCAACGGCTCTTTGAGCGATTTAACGAGAAATGAGAAGAAAATCCTGTTTACACAGGAATTCGAGGGAGACATGGTTCCACAGCGCCCTGAACTCCATTGGTATGCCCATGACTCTGACATTCTCTTGTTAATCGAAACGAGATGCGGTGGAGAGGATAAAAACAAGGCAAAGAGTTATCGGGTTGAATTGAAAAGCGAGACGACCATGACCATGTCCGTATCGCTTGCTATGGCTATCGATGAGGCATGCAGCAAGCTGAACATAAGGGCGAATTCGAGCCTGACAAGCCAAGCTAAGCGAGAACTTCGGCAGTCGTTTGTATTTGAAGTTGAATTCTGACGTGAATTGCCAGCAGCCAAATGCGGCAAAGGGACTGTTCCTTTGCCGCATTTGATGTCAAGGCCATTTTGGCAAGGACTAGAGAGTTTGAAAGACTACCATTTCTACCCCGTCCCCTAATGGCAGGTTTTTACATGCCGGCAAAGCCTGTCTGGCGCAGGGCCTCGTAGAGGACGATGGCGGCGCTGTTGGAGAGGTTGAGGGCGCTGATGCGGTAGTCGTCCGGGTTGACGAAGTTGCCGCAGATATCCTGTTGAAGGATGGCTTCGTGGCTGCCCTCGGTGTGCCCCAGCGATTCCTCGTGGGCTTCCCAGGCCTCGGCGTTATCGAGTGAGTCGCAATCGCGCAGCATCGGGATGCGCTCGCAGCGCTCGGATGCCGCGGCGAGTAGCTCCTCGGGAATCCCTGAGCTCTCGCTGCCAAAGACCAAGTAGTCGCCATCGCGGTAGGTACTTTGCGCATAGGTGCGGCGTGCCTTTTTGGTCAGCAGATGCAGGCGCTCGTCGGCGGGGGAGAGGCCGTTGCGGGCAAGGAAATCCTCCCAGCCGGCATAGGTCGTCACGTCCAAGTTTTGCCAGTAGCCCAGGCCGGCGCGACGCACCGTCTTGTCATCGAGCGAAAAGCCCAGCGGCTCCACCAGATGCAGGCGGGCGCCGGTGACCACGCAGGTGCGGCCGATATTGCCCGTATTGGCCGGAATCTCGGGCGCGTACAGCACAATGTTGAACATGAATCTCCTTGGCTCAGAACGAAAAACCACCACGAAGGGCACCTTCGTGGTGGTTTGGCGGTTGCGTAGGCGGAAAAATGCCCGCTTGGATAAACCTAAGCGCGGTGCCAGTCGGTCAGGCAGGCATCGAGGGAGGCGATGAGCGCATCCTTGTCCATGTGACGGCCGATGATGCACAGGCTCGTCATGCGATCGCCCGTCTCGTCGTCCCAAATCTGCATGATCTCGGGGTTCTCGTCGATGATCTTCTGCTTCTCGCCCTCGGGCGCCGAGTCGACAAACAGGCCGTTCTCCATCAGACGCATCTGGTGGCCGGCTTGCTCAAACATGTAGCACATGTCCGGATCGCCGGTCTGCCACAGCGGACCCTTGACGCGAATGACCTCGTCGGGCCACTCCTGCTCAACAAAATTGGTGAACTTCTGCAGGTCAAACGGCTTGCGGCGCGAGTAAACAAAGGTCTCGATGTCGTACTCGAGCACCTCGGGGTCGTCGTGCTCCTCGGGATGCTCCATGGCCTCGATCCAAGCGGCGGAGTTGTAGGCGCGCATAAAGTCGAAGCGGTCGGTGTCGAGCAGTTCCTCCATAGGAACCTCTCCGTTTTGGGCCTCAACGATCACGGCGTCCTTCTGCAGGCTGCGCACGATAGCCTTGAGCTCGGCAATCTGCTCGGGGCTCACGGTGTCGGTCTTGTTGAGAATCAGCGTGGAGCAGAACTCGATCTGCTGGATGAGCAGGCTCTCGATGTCGTCCTCGTCGATATCCTCGGCCAGCAGGTCACGGCCGCCGTTGAACTCGTCATACATGCGGGCGCAATCGACCACGGCCACGATGTTGTCGAGCGCGAGCTTGGGCTCGCCGCCCACCTTGGCCTCGTCGCAGAAGCTCGAGATGGTGTAGGCGATGGGGATGGGTTCGCAAATGCCCGAGGCCTCGATGATGATGTAATCGAAGTTGCCCGAATCGGCGATGCCCTGCAGCTGGTTGGCCAGGTCATCCGAAAGCGTGCAGCAGATGCAGCCGTTGGTGAGCGGGATGAGGTCGTCGGTCTCGGAAAGGCCGCCGTCGGCGATGAGGCTGGCGTCCACATTGATCTCGCCAATATCGTTGACGATCACGGCGGCGCGGATGCCGCCGTCGTTAGCGAGGATGTGGTTGAGCAGCGTGGTCTTGCCGGCACCGAGGTATCCGGTAAGCATGATGATCTTCACGGGTTTGTTGGGCATGTGCCCTCCTTTGTTAGACATGGCTTACAGTTGAATCATATGCCAAACGCCTGCTCTTATACCCACGCGCCGGCAAATAACACAGGCTACTCCCAGGCTCCCCATACATCGGGGCAATAACCGACGGTGGCCTTTTTGCCGTTGCGCACGATGGGCTCGGCTAGAACCTGCTGGTTCTCGAGCAGCTTGTCGAAGCGCTGGCTGGGGGTAAGGTGCTGGATGAGCGCGAGCGTCTCCTCGTCCTTGGCTTTGGGGTTGAGCAGTTTGTCGATACCGCCGACCGCCTGCATCACGCTCGTGAGCTCGCCCTTGCTCATCTCCTTTTCCTTAAGGTCAATAAACTGCACCTTAATGCGGCGCTCTTTGAAGAAGCGCTGTGCTTTCTTGGTATCGAAGGACTTTTTGGTGCCAAAAATCTGGATATTCATGCTCCGCCGTTCTACCTGATGAAGTTGGTCGTTGCGCGATCTGCCTCGGGTGCGTTGATACCGGCGGCCTGTCCTGCCTCGATGCAGCGAAGGAGCCAGGCCATGTTTTTGCCGATGTTTCGCATGGTGGCAAGGCCCTCGGCGTCCCCATCGGCGTCGCCGGGCACGCGGCCAAACACGTTGTTCCAGTAGGTGGAAGCAACCACGGGCATTTGCTTAATGGTGAAGTACTTGTTGAGCACATCAAAGGTGGTCGACGTGCCGCCGCGACGGGCGACGGCGACTGCAGCGCCGGGTTTGTGCTCAAAGGCGTGCCCGCCTGCATAGAAGGCGCGATCGAGGGCCGAAAGGATGCGCCCGCTGGGGTGCGCATAGTAGACGGGCGAGCCAAAGACGAAGCCATCTGCCTGCTCGGCGGCAGCGATGAGCTCGTTCACCACGTCGTCGTCAAAGGTGCAGCGACCACCGAGCTTGCCGCACTGGCCGCAACCGATGCAATCGCGAATGGGCTTGGCGCCCAGCTGAAACACCTCGGTATCAATGCCTTCGGCATTGAGCTGCTCGGCGACCTCGGCGAGTGCGCGGGCGGTGTTGCCGTTTGCCTTGGGGCTGCCATTGACCAAAAGAACCTTCATCACAAACTCCCTCTGCTATCGGTGAATTCTGCTGAGAATTATCTCACGTTGTGTGCGATGACGTTGGCATGGTGCGGGCGATGATTATCCCGCAACGTTCTTAAGGGCGTTCATGCCTAAGGCCATCTAGGGGCATTGCGGTACGGCATGGGGGATGCATCGGGAAACGTTCGATAAATGCTTATAAACACGTTTTTGACGGCATACGTTGACAGATATACTTGTTGAGTTCAAAAGCATGGGAACGGAGATGGTTGCATGACACAGCCGGAGACATCACACACGGTGGGGCTCGCGCTCGAGGGAGGCGGCTACCGCGGTATGTATACGGCGGGCGTGCTCGACGTATGGATGGAGCACGGCTTAACTTGCGACCATATGGTGGGTGTCTCGGCGGGCGCGGCGTTTGGCTACAACTTTAAATCGCGCCAGATCGGCCGCGCCATTCGCTATAACAAGGCCTATTGTGCCGACAAGCGCTATGCGGGTGTAGCAAGCTGGCTGCGGACCGGCGATATGTTCAATGCCGATTTTGCCTATCACGAGGTGCCCATCGAGCGCGATCCCATCGATTTGGAGACATATCGCGCCTGCCCCATGCGGTTTACGTGCGTGTGCACCGATATCGAGACGGGCAAGGCCGTCTATCACGACCTGCCTTATGGCGATGAGCGCGATATCGAGTGGATCCGGGCGTCGTCGGCTATTCCTGTGGCGACGCGTCCCGTTGCTATTGACGGACATAAGTATCTGGATGGTGGCGTGGCCGATTCTATTCCCAGCGCATGGCTGTTTTCGCAGGGGTATGACCGCAATATCGTGGTACTCACGCAGCCGGCGGGCTTTGTGAAGCAGCCCAACAGCGTGATGCCCATGCTGCGGCGCGTGTTCCGTCGCTATCCGGAGTTTGTTGCAGCGCTTGAGCATCGGCATGAGGTCTACAATGCCACGCTCGATGACCTGGCACGTCGCGAGGCTGCCGGCGAAATCTTTGTGGTGCGGCCGAGCGAATCGGTGAAGGTGCCGTCGCTGTGCCGCGAACCCGATGAGCTCGAGCGCATCTACCAGGTCGGTCGCCACGATGCGGAGGCGACCTTGCCCGCGCTGGAAGCATATCTGGCGGGGTAAGGGTCGCATGCGGAAAGCGCATTCCGGAATGGAGGTCTAAACTGGGATGCGCTTTCCATTGCTGAAGATATGAGGTCGCGAATAAGCTGCTCGGCCTATGCCTGCTGCCAGGTATCGACGAGCTCCTTGGCGGCGGCGTAGGGGTCGTCGGCACTGCAGACGGCGCTCACCACAAAGAAGCCATCGACGCCGGTTGCTTTAAGCTGCGGTAGGTCGGCCGTCTTGACGCCGCCGCCCACCACGATGGGCACGGGGCTTGCCGCATGGAGGGCGGCCAGGTCCTCAAAGCTCTTGGTGATGATGGAACCATCGGCTGCGCGTCCGCAATCGCGTTTGGTCTCGGTCTCGTGGAGTGGGCCGATGCCCAGGTAGTCGACCAGGCTCATGTCGGCGGTCTTGACGTACTCGAGCATCTCCTCGCAGCGGGCCGAAAGGCCCACGATGGCATCGGGGCCCAAAAGTTTGCGGCAGACCTCGACGGGAATATCGCTCTGGCCCACGTGCACGCCGTCGACAGCAATACCCTGCTCATGCGCGGCGAGTACGCAGTCAAGGCGGTCGTCGATCAGCAAGGCGACTTGACCGGTCTTGCCGGCCTGTGCGATTGCCTGCGCGGCGTCGCCGGCCAGCGCGATGATTTCGCGGGCGCTTGCCACCTTGGAGCGCACCTGGATGCAGGTAAAGCCTGCGTCGAGCGCCTGAGCCACCACATCGCCCACGGGACGCCCGAGCGTGTTTTCGGGGCCGAGTACCAGATAGGCCGAGATATCAAGGTTGTCGCGGATACTCATCGTGCTTCCTCCTGCTTTTTGATCTGCGCTTCCATGCGCTCAAGCTTGCCGGTCATGGTGTCGGTAAATCCGGGTCGAATATCGGCTTTGAGCACGACTTCGGTGCGGATGCCCTTGCTCGCCAACACAAAGGTTGCGTCGCGCACGACCTGCATGACCTCGTCCCAGTCGCCCTCGATCTCGGTGAACATCGAGGTGGTGCGGTTGGGAAGGCCGCTCTCGCGAATGACGCGCACGACCTCGGCGACCTCGGCGGACAGCTCGTCGCCGGTGCCGCACGGGGCGATGGCCACGGCGACGAGCGTGTTCATGCCGGCATTGGTTACGGGCTCGGACATGGCTTATGCCTCCTCGAGCTCGAGTTGGTTATCGGCAATGTCCTGGGCGGTTGCGCGGTAGAGCTCGTCGATAAAGGCGACCTTAAAGCTTGCCGGGGCATCGGCGACAGCGGCGGCACGCGTGCCGGCAACGTTGTAGACGGCGGCGCCGCAGATGGCTGCCGTAAACGGGTCGGCGGCACAGGCGTACACGGCCAGCACGCCGCCCTGCGAGCAGCCGCAGCCGGTGATCTTGGACATGAGCGGGCTGCCGCCGTGGGACTTGGCCACCGTCGTGCCGTCGGTGATCAGGTCGACTTCGCCCGAGACCACTACGGCGCCGCCGGTGTAGCGGGCGAGCGCCACGGCGGCGTCGCGGGCGGCGTCGACCGTGTCGGTGGTATCGACACCGCGCACGCGGCTCAGATCAGCCGCCTCGCCCTCAAGGCCCCACAGGCCGGCGAGCGCGATAATCTCGGAGGCGTTGCCGCGCACGATGGCGGGCTTGTACTGCTTGAGCTCGTTTACCAGCTGGGTGCGCAGGCTACCGATGCCCAGACCCACCGGATCGAGCACCCAGGGCTTGCCGGCGTCGTGTGCCGCCTTTGCCGCGCGGGGAATCGTTTGCTCGTAAATAGGGAAGAGCGTGCCCATATTGAGATAGATGGCGCCGCCGCCGGCAACGAGTGCCTCGCCCTCGTCGGGCAGATAGACCATGGCGGCCGATCCGCCCACGGCGAGCTGTGCGTTGGCGACAAAGTCGATCGTCACCGTGTTGGTGATGGAGCCGGCCATCGGATTGGTGGCGCGAATTTCCTCTACGGCCTTGACCATGTGTTGCTTAAGCTGTTCCGAATCAATCACTGCACATGCCTCCTTGGCATAGAAAAGGGGCGCTGTGCATAGACAGCGCCCCTGTAAAGGCGGCATGCTCCCTACGCCAGCATTAACTGACAGGTTCAAAGGATTGGGCCCCATGCCCTCTCAGCCTTGTGGTTTGCACCGCCGGCACTCCCGCATCGAATCTGTTGTTCCCTATACTAGCGCACCGTTACAATGGTTGCGGTGAAAATGACTGGGGGACTCTATGATCAAACTTGTGCTGACCGATATGGACGATACGCTGATTCCAGCCGGGCATGACGGCGCCAGCGACTACGCCATTGAGGGTATTCATGCCATGCAGGCGGCGGGTCTGCACTTTGGGCCGGTTTCGGGTCGTCAGCCGTCCGCGATGGGCTGGATGTTCAAAAACCGTTCCGAGTGTTTTTCGACCGGTGCGTTCTGTAACGGCCAGGTGATGTTTGTCGACGGCGAAGTAGTCGCTTCGCGCGCAATCGACAACGATGCTCTGATGCGTTTGGCTGACTATCTGGAGCAAGAGACCGACGATACATTTCTAAAAGTCTACAGCCTGGGCGATGACTTTTGGGGCAACGATGCCTATTGCGTGACGAGCAATCCCGAGCGTGTGCGTCGCGCTATGGAGTCGGGCGGCAATGCGTGGCTCAAAGGCGAAGAGGCCCCGTGTCGTCCCGTCGTCGATGGCGCGCCGGTGTTTAAGGCGAATATCTGGAGTGCCCGTTCGCGTGAGGAGCTCGCGGAGCTACGCGAGCGCGTTGCCGTTGAGGTGCCGGAACTCTCGCTTGTGTTTCCCAACAACCGAGTGCGCCTGTTCGACATCCTTCCGGATGGTTGGGACAAGGGCTGCGCTGCGCTGGAGCTGGCGCGCGCCTTGGGCCTGACGCCCGACGAGGTGGCCGTATTTGGCGATTCCGATAACGATCTGCCCATGATCGATGCCGTTCCCAACTCCGTTGCAGTCGCCAATGCCAATGAGGCCGTCACGGCTGCCGCGCGCTGGCATATCGGCGCCGCGGCAGATGATGCGGTCGCCGGGGCTCTGCATCAGATTGCCGCCTGCGCCGCGACGGGGGAGATGCCGCCGTTTATGCGTCAGGAGGGTGCAGCCGACGCGAATTTCGCGAACAGCTAAGGAGACAGCCATGAAGCTCCAGCAGCTCAGATATGTCGTCAAAGTTGCCGAATGCGGCAGCATTACCGAGGCCTCGCGCCGTCTCTTTGTGTCGCAGCCTTCGATTACCGCGTCGATTCGCGATCTCGAAAACGAGATGGGTGTGCACATCTTTGAGCGCACCAACAAGGGCGTCATTGTGTCCGAGGAAGGCGAGACCTTCTTGGGCTATGCGCGCCAGGTACTCGACCAGGCCGACCTGCTCGAGGGCAAGTACAAGGGCGCATCCGAGCAGGTGCCGCACTTTAGTGTGAGCTGCCAGCATTATTCCTTTGCCGTCAACGCGTTTGTCGACGTGATCCGCGAGTTCGATGCCGCGCGTTACGACTTTACCCTGCGCGAGGAGCAAACCCACGAGATTATCGAGGATGTCGCGCACATGAAAAGCGAGCTGGGCATCCTATATCTGTCCGAGCACAACCGCGAGGTCATCGAGCGCATGCTGGTGGCCAACGAGCTCGTGTTCGAAGGACTCTTCTGCGCCACGCCGCATGTCTTCGTCTGCGCCGACCATCCGCTGGCGGACCGCTCCAGCGTGACGCTCGAGGATCTGGAAGACTACCCGTTCCTGTCCTACGAGCAGGGCAGCTACAACTCGTTTTACTATTCCGAGGAGCTGACCTCGACGTTCGAGCGTCGCAAAAATATCCGCGTGCGCGACCGTGCGACGTTGTTCAATTTGGCCATGGGCCTCAACGGCTACACGGTATGCTCGGGCGTGATCAGCCACGAGCTCAACGGCCCCGGCATTATCTCGATTCCGCTCGACGTGGACGAGTACATGGAGATTGGCATCATCACGCGCAAGAACACGACGCTTACGCGCTACGGTCGGGCCTATATCGACGCGATTCGTCAGCATATCTAGACTGCTGTGCTCCGCACGGTTCAAGTCTCTTTATGACAGTCCAGACTGATATAGGAAGCATCTATATCAAACTGCTATAAACATATATTTTACGATGGTCATATGAGCGCTCATACTCTGTCCCAGTAAAGCAACCAATGCAAAGGGAGATATCTATGAGCACTTCGATTCAACCGAACGCGCCGTTTCGCGCCGATATCGTCGGCAGCTTTCTTCGCCCGCAGGCTGTAAAGGACGCCCGTGCCGCCTATGTCGCGGGTAAACTCGACGCTTCCGGCCTTAAGGCCGTCGAGGACGATGCCATTCGCGATTTGGTGGCCAAGCAGAAGGCCGCCGGCCTGCAGGTGATCACCGATGGCGAGTTCCGCCGCAGCTACTGGCACCTCGATTTTATGTGGGGCCTTAACGGCATTGAGCGCCGCACCTCACGCACGGGTTATATGTTCCATGATGAGGAGACGACGGCCGACACCGCCGTGGTTACTGGTCCCATTAGCGGCGAGAACCACCCGTTCGTCGAGCATTTTAAGTTCGTCAAGGCGCTTGAGGGGGAGGGCCAGGTCGCACGCCAGACCATTCCGGCGCCGATCCAGACGTTCTCTGAGGTCACGCTCGATCGCTGCGACGGCCAGCAGGAGAGCCTGCGCGCTGTCTATAAGACCGATGAGGAACTTGCCGACGCCATTGCGGCCGCTTATCGCACGGTGATCGCCGACCTGTACGCAGCAGGCTGCCGCAACATCCAATTTGATGACTGCACCTGGGGCATCTATTGCGATACCGACTTTGTGTCCAAGACCGGCATGAGCCCGGTTGACCTGCAAAAGGTGAGCGAGCTGGGCGTGGCGCTCAACAATGCCGCCATCGAGGGCAAGCCCGACGATTTGGTCATCAACACGCACGTGTGCCGCGGCAACTACCACTCCACCTACGCTTTTGAAGGCGGCTACGACCCTATCGCTCCGTATCTGTTCGCACATGAGAATGTCGATGCGTTCTATCTGGAGTTCGACACGCCGCGCGCCGGCGGTTTTGAGCCGTTGAGGTACGTTGCCCCTGGCAAGAAGGTCGTGTTGGGCCTGGTGACCACCAAGGCCGCTGAGCTTGAGGACGAGGATGCCATCGTCGAGCGTATTCACGAGGCTGCAAAGTATGTTCCGCTCGAGAACCTGTATCTGTCTCCGCAGTGCGGCTTTGCCAGCTGCGAGATTGGCAACAAGCTGACCGAGGACGAGCAATGGGCAAAGATCGCGCTGGTCAAGCGTATTGCCGAGCGCGTTTGGAAATAGCGGTAACGTTCGCAGGTGACGGCGCGTGCGAGACATGGCGCATCGCGTACAATGGTTCGGATCGTATCGTTCGGGCAGGTAATCCGCTATGCTCGAGCGCCCTTCCATTTTGAAAGGACTCTCATGTCCCAGTCCTCGACGCCCGCCGCCAGCGATGCCATCTACGACGCATCGTCGCTCGGCCGCCCGCGCATGTTTTTGCTCGGTCTGCAGCACCTGTTTGCCATGTTTGGCGCCACCGTGCTGGTGCCCGTGCTCACCGGTCTCTCGGTTTCGGCAACGCTTTTGTTTGCCGGTTTGGGCACGCTGCTGTTCCACTTCCTGTCGCGCGGTAAGGTGCCGGCATTTTTGGGCTCATCGTTTGCCTTTATTGCCGGTTATGCCGCAATCGCGCCCAACGGCGAGACCGAGCTTTTGCCCTACGCTTGTCTGGGCGTTGCTTGCGCCGGCCTGCTTTATCCGGTGCTTGCGGCGCTCTTCCGCGCCTTTGGCGCCAAGCGTGTCATGCGTTTCTTCCCGCCGGTGGTGACTGGCCCCATCGTCATTTCGATCGGTCTGATCCTGGCGAGCTCCGCTATTGCTAACTGCCAGACCAACTGGCTTGTGGCTGTCATTGGCGTTGCCGTTATCGTCATCTGCAACATCTGGGGCCGTGGCATGGTCAAGATCGTGCCGATTTTGCTGGGCGTTGTGGTGAGCTATGCCGTTGCGGCTGCGCTCGGCGAGGTTGATTTCTCGGGCGTTGCCGCCGCTCCGTGGGTCGGTCTGCCCATCGTGTGGGACAACACCGTGTTTGCACTCTTTGGGCCGCAGTTCGATAACGGTCTTGCCACGACGGCCATCATCACCATCATGCCGCTGGCCTTCGCGACCATGATCGAGCATATCGGCGATATCTCTGCTATCGGTTCGACTTGCGAGCGCAACTACATTGCCGATCCCGGTCTGCATCGCACGCTGCTCGGCGACGGCCTTGCCACGATTCTGGCTTCGCTCTTTGGCGCTCCGGCCAACACTACGTATGGCGAGAACACCGGCGTGCTCGCCCTGACGCGCGTGTTCGACCCGCGCGTAATTCGAATTGCCGCGTGTTGCGCCATCGTGCTTTCGTTCTGCCCCAAGTTCGCCGCGGTCATCGCCGCCATGCCGGCATGCGTTATCGGCGGTGTGTCGCTCGTGCTCTACGGCATGATCAGCGCTGTGGGCGTCCGCAACCTCATCGAGAACCAGGTCGATTTCCAGAACAACCGCAACGTGCTGGTTGCCGCGCTGGTGCTCGTGCTTTCGCTCGGCATCGCGTACAGCACCGCCGGCGCCATCGTGTTGGAGCTGGGCGGCGTGACCATTTCGCTGTCCGGCATTGCCGTGGGCTCACTGGTGGGCATCGTGCTCAACGCCATCCTGCCGGGTAACGACTTTGAGTTTGATGTCTCCGAGCTTGAGGAGGCTGCTGAGTAGCAGCTGCGTTCAGCTAAAACAAGATATGGTGCCCATGCGTATATGCGTGTGGGCACCATTTTTAATGCGTCAGTATCCAGTGGATGCCGCGGGCCATGCGTAAGTCGGTTTGGGCAAAGTGATTGCCGGGGTTGAGCTCCAGCGTTGTTGGAATGCCGCGCTCGACGAGCAACGCTTCCATCGCGCGTGTGTCGTCGAGTACATGCCGCATCATGCGGTTGGGCGTCTTGGTTTCCTTTTTGCCGAGTGACAGGTAGACGGCTTGCGGGCTGCCGGCAAAAGGGGCCGTGCTGGCACGGTCGACAAAGTCGGGAAACCATAGCGACCCCGATGCGCTCGCGGCGCGGTCAAAGGCGTCGGTTTGCCAGAGGGACCAGAGTGCGAAGAGGCCCGCGAGCGAGTAGCCGGCAATGCCGCGCCAGGTGGGCGGCTGAGGAAGCGACGACTCGACCTGGGGGATTATCTGATTCAGCAGCTCATCAAGAAAATCGGCAGCTTGGCCGCCGAAAGGCTCGGCATCGCGTACGGTCCCGTCGCATGCCCAGGGGCTCAGCTCGCGATTCCAATCGAGCCCGCCAATGGTGACGAGGGCGAATGGCGGACAGTCGAGCTCTCGGCAACACTTATAAACCTCGCTGCCGTCGCCCACGACCACAGGAAGGTAGATGACAGGCGCGCTTTCCGTATGATTCGAATAAACGGTTATCTGCTTTTGATGCGCTTCCATGACGGGCTTCTCTCAGTGTTGTGATATCGGCAGCCCCAATTGTCGCACGCCAGCGTATGCCGGTTGGGCTAGACCAAAGACAATCTCGTGCATCCCCTGCGGACGCATATGGAAAACGCCACCGCCGGAGGGGAGCTCGGCGGTGGCGTTGTTAAACGGTGCTGGGGTTCGGGGCCTTCGCGGGAGCTGCCATGTGCGCAGAGGCGTCTAAGAACGCTTACGGCTCGCCATGGTGCCTGCGGCGATAGCGGCTGTTCCCGCAAGGACGGTTGCCACGATGGCCGCACCCGAGGTGTCGCCGGTTGCCGCGAGCACGCCGGTAGTCTTGGCTTTCGTGGTTGAAGCCGCAACGGCCTTGGTCGGCTTTGAGCCCTCAGGCTTGGGGTCTTCCGGCTTGGCTACCTCGGAAGGTGCGATGGTCGTACTTTTGGCGACTGCTTTGATATAGAGGGAGTCGACCGTGGCGTCGCCCGTGCCGATGGCTTGGCCTGCCTCGTAGATGCCGTCACGGAGCTTGCGATAGTCAATGACCTTGCCGCCTTCGGGCGTCTGGATGGCGGCGTTCTCAATCTTGATGGTGCCGATTGTCTTGCCGTCAGCGCTCATGGCACGGGCAAAGATTGCCGCTGTATCTCCTTCGGCCGTTACCTTGCTGCGGATGATCGAGATGACTGCGGGTGTGACGCCCTCGCTGGTCTGGGCGATGATGCCGATGTTCTCGCCTTGGGGTTCGCGCCTCGTCTCGCCATCTTGGTTTTCGCTGTAGGGGATGGGGCCGTCGCCGTTCTCGACATAGCGGGCTATGGCCTTGACAACGGAGTCGCTGATGTAGATGTGGCCGCCCTTCTCGTTGGGTCGATCGTTTCTGGTGGAGAATGCAGCCGAAACCTCGCCTTCCGCAAACGCGTCCACGGTGGAGCCGTTCTTGACGACGATGTCGTCCTGGTAGGTGAAGAGGGCGTTGGCGCCACCGTATCTGCCTTTACTTGCACGGACCGTCACGTTTGCATGATCGAGGGTGATGCCCTTGTGGGCATAGACGCCATATTCAACACCGTTTACGTTGAGGGAGGCGTTTGTGGCTGCGAGGCTGCCCTTGGCCTCGACGGCAGCGTCTTCCTCGGAGCTTGCCTTGACCTGGCTGCCGTCCGAGATGTTGATATTGTCGCCGCTCCAAAGGGCCTCACCATCGGCTGAGCTTGCCTCGACCGTCCCGCCACCCTTGATGGTGAGGTTCTTGTCGGCTCCAATACCCTTGTCCTTGGTAGCCCTGGCGGTGACGGCTCCGCTGTCGTCAATCGTGATATTGCCGTTTGCCCTGATGCCATCCGATGCACCCGTGGCGTTGACGTTGCCCGAACCTTTGATAGCGAGATCACCTCCGGCATTGATGGCATCAAACCCAGTGCTCGTGGCGTTGACGGATCCGGCTCCGTCGATGTTGATATTACCCGTGGTGAGGATAGCGTCCTCAGTAGATGTCACGCTGAGCGTGCCGCCCTCGTCGCCTTGGATATTGAGCTCGGCATTCTCGTTAGTGCCATGAGAAACGTTGATGCTTTCGATCCATTCGGCAGTGACGATGTTGGTTCCCGAGTAATTCACGTTGAGCTTGCCTGCGGCCTGGATCTCGCCGCCGTTATAGTTGTTGAGCTTCAAGTCGTCGGCGCCGTCCCACGACCAGGTACCGGCCTCGTCGCTCGCCGCGGTGTTGTACTTGTTGCCGCCGACCTTGACCCATTCCGCTGCGAGCGAGACGCTCGGCATGAGCAGCGAGCTCACCGTGAGCGCGCAGGCCAGGCCGCAGACGATGCGGCGCGTCACGCGGCGCCAGCTGCCGTGCGCGAGTCCTATGCGACGGCGAACGTCGGGTTCGGCAACATGGGTTCCGGCGGTAGTGTCATTGCGTTTGGGGGTCGTGAACAAGGCTGCCATGGTTGCTCCCGTTCTCATAGGGCCTATACGACTAGATTCAGCGTATCTGCTGGATGTTGCCGGCGGTAGTGCCGTTTGGAGGGCAAAATGGCCAAAATGGGGGAGAAATAGGCCGCACGCCGGCGCAGGGACCGGCGCTAAAAGAAAAGCGCGGGGCCGCATGGCGACTCCGCGCTTTATTGTTCAGCTTTTGCAGCCTTGCCCTTACGCTACGAAGAAGTAGACGAGGAAGGCAAGGGCCGCGATCCACCCGTCCCGTGCGAAAAAGTGTTTACGAGCGCTTGCGGCTCACCACGGCGCCCGCGGCGATGGCGGCTGTTCCCGCAAGGGCGGCTGCCACGATGGCTGCGCTCGAGGCGTCGCCGGTTGCTGCGAGTTTGCCGGCGATCTTGGCTCCCGTGGCTGCAACTGCAACGGTCTTGGTCGTCTTCGTGCCCTCGGACTTGGAACCCTCGGGCTTGGTCTCGCCTGGCTTCTCCTCGGGTTTGATCTCCTCGGGAGGCGCGATGACCGTGCTCTTGGCGACAGCTTCGTTATAGGGGGAGTCGATCACAGCGTCGCCCGTGCCGATGGTTTGACCCACCACGTAGAAGATGCCGTCATCGAGTTCTTCCTTGTTGCGATAGCCAATGATCTTGCCGCCTGTGGGCGTCTGTATGGGAGCGCCTTCGATCTCGATGGTGCCGATTGTCTCGCCGTCCGCGCTCACGGCAAGGGCGAAGATTGCCGCCGTGTCTCCCTCAGCTGTGACCTTACTGCGGACAATCGAGATGGTCGCGGGCGTGATGCCCTCCTTGGTCCGGGCAAAGATGCCGATGTTCATGCCCCTATGCTCGGGAATGACCGCGCCACTTTGGTCGTTGCTGTAGTGATCGGGGCCGTCGCTACCGGACTCGACATAGCGGGCTATAGCCTTGACAACGGAGTCACTAATGTAGATGTGACCACCCGCTTCGTTGGGGTAGTAGTTTCTGGTGAAGATTGCGGTCGAGAACTGGCCTTCTGCGAACGCATCCACGATCGAGCCGTTCTTGATGACGATGTCGTCCTCGTCGGTGAAGAGGGCGCTGGCTTCATCGTTCCCTGCACTTGCACGGACCGTTACGGTTGCGCCATCGAACGTGATGCCCTTGTAGACATAGATGCCATACCCAACGCCACTTGCGTTGAGGGAAGCGTTCGTGACCGTGAGGCTGTTTTTACCGTCGATGGTGGCGTCTTCCTCGGAGCTTGCCTTGACCTGGCTGCCACCCGAGATCTCGATGTTGCCGTCGGCCCAAATCGCATTGTCTTTGATAGAGCTTGCCTCTACCTTGCCGCCGCCCTTTATGATGAGGTTCTCGTTAGCATCGATACCCTGATCCTTGGTGGCCTTGGCGGTGACGGTTCCGCTGTTGTCGATCGTGATGTTGCCGTCGGCCCTGATGCCATCCGAATCGCCCGTGGCGTTAACGTTTCCCGAGCCCTTGATGGTGACATCGCCCCCGGCATCGATGGCATCGTGCTCGGTGCTCGTGGCGTTGACAGTGCCAGCGCCGTCGATGTTGATGCTGCCGACGGAAGTGATGGCGTCACGAGAAGATGTCACGTTGAGCGTGCTGGACGCGTCGCCCTGAATATTAAGCTCGGCGTTCTCGTTCGCGCCATCCTTAACCTTGATGCCGCGGCCGTCGCCGTTAGTGACGATGTTGTCGCCCTCGTAGCTCACGTTGAGCTTGCCCGCTGCCTCGATCGCGCCGCCGTTATAGCCGTTGAGCTTCATGTCATCGGCGCCGTCCCAGCTCCAGGTGCCGGCGGCGTCTCCCGCGGGCCCCGCGGCCGCTTCGTGGCGGACGCCGCCGACGTCCACCCACTCGGCCGCGAGCGAGACGCTCGGCATGAGCAGCGAGCTCACCGTGAGCGCGCAGGCCAGGCCGCAGACGATGCGGCGCGTCACGCGGCGCCAGCTGCCGTGTGCGAGCAGCGTGCGACGGCACACGTCGGGCTCGACAAAATGGGCTCCAGAGGTTTTGTCATTGCGCTTGGGGGTCGTGAACAAGGCGGCCATGGTTACTCCCATCCTCATAGGGCCTATGCGATTAAGCCCAGCATATCTGCAGGATGTAGCCGGCGGTAGTGCCGTTTGGAGGGCAAAATGTCCAAAACTTGGGAAGCAAAACATCGCGCGTCTGTGCGTTGCCTGGCTTTAAAAGAAAAGCGCGGAGCCGCTCGATGCGACTCCGCGCTTTGGTGTTCTGTTTTAGCAGACTATGCCGTTACGCTACGAAGAAGTAGACGAGGAAGGCGAGAGCTGCGATCCACATGAGCGGCTTGATCTTGGAGGCCTCGCCCTTAAAGAGCGCGACGATCACGTAGGCGATAAAGCCTAGGCCAATGCCGGCAGAGATGGAGTAGGTGAAGGGCACGCCGGCGACAATCATGAACGCCGGGAAACCCTGCGACACGTCGGACCAGTCGATCTCGGAGGCCTCGCTCATCATGAGGTAGCCGACGTAGACCAGAGCACCGCAGGTGGCGGCGCTGGAAACGATGGTGACGATGGGGGAGAAGAACGCGGCGAGAATGAACAGCACGCCGGTGGTGACGGAGGTGAGGCCCGTGCGGCCACCGTCGGCGGCGCCGGAAGTGGACTCGACGAAGGTGGTGATGGAGGAGACACCCATGAAACCGCCCACAGCAGCGGCGGCGGAGTCGACGATCAGGATCTCCTTGATATTCTCGACGTTGCCGTCGTCGGTGAGGAACTCGCCCTGCTTGGCCACGGCCATCGCGGTGCCCATGGTGTCGAAGAAGTCACTCATGAGCAGCGAGAACGAGATGACGAGGAGCGCGGGGTCGGTAAGGACCTTGACGATGGCGGGCACGCCGCCGGCGTCGGCGATGGGGCCACCGATGCTCGAGAAGTCGAGCGGGGCGATGATACCGGTCGGAGCCTGGGTCACACCTAGGGGGATACCGGCGATGACGGCGACGACGATGCCGATGAGCAGCGAGCCGGGGACGTTGCGGCAGGCGAGGGCGACCGTCACCAGGATGGAGATGATGCCGACGATGAAGGTGGGGGAGGTGATGTCGCCCAGACCGACGAGTGTACCGGCGCCAGCGGTGATAATGCCGGCATCGCACAGGCCAATCATGGCGATGAACAGGCCCAGACCCACCGAGATGGCGTGACGCAGGACAACCGGGATGGCGTCCATGATGGCCTCGCGCAGGCCACAAAGCACGAGCAGCAAGATGACGATACCCTCGAGGAAGATGACGCTCATGGCCACGTGCCAGTCACCGCCGCAGACGGTGGTGGCGATTCCAGCGATCATCGCGTTGACGCCTAAGCCCGACGCGCAGGCGAGCGGGCGGTTGGCGAAGATGCCCATGCAGATGGTCATGATGCCGGCGCCCAGGCAGGTGGCGCAGGCGAGCGCTCCCGCATCGATGCCGGCGCCCGAGAGCACCGCGGGGTTGACGGCAATGATGTAGGCCATTGCCAGGAACGTCGTCAGTCCAGCGCGAAGTTCGGTCCCGATTGTGGACTTGCGCTCGCTGACGTGAAATAGTTCGTCCATGCATACCCTTTCCTTGTTCGGCCCCGAGTTTAGGCCGATTGACACGAACTCACCCACTATAGCCCCTTTACGACGCTGTTGTTCCTCGCATGTTGATGTTCGGCGCTTTGTAGCAGACGGACGGTATTTTTCGCATGAAAATGTGTGGGTACCGTATACTTAAGCGGTTACAACGACCCCTATGGAGGAACGTATGATTAAAGAGCTCTGCCACGACGAGGCTATTCTGTCCCAGCGTTGCGAGGTCGCGACCGTCGAGGACGAGTCGGTTGCTCAGGACCTGATCGATACCATCAAGTCGCTCGACGATGCCGGCTGCCTTGCCGCTAACCAGATTGGCGTTACCAAGAAGGTTTGCGTCTACCTGGACGATGCCGGCGAGCCTCACGTACTCTACAACCCCCGTCTGGTGTTTGGCCTGGGCGCCAGCAAGATGGAGGAGAGCTGCCTGACGCACGAGGAGGTCACCAAGTCCACGCGCTATATCAAGTGCAAGGTCGCCTTTGATCAGATCGTCGACGGCAAGATGAAGGAGTGCCGCCGCGACTACGCGGGCTTTGAGGCACAGATGATCCAGCATATGATCGACCACTGTCTTGGAAAGTTGGTCTAAGGGGACCAAAGCACCGCACCTTGCCGCTCAATCGTCGCTCGCGTACCTTAAGTACGCTTCGCTCCTCTTTCGTGGCAATCTGCGGCACTTTGACCCCTTAGACGACCTGCGGGGTTAACTTGGTTGAGTTTATCCTGCTTGAATAACCCGGGCATGACATTGTTGTCATGCCCGGGCTTTTGTGTTTAGCGCCTTTTTGTTTGGAGACAATAATCTTAGCAAGAACGTAAGGCTAGGAGGCGCTATGTGTACGAGTATTCGATTTACCGATAATTCTGGCCACATGTATTTGGGCCGCAACCTCGACTGGAGCTTTGACTACGGCCAACAGGTTCGCGTGATGCCGCGCGGGTTTCACATTCCGTATTCGTTTATCGACGACGCGACAGCGGCGCACGCGGTGATCGGTATGTGCATCGATTACAAGAACTACCCTATGTTTTTCGATTGCGGCAACGATGCGGGCCTCGCCGTGGCGGGTCTCAATTTCCCGGGTTATGCCGAGTATGCCGAGGATCCTGTCGACGGCAAGACCAATATCGCGGCCTATGAGTTTCCCCTGTGGGTGGCAGCGACGTTCTCGACGGTCGATGAGGTCGAGGCCGCGCTGCGCGACACGGTGATTGTCGCCAAATCTGCCGGAGAGGGGCTGGGCGTGTCGCTGCTCCATTGGATTATCGGCGACAGCCAGCGCAGCATCGTGGTCGAGATGATGGCTGACGGTCTGCACGTATACGACGATCCGGTCGACACCCTTGCCAATCAGCCCACCTTCCCGTGGCACATGGAAAACCTCCGCACCTATATCACCGCTACAAGCGATTTTCCGCAGACGGCGACATGGCGTGGCGCCGAGCTCAAGCCCTATGGAGCCGGTGCCGGCATGCGCGGCATTCCGGGCGATTGCTATTCGCCGAGCCGTTTTGTAAAGGCGGCGTACCTCAATGCCAATTACCCGCAAAAGGAGAGCGAGACCGAAAACGTCGTCCGCATGTTCCGCTCGCTCGAGGGCGTGGTGATGATCGAGGGAGCGTCCAGGATGGGCGATGGCAAGTTCGAGAAGACTATCTACACCGGATGCTTTAGCGCGCGCACGGGCAATTATTACTACGCGATGTATGGGGATCCGTCGATTCGCTACGTGAGCCTGATGGATGCCGAGGGCGCGAGCCCCGATAGGCTCGTGGTTCCCGAGCCGCGCCGTTCGTAGCCGATGGCTTTACCGCAATGCAAAGCGGCCCTGCATCTCCCGTGAGGTGCAGGGCCGCTGTCGTTGATTTGTGACGTCGCTAGAAGTTGGCGTCGTTGAGTTGTTCACTCTCGAGGCCGTCGAGCTGTTGCTGTTCGGGCGTATCGGCGACGCTCTCGAGCAGCTCGGTGGGATCGATGTTCATGTCCCTACCGGCCTCGTTGCCGTTGACCAAGTCGTCCGAGAAGATGTCGACTTCCATTTCCTCGGCCTCTTCGATCTGAACCTCGAGCGGCACCTGGGTGCGCACGAGCTTAACAGCCGGGCGCATGCGGGCAAACAGCGGCACGTACTCGATGATGATGGCCGAGTTCTCAAGACCGTACCAGCGTGCCGGGCTTCCGCAGGCGCGGCGGACGGCGTACTTGATGGCCATCACGCGGTGGTCGTTGCGGTTGATGTCTGTTTCGGGGGCAAGCATCTTGCGCAGCATGCAAAAGCGGAAGTCACCCACGTTGCCGCGCGTCTCGTAGATAGAGTAGGTGTGATGTTGCGGCGGCAGCTCGCCCGATGCCATCAAGTCGCTGACGATCTGACGCAGATAGGCGTTGACGCGCTGGTTGACCTTAAAGCCCAGGTCCAGGCGAACGCGGAAGAGGAAGTCCGTGCCGAAGGTCTCGACGGAATACTCGTGCGTATAGGGTTCGTCGGTAACGTGTACGTTGATGAACCAATATGCCTTGGCGCGCTTGGGGTGCTTGTCCAGGATGGAATAGAGCACGTCGCGGTCGAGTGTGAGCGGGTCGGGGCTGTTGGTGAGAAATACCAGATTGTCGGCGAGCACGGGATAGGTCTCGTCGTTGCGCAGGCGGTTGAGCTGGTCGATGTACTTGGAGACGGGCAGCAAAATCGTCTGCGTGCGCTCGATGGCGGTGCCGCGGCGCCACACGTACATAAGGCCAAACAGCAGTGCGGCCAGGAAGATCATGACGTAGCCGCCGTCAAAGAACATGGTGAGGCACGAGGCGAAGAAGCACAGCTCAATGGCACCAAAGAGCAGGGCGAAGACGCAGGCACCCAGCCTGTGCTTGAGGATGCCGGCGATGTAGCTCGTCAAAAGCGTCGTGGTCATGAGCATGGTCACGGTAATGGCGAGGCCGTAGGCGCTCTCCATGCGCTCGGAGTTTTGGAACAGCAGCACGATGAAGATGCAGCCGACCCACATGATGTTATTGACGAGCGGAATATAGAGCTGGCCCTTGGTGTCGCTGGGGTAGTGGATGCGCAGATGCGGCATAAGGTTGAGACGCGTTGCCTCGGATACCAGCGAGAACGAGCCGGTGATGAGCGCCTGCGAGGCAATGATGGCCGCCACGGCCGAAAGCACGATGGCAAAGGGGCGCAGGGGCTCGGGGAGCATCATATAGAACGGGTTGACGATATCCATCGCGAGCAACTGGGGATTGGAATTGTTGGCGAGCAGCCAAGCGCCCTGACCCAGGTAGTTAAGGATAAGCGCCGCTTTAACAAACGGCCAGGATGCGTAGATGTTGGCCTTGCCCACGTGGCCCATGTCTGAATAGAGCGCCTCGGCGCCGGTCGTCGACAGGAAGACGAAGCCGAGCACCATGATGCCCGAGTGGTTGATGGGCGAGAACAGGAACATGACGCCGCGGATGGGGTTGAGCGCGCGCAAGATGGACAGGTTGCCGAGCATGTTGAATAGACCGGCGCCTGCCAGGAACAGGAACCACAGCGTCATGAGCGGACCGAACAGCTTGCCGATTGACGAGGTGCCAGCGCGCTGCATGGCAAACAGGCCACAGATAATGATGATGGTAATAATGATGACGTTAGTTTGCCCGTCACCCAACAGCGCGTGGCCCCACTCGATGGTGCGCAGACCCTCGATGGCCGTGGTAACCGTGACGGCGGGGGTGAGGATGCCGTCGGCGAGCAGCGCCGCACCGCCGATCATGGCGGGGAGAATCAGCCACGGTGCCACCTTGCGTACCAGGCTAAACAGGGCGAAGATGCCGCCTTCGTTGTGGTTGTCGGCCTTCATGGCGATTACCACGTACTTGACCGTGGTCACGAGCGTCATGGTCCAGATGACGAGCGAAAGCGCGCCCAGGATCATGTCCTCGCTGACGGTACCGATGCCGCCGTTGTTGGCGACGATTGATTTCATGGTGTACATGGGGCTCGTGCCGATGTCGCCATAGACGACGCCGAGCGTTACGAGCAGCATGCCAGCGGAGAGGGGGATGGCTCCGTGCCCGCCTTGACCACGCTGGTCTTGGGGGTTTGCCTCCAGTTTGTTGTGTGCCACGTGGACTCCCTTAGACATCCGGTTGTCTGTCTAGGACAGATAATCTTTATGCCGTCTTTATACATACAAGAGCAGTTTGGCACATCAGGTTATTTTAGACAATAATCCCCAGCTGGGGATTATTTATGTACGTAGGTAGCATTTCAAAACAGGGGCTTTTAAGCACGTGCTGTCTGGGCTATGCCAGCCTTGGCGCTTGCGCGTTTGCCGGCGAGTTCGCAAAAAATCGCGCCGCCGATGATAAGCGCGGCACCCATCAGACGGACCGGTGTTATGGCTTCGCCCAAAAGGACGGCGGAGAACACGACCGCCGAAAGCGGCTCGAGGTAGCCGACGACCGCGACGGTCTGGACGGGCAGCTTGGCGACGGCGCTAAAGTAGAGCAGGCAACCGATGCCGGTGTTGATGACGCCGAGCATGACGACGGCGCGCCAATCGATGCTGGCGGCAATGCTGGGGGAGAGGAACGAGGGGACACCTTGCGTGAAGAGCGTAAGGATCAACGCGGTTACAAAGGCGGCGCTCACCTGGAGCGTGGAGTTCTCGAGGCCTTCGATGTGTGGCGCACCCTTGCTAGCGATGACCATCAGCGCATAGCAAAATGCCGAGGCGATACCGCAGACAATACCCGCAATGGGCATATTGCCGCCTAGACCTTGTTCTGCAATGAGAAAAGCACCGCAGGCGACGGCGATAAACCCGGCGATTTTGCCGCCGGTCAGTTTTTCACCAAAGATGAGTGGGGAGAGCGCCATAACGATGATGGGGCCACAGTAGTACAGCAGCGAGGATACGCCGACGCCGATCGTCTGGTAGGCGCGGAACAGAAAAATCCAGCTGGCGCCCAGCGCGGCTCCCGAGAGAAGGAGTGCTGCGGCTTCGCGGGGACGAGATGGCGCCTGCAGTTTATGGCGTTGGGTGATGGCAAGGATAGTGACAAGCGAGAGGGCGCCCAAAAACGTGCGCAGTAGCACGATATCGGAGCTCGGCAGTGCGATGGCGGCGGCGATGATGCCGTTGGAGCCAAACAATAGCAATGCTGCTAAGTACGTAAACAGTCCGTTGTTCATGCGCTGACATCCCCTCTATATCCGAACAAGTTCACTATGGGTGAACTGGCTTTAGAAGAAAAGCGAATATAATGCATAGTTAACATGACAAAAACTCATGCATAGGTGGAGGCGCCTCGTGGAAACGAATATTCAAAAGATGCAGGTGCTGCTGGAGACGGTGCGCGCCGGAAGCTTTACGCGTGCTGCCGAGCGGCTGAGCTATTCGCAGTCGGGCGTGAGCCGTATGGTGGCCGATCTTGAGGCCGATTGGGGCTTTAAGGTGCTCGACCGCAGTCGCGAGGGCGTAGTGCTTTCTGCCGACGGGCGGCAGGTCATGCCGGCTGTCGAGGCGCTCTGTGAGGAATTCACTCGCTTGCAGCGACGGGTGGATGAGATGCGCGGGCTCATGCGCGGCAAAATCTGCATCGGTACGTTTTCGAGTGTGGCGACCCACGTGCTGCCGCCAGTGATTGCGCGCTTTCGCGCCGATTACCCGGACGTCGATTACGAGTTGCTGATGGGCGATTACTCAGAGATTGAACAATGGGTGTCAGAGGGCCGCTGCGATCTGGGCTTTATCCCGCATGAGCCCCGAGAAAACGGCATGGCATCGCGGCCTTTGGTGCGCGACGAGTTGATGGCGGTAGTGCCGGCAGGCTCTTTGCTTGCCACGGCGGAGGCCGTCTCTCTTTCCGATTTGGCTAACGAGCAGTTTATTCTGCTAGAACGCGGCACCGATGACGAGATTACGCCGCTGTTTCGCCGCGCGGGCCTGGCGGTGCGCTCTAAGCTGTCGACTTGGGATGACTATGCGATTATGGCTATGGTCGAGGACGGCTTGGGCGTGAGCATTCTTCCCGCGCTCATCTTGCGCCGCTGTCAGTTCGATGTTGCCGTGCGACCACTCGAGGGACATCCCCATCGGCAGATCAATGCGATATATCGCACGGCTGACGTTTCGCTTGCCGCCGCTCGATTCCTTGAATACCTCTAAACGTGTGCACGTCATTGTCCGCTTTGGGCAAAACTCGGAGTTCCGTACGTTTTCTTATGAAATTGAACTTTCGAATGAGGTACGGCGCTATACTGCTTGCTAAATTGAACCTTGGTTCAATTCGTGTTCTATAAATTGAACTTTGCCAGCAAGGAGGTTCCTGTGGCCCAAGAGACGTTTTGCGATCGCCTGCGACAGACTATGTCCAATCGCGACGTTCGCCAGTCGGACGTAATCCGCGCATCGGAGATGCTCGGCAAAAAACTCGGCAAGAGTCAGATGAGCCAATATGTGAGCGGCAAGACGATCCCGCGGCGCGATGTGGCTGAGCTGCTCGCCCGGATTTTGGAGGTCGATGTTACCTGGCTGCTTGCCGGCGACGCCGATCAAGGCGAGGCATCATCACCCCGCAACGATTCCAAGCCCGAACCCCATCCCTCAGCTCAAATTGCAAGGAGCACCACCATGCGTACTTTTTCTAAATCCACCAAACTCGACAACGTCCTGTATGACGTGCGCGGTCCCGTCGTCGACGAGGCCGCCCGTATGGAGGACGAGGGCGAGCGCATCCTCAAGCTCAATATCGGCAACCCGGCGCCCTTCGGTTTCCGCACGCCCGATGAGGTCATCAAGGACATGCGCCAGCAGCTGCCCGACTGCGAAGGCTATTCCAACTCGCGTGGCCTGTTCTCCGCGCGCAAGGCGATCATGCAGTATTCGCAGATCAAGGGCCTGCCCAACGTTCAGATGGAGCATATCTACACGGGCAACGGTGTGTCCGAGCTCATTCAGCTTTCGATGAACGCGCTGCTCGACAACGGCGACGAGATTCTGATCCCCAGCCCCGACTATCCGCTCTGGACGGCGTGCGCAACCCTTGCCGGCGGTCATCCCGTACATTATCTGTGTGATGAGCAGGCGGATTGGTATCCCGACTTGGAGGATATGGAGTCCAAGATTACGAGCGCGACCAAAGCTCTCGTCATCATCAACCCCAACAACCCCACGGGGTCCGTCTATCCGCGCGAGGTGCTCGAGGGCATCGTCGAGATTGCACGCAAGCATCAGCTGATGATCTTTGCCGATGAGATCTACGACCGCCTGTGCATGGACGGCTACGAGCACGTCTCGATTGCCTCGCTCGCCCCCGACCTGCCCTGCGTCACCTTTAGCGGCCTTTCCAAGTCGCACATGATCGCGGGCTATCGTATTGGCTGGATGGTGCTTTCGGGCAACCAGCGCTGCATGAGCGACTTCATCATGGGCGTCAACATGCTCTCTAACATGCGCCTGTGCTCCAACGTGCCGGCCCAGTCGATCGTCCAGACGGCACTCGGTGGCCATCAGTCCGTCAACGACTACATCCGTCCCGGTGGCCGTGTCTACGAGCAGCGCAACTTTGTGTATGAGGCGCTCAACAAGATCGACGGCATCTCGGTGGTTAAGCCACGTGCGGCGTTCTACATCTTCCCCAAGATGGATGTTAAAAAGTTCAACATCACCGATGACGAGCAGTTCGCCCTTGACCTGCTGCACGAGAAGAAGATCCTGATCACGCGCGGCGGCGGCTTCAACTGGGCTGAGCCCGACCACTTCCGCATCGTGTACCTGCCGCGCATGGAAGTACTCAAAGAGTCCCTCGAAGACCTCGCCGACTTCTTTGATCACTACCGCCAAAGCTAATTAGTTCCGCCGTTCTACCGAACGGCGGACCGCTTGACGCTGCGCGAGCCGCATTCACGCCAATCTGACGTTCAATTTCGAGGGCGCGACCAGAAGGTCAGCGCCCTCTCATTTCACGTCACCTTGGCGCAAATGCGGCTCGCTCGCTGTCGTGTGCTCAACCCGCGTCGTTACCATGGTCCATTAGGGACGGAGGAAAACAGATCATCTTCCTTGACTCGCGGAACTATATAACGACGCCGTTGCAGTGGTCGATTTCGTGCTGGATGATTTCGGCGGTGTAGCCCGAGAAGTTTTTGATGCGGTGGACGAAGTTCTCGTCCAAATACTCAACCTTAATGCGGCGATAGCGGGTACAGGGGCGCTCGCCGATCAGCGAGAGGCATGCTTCGCTCGTCTGATAGGCATTGACCTGCTCAAGAATTTGAGGGTTGTACATCAGGAGTGTCCTGTTGCCGTCCTTTACGCAGATGATGCGCTTGCGCACACCGATCATGTTGGCGGCGAGCCCCACGCACTCGTGCTCATGCTCGTGGAGTGTATCCAGGAGGTCCTGCCCGGTCGCGGCATCGTCGGGTCCCGCGTCTTCGGAAGGCAGGCGCAAAAAGAACTCGGATTTCATGATGGGCTTAATCATGGCGGGCTCCTCATGTCTTATGCTTTCGTGGACTTTTAATAATAGCGCGGAAGGAAAGCTGTGCGTCCGCGTTACAATCTTTCGACGTTGGACCATGTTGCCAGATTCGTCGTGTACGGCGTCTGGCGTAAGTCTAGGGCTCATTTTTCGCCCTGGACTGTTCCTCTGGGGCGATGCGACTGTCGTTCCAAGAGGAAGGAAATGCATGGGGAGCAAATCTCAGCAACAAGTTCAAGTAGCGCCATCGGCCACTGCGGCGATTCTCGTCGTAATGTATATTGCAGCCTTTGTTGCCGCGTTTAACGAGAACATCATTAACGTGGCGTTGCACGACATTATGGCAGCCTTTTCGGTGAGTGCCACCACGGCGCAGTGGCTCGTCTCGGGCTACATGATCGTGACGTCGATCTTTACGGCCGTCATGGCCTTCCTGTCCGGCCGTTTCTCGACGCGCAAGCTGCTGTTTTTCGCATGCGGATGCATGGTCGCCGGCGAAGTTCTGTGTCTGGTCGCTCCGTCGTTTAGCGTTTTGCTGCCAAGCCGTATTTTGCAGGCCGCGGGATCGGGTATCTTGTTCCCGCTCATGATGAACGTGGTGCTGTCTTGCGCCCCGCGCGAGAAGCTCGGTTTGTATCTGAGCCTGGGCGGCGCCTGCATTACGCTAGGACCGGCGTTTGGACCCGTGATTAGCGGTCTTATGTGCACGTTATTTGGCTGGAGGGCGGTGTTCGTAGTGCCGCTGGTGGGCGGCATTGTGGTCGCTGCGGCGGGCGTTAAGCTTGTTCAGAATGTCGGAGAGCGCTCGAACACCACGCTTGATATTCTGTCGGTTGTTTTGCTCGCCGCCGGCATTACGGCATTCGTGTATTCCGTAGGCGAGTTCTCGACCAATCCGATTGCCGGCATCGTGGCGCTTTTCGCCGCCATTGTGCTGCTCGGCCTGTTTGCGGCCCGTCAGCTCAAGCTCGAGCATCCGGTGCTTAACGTGCGTCCCATGGCGAGCGTTCGTTTTTGGCCCGCGTGCCTGCTTGTGGTGGTGTCGATGATGACGACGTTCTCGATGAGCGTTTTGTTGCCGCTCTATTTTGAGGGCGCATACGGCATGACCGCACTTATTGCGGGCTTGCTCATTTTGCCGGCGATTGCCTGCAACGCCGTGACCTCGATTGTGGGCGGACGCGTGATGGACGCCCGTGGCGCATGGCCGCTGCTGCCGGTCGGCTTTGCCCTGATTGCCGTGGGGCAGACTGCCATCTCGATGACGGCGGTAAGTATGAACATCGGCGTCGTCGTGGCGCTGACCGTTGTGGTGTATGCCGGAGTCGGTTTGGTGCTGAGCCCCTCGCAAACGGCCGGCTTGGAGACGCTACCCGCCGCTGAACATCCTCACGGAACGGCATTGCTTAACACGTGGAATATGATTGCCGCATCGTTTGGCCCGTCGCTGTTTATCGGTCTGCTCTCAAGTTCTGCTGCGACCGCCGGCGCCGCTGGCGCTGCGACAGACGTTGCCCAGGCGATTGGATTTGCAGCTGCCGTGCGTGTAGCGGCTGTAATTGCCGTGGTCGGGTTCGTAGCGTCGCTGGTGTACGCTCGTCGCGAGTCACACATGTCGCATTAATGTGTGCACATAGATTCTGCAGCTAGATTGGATGGCGACACCATAAACTAATGGACGTTTTGCCGAGAGGCATGAATGTTTAAAGCGCAAAGAGTGCGCGACGGGCCCCGCGAATGGGGCGATGATGCCCGAGAGGGCCAAGAAGGAGTCTCATGTCCGAGAACGAAGAGATCATGAACGAGACCGAGAACGAGACCATGGCTGCCGAGGTCGAGGCAGTCGAGACCGTGGAGACCGAAGCTGCCGAGGTTGAGGCTGCTGACGAGGTTTCCGCCGAGGAGGAGGCCGAGGTTGTCGAGGCCGCCGTTGATTACGATGACGAAGAGCTGATGGACAAGATGCAGAAGGCCGCCCGCCTGCTGCGTAGCCGTCGCTTTGCTATTTCCAAGGAGGAGGAGGCCAAGGCCGAGCGCATGGCGAACATCGAGCGCGCCATCAAGCTTCTTGACCTCAAGCCCAAGATGGAGCAGAAGGAAATGTCCGACTTGCTGGGCATGCGCCTTCGTGAGCTCGATGGCCTGATGGCTGAGGCCGAGGCTGCCGATCTGGTCGGCCGCATCGACGACGCTGAGGGCGATATGCGCAAGATTGTTGTCTTCGCCGCCGAGGATGCCGCTGAGGGCCTGGTCGAGCTTGCCAACAAGAAGGAGAAGCTCCTGCCCGAGCTTTCTTACGAGGAGGCCACCGAGCTGATGGCCGCTCTCGATAAGGTTATCGCTCCGCTCGTCGCCATGGGCCTGGACGAGGATCGCGGTCCTCGCGGCGGCCGTGACGACCGTGGTGGCCGTGGCGGCGACCGTGGCGGTCGCGGCGGCTTTGGCGATCGTGGTGGCCGTGGCGGCGACCGCGGCGGTCGCGGTGGCGATCGTGGCGGCCGTGGCGGTTTTGGTGACCGTGGCGGCGACCGTGGCGGTCGCGGCGGCTTTGGCGGCAACCGTGGTGGCTATGGCGATCGCGGTGGCAACCGTGGCGGCTTCGGCGGTAACCGTGGTAACGACCGCGGCGGTCGCGGTGGCGATCGTGGCGGCCGCAACGGCGGCGGCTTCCGCGGCAACCGTTTTTAGTTACGGCGTTTTACCAAACGCCGTAACGGGCCGACGCTGCGCGGGCCGCATTTGGACAATCTGACGTTCAACTTCAAGGGCGCGACCAGAAGGTCAGCGCCCTTTCGTTTCACGTCACCTTGCCTCAAATGCGACCCGCTCGCTGTCCGTCCTCTGCCTGCGGCGCTGTCTTGCTCCGGATGCGGCAGTTAGGGACGTTCCTTTTCTGCCGGTAGTTTGGGACACTCCTTGTAGTCATTGGGGACGTTCTTAAATGACTAGTCGTTGGGGACGTTCTTGTTTGACTAGTCGTTTAAGAACGTCCCCAACG
>DBFOPP010000046.1:0-70095 GCA_048428865.1 Collinsella sp.
ACATGCAAGAAGCCCTCGCTGCGCACTTCGTGCGGCGAGGGCTTCTTGCGTCCTGCGGAATGCGCCGGAAAGAAAACAAACGGCGGCCCCTACGATGTCCGGTCTTCGGTGGATTACTTGCTGGGGAAATAAAGGCGCGCTTCGCGCGTTTGGAAAGGGCTTCGTGCTGCGGAATGCATTCAAGGGGAAACCCATCGGGTTCCTTCGTCCTCGGTTTTCAGGGATTAAAGCTGATGAAAATAAAGTGCGCTTCGCGCCTAATGTGGAGTGCGGCGAGGGCTTCTTGCGTCCTGTGGAGTGTGCCTAAAAGTAAACCTATGGCGGGCCCTGCGATGTCCGACCTTTGGCGAATCAGCCGCTGGGTGAGGGTGGTGCTTGGGGCGACGTGCAAAAAACGGAGTTTTCAGCAGCCAAAGATTGATGCATAAGGCCATAGCCGGCTTTCGCTACCTTTGTTGATGCTTTTGCACGACAATTGGGCCTTGGCGATGCCCGTATATGGCTGGTTTCTCGCCGCATGCTATCCAGATGGGACGAGTCATGAGGACTATCTACCTTTTGAAAGACTTTTGACACCAAAATCTTATCCCGCGATGCTGAATACTCGCAAAAATGCACGCTCCGGAGGGTACTACCCTGTTACGGCTAGAAATCCATGCGCCATTTTATGCAATTAGTTGACGTATTTATACAAGATGACTTACGCGCGCATGCCATCGGGGTGAACGTTCGTCTCGGCATTGCGTTGACCATCCTGCCCATAGTGTCTTTTACAGGCGGCTGCGGTTCCGTTTGGGATCGCGGCCGTTTTGTTGTGGGTCAAATATGAACGTTGTGTTAATGACTCGGTGGACGGTGGTGTTTTTCGGTGAGCGGCGTATCCTTCCAACGGTTTATCTAGTGTGTCAGTTGAAAGGAAGAGGGCGCTCGTCATTGTTTGAATGTGAACTACCGTTTGACCACAAGACGTTGCATCTAGAGCTCGAGGATAAGAACTTCGTGGGTGTGATGGAAGGTCATCAAAACGAGTTTAAGACTACAAAATCGCAGGAAGAGCTGGTAGAAGAGTCGCTTGCCAACCCTTACGGCTCACCTTCGCTCGAGGAGCTTTGTGCTGGCAAGAAGGATATTGTCATTATTAGCTCCGATCATACGCGTCCCGTCCCCTCGCGTGTGACGATGCCTATTCTGCTGCATCACATCCATTCCGCTGCGCCCGAGGCTCGCGTGCGCATTCTGGTTGCTACGGGTATGCACCGTCCGTCGACGCACGAGGAGCTCGTCAACAAGTACGGCGAGGAGATCGTTGCCAACGAGGAAATCGTTATGCACGTCGCGACTGACGACAGCATGATGAAAAAGATCGGCACCCTGCCTTCTGGCGGCGAGTGCATCATCAACAAGATTGCGGCCGATTGCGATCTGCTGCTTGCCGAGGGCTTTATTGAGCCGCACTTCTTTGCTGGCTTCTCTGGCAGCCGCAAGTCCGTGCTGCCCGGCATTGCCAGCTATAAGACCATCATGTACAACCATAACGGTCAGTTTGTGAACGATTCCCATTCGCGTGCCGGCAACCTGTGCCACAACCACGTGAGCGAGGACATGTTTGCCGCTGCCGAGATGGCTCACCTTGCCTTTGTGCTTAACGTGGTGCTCAACGGCAAGCACGAGGTCATCGGCTCCTTTGCCGGCGATATCCACAAGGCGCACGAGGCTGGCTGCGAGTTCGTGAAGAGCCTTGCCGGCGTTGAGCCCGTTGAGTGCGAGATTGCCATCACCACCAACGGCGGCTACCCGCTCGACCAGAACATCTACCAGGCCGTGAAGGGCATGTGCTCTGCCGAGGCCACGCTTCCCGAGGGCGGTGTGATCATCGACGTCGCCGGTTGCGCCGACGGTCACGGTGGCGAAGGCTTCTATCACAACATCGCCGACAACGATCCGGCGGAGTTTGAGCGCGCCTGCATCGACCGTCCTAAGGACGAGACCCTGCCCGACCAGTGGACGAGCCAGATTTTCGCCCGCATCCTGGCGCATCACCCTGTGATTATGGTCACCGACCTGTGCGATCACCAGATGCTCAAGGATATGCACATGACGCCGGTCAACACTATCGAGGAGGCGCTCAAGCTCGCCTTTGAGATGAAGGGTGCCGATGCCAAGGTTGCCGTCATTCCCGATGGCCTGGGCGTTGTCGTCGCGCAGCACTAGTGCACGGCCCAAGCGAATCGTTTATAACCGACAAGAAAGATAAGGTTTTATGCTTACCAAACTCCTCTGCGAATTCGGCGCAACGGCCCTCATGATCATCTTTGGCGTGGGCGTACACTGCGATACCGTGCTTAAGGGCACCAAGTATCAGGGCTCCGGCCACATGTTTGCCATCACCACCTGGTCTTTTGGCATCTCGGTCGCTCTGTTTATCTTTGGCGGCGCCGTGTGCATGAACCCCGCCATGGTGCTTGCCCAGTGCATCGTAGGCCTGGTGCCGTGGAGCAGCTGCATTCCCTTCATGATTGCCGATATGCTCGGCGGCTTTGCGGGCGCCGTGATCGCGTGGTTGATGTATGCCGATGAGTTCAAGGCTTCCGATGGCGTCGTCGACCCCATTGCCCAGCGCAACATCTTCTCGACCAACCCCACCACCGAGGGTACGAACTACGCCCGTAACTTCTTCTGCGAGGCTATCTGCACCTTTGTGTTCATCAGCGCCATCCTTGCTGCCGCTAGCCGCGCAGGCGAGAACGTTTTGATGCTCGCTATCTGCGTTGGCCTGATCGTTTGGGCCGTTGGCATGGGCATGGGCGGCATCACCGGCTTCGCCATGAACCAGGCTCGTGACCTTGGTCCTCGCATGGCCTATCAGGTGCTGCCGATCAAGAACAAGGCTGACAACAACTGGAAGTACGGCCTGCTTGTTCCTGGTATCGCCCCGTTTGTCGGTGCCGCTCTGGCCGCGCTGTTTGTGCATGGTTTCTTGGGCATGTTCTAGTCAAAGGACGGCTCTATAAGGTCCGGGCTCGGTAGGGGTTAACTTTCCAACGCGTCCTCGGACATGCAAAAAGGCTCGCTGCGCACTATGTGCGGCGAGCCTTTTTGCGTCCTGCGGAGTGCGTTGGAAAGTTAACCCCTACCGAGCCCTGGGCATTCTTGGCTGTGTTCGAACAAGCAACCCAACATATATATCTGAATTTGGATGGGAGGGGCTTGTTGCTGTTGGGGGCGTTGAAGCGTAAGTGACACTTTGGGATGCGTGGCGGCCTGGGTTGGGGCGATGCTTTGGGATGAGCTTCTTATTTAGGTGAAGAGGGGTTTTATGGCTGAGAGGTAGTCTTTGGCTACGTCCTCTTTTGGGGCTTGGAAGTTGTGCCAGGCCCACCATTGGACCATTCCTACGAAGCTTGAGGCTATGTGGTGTAGTAGGAAGCTTCGGTCCATGGTGGCGGCGGGGCCGTTTGGGTCGGTAGGGACGGTTTCGGCTGCTCGTGACATGATGGTCTTGCGTAAGCAGTCGGCAAAGACGCGTGAGCCGGCGCCGGCTACGAGGGCGCGTACGCCCTGGCGGCGCTCCCAGAGGTTGTTGAGGATATGCTCGACCTGCACGAGTGGGTCGTCGAGGGGCGTACCGTCATCGTCGAGGGCATGGGTGCAGATATCGCACACGAGCTCAGCGAGTAGGTCATCTTTGCTCTTGAAGAGGCCGTAGAACGTGGCCCGACCCACATGGGCGCGAGCGATGATGTCACCGACGGCGATCTTGCCGTAGTCCTCTTCGCGCAGCAGCTCGGAGAACGCCGTAACGATGGCGGCGCGGCTTTTTGCCTTGCGGGCATCCATGGCTAGGCGTCCGCGTGAACGAGCAGGCAGCGGAGCGTACCGGAACAACCCTCGTAGGGGCGCTTGCCGGCGCCGTAGCCGACGGCTTCGATGCGGTAGCGTGAGGGCAGTTGGTCGGACGTGCGCAGCGCGGTGACGATGGCGGCGCCCGTGGGCGTCACGATCTCGCCGGCGACCGGTGCAGGCGTGAGGGCGATATTGCCCGCCTGGCACAGGTTGACGACAGCGGGGACGGGAATGGGCATGAGACCGTGGGCGCAGCGAATGGTGCCGTGGCCCTCGGAAAGCGACTCGACCACGATGTCCTCAATACCCAGGTCGTCGAGGCAGATGGCGACCGAGCAGACGTCGACGATGGAGTCGACGGCGCCCACCTCGTGAAACAGGACGGTGTCGGGCGTTTTGCCGTGAGCCTTGGCCTCGGCAGCAGCGAGTACGGAAAAAATGGCGAGGGCGCGACGCTTGGCGCCATCGCTTAGCTGCGAGCCATCGATGATGGCGGTGATGTCCGCCAAAGAACGGTGGTGATGGTGGTGGGCGTGATGATGGCCCTCGTGGCCATGACCGTGGGCCTCATGGTCATGGTCGTGGCAGTGCTCGTGCTCGCCATGGTCATGATGGTGGTGTTCGTGTTCGTGCATATGCTCGACAGCTGCTTCGTTGCCGTAGAGCCAGGCCATATCGTGATCGTGGTTCTCGAGCTCCTCTGCAAGCTGGACATCGAAATCGCAGGCGTCGATGCCGTGCTTGTTTACGCGCGTCACGGCAATCGAAAAGCCGTCGACCGGCAGCGTGGCGAGCTGCTCGTGCAGATGCTCCTCGCTGGCGCCCAGGTCGAGCAGGGCCGCGACGGTCATATCGCCGCTGATGCCCGAGGTGCCGTCGATGATAAGCGTATGCTGATGGTTGGACATGGAATGCTCCTTAGCGGGCGCGGGGTGTGCCGGCGCTCAGATGATTGATAAGACTTGCCTGGTAGGCGGCACCAAAGCCGTTGTCGATATTGACGACCGAAACGCCGCTGGCACAGGAGTTGAGCATGGCGAGTAGCGCGGCTACGCCACCAAAGCTCGCACCGTAACCCACGCTGGTAGGAACGGCGATGACCGGACAGCTCACCAGGCCGCCGACAACGCTCGTCAGTGCGCCCTCCATGCCGGCAATGGCGATGACCACCTGTGCCTGGGCAAGCTCCTCGGCATGCGCGAGCAGACGGTGCAGGCCGGCGACGCCTACGTCGTAGAGGCGATCGACCTCGTTGCCATAGAACTCGGCCGTCACTGCCGCCTCTTCGGCGACGGGCAGGTCGCTCGTGCCGGCGCAGGCGACGACGATGCGTCCGTTGCCGGTGGGGGAGGGCTTGCCTCCCGCGAGGGCGAGCTGTGCGTCCGGGACATATCCCAGGTCGATGCCGTTGTCGAGGAGCTCCGAGGTGCGGGCTGCTTTTTCGGCGTCCAGGCGCGTGACCAGGATGCGCTCCTGGCCGGCATCGTGCAGCGCTTCGATAATGGCGGCAATCTGCTCGGCGGTTTTACCGGCACCGTAGACAACCTCGCCGGCTCCCTGGCGCACTCCGCGCGAAAGATCGAGCTGCGCAAAGCCCAAATCGGCGGTCGGAGCCGTCTGGATGCGCGTGAGGGCGACTGCCGGGGTGACTACTCCGTCGGCAACATCGCTCAGCAATTGCTCAAGATCTCGCTTATCCATATATGTTCCCTTCGACGGCGCAAAGTCTAGCACTCAAAGGGTATGTTTCCGAACACTAAGCCAAAATTGTTCGGAAACTATAGGACGGACTGATTCATTTTTTAGACGGATCGGCTAGTCGCGCAGGATGATGTCCATGGCGAGCATCAGGTTGCGCTCGTCGATGGCAAACGGGGCGGCTTCGCGCGTCTTGGGCTTGGCACAAAACGCGATGCCCGTGCCCGCGGCCTGAATCATGGGAATGTCGTTGGCGCCGTCGCCGATCGCGACGGTATGGGCCATGTCGACACCGCACTCAACCGCCCAATCCAGCAGCTGGATGAGCTTGGATTCCTTGGTCACAATGTTTGCCGCCAGCTTGCCGGTAAGCTTGCCGTCCACGACTTCCAGGCGGTTGGCCAGGCAAAAATCGATGCCCGCGGCGGCCACGATTTTGTCGGCGACTTCGTGGAAGCCACCGCTTACCACGCCGACCTTCCAGCCTTTGCTGTGCGCCGAGCGCACAAGCTCCAGCGCGCCGGGGGTAAACGTCACCCGCGCAAAAGTGCGATCGAACACGCTCTCATCCAAGCCGGCAAGCAGCCCCACGCGCTCCTCGAGCGCCTGCTTAAAGTCAAGCTCGCCGCGCATGGCGCGTTCGGTGATCCGCGCAACTTGCTCGCCCACGCCGGCCTCCTCGCCCAACAGGTCGATGACTTCCTGGTTGATGAGCGTGGAGTCGATATCCATAACGATGAGGCGTGCGGTCATGACGGGCCTTTCCGAGTGCAGTTGTATTGGGGCATATTGTCGCACGCGGCGCGCCTTGGTGACGGCCAGGCCGCGTCAATTGTTTCGTCTCCGTCAAGTCTTTGGGCAAGAGCTACTTTTTCGCGGCACATCGACGCGGGTGCGATAAGATAGAACGCCATGTCTGGCTGCGCGGTTTACGCAGGCTGGGCAAATCTGTACGACGCCGCCCGGAACGACACGGGGCGGCACAGATCCATAAAGGAGGATCACTGGTATGAGCCAGACCCGTCCCATCGATGAGCATTCCATGCACACCCGTACTTGCGGCGAGCTTCGCTTCGAGAACGTGGGCGAAGAGGTCACCCTCACCGGTTGGGTGAGCCGTCGCCGCGACCACGGCGGCCTTATCTTCTGCGACCTTCGCGACCGCGAGGGCATCACGCAGCTCACCTTCGACCCCGAGCACTCCGACGGCGATGCCTTTAAGATCGCCGAGACCATGCGTCCCGAGTGGCCCATCAAGATTCACGGCGTCGTGCGCGCCCGTGGCGAGGAGACCACCAACACCAAGCTCGCGACCGGCGAGATCGAGGTCCTGACCGACCATGCCGAGGTGCTCAACACGTCCGTCACCCCGCCGTTCCAGATTGAGGACGGCATCGAGACCAGCGAGGACACCCGCCTGCGCTATCGCTATCTGGACCTCCGCCGTCCCGAGATGATGGCCAACCTCAAGCTGCGCTCCGACTTCACCTTTGCCATTCGCGAGGCGCTGCACAACCGTGAGTTCATGGAGGTCGAGACGCCCTCCCTGTTTAAGTCCACGCCCGAGGGCGCTCGAGACTTCATCGTTCCCAGCCGTATCCAGCCGGGTAACTTCTACGCCCTGCCGCAGTCCCCGCAGCTCCTGAAGCAGCTGCTCATGGTCGGTGGCGTTGAGCGCTACTACCAGGTTGCCAAGTGCTTCCGCGACGAGGATCTGCGCGCCGACCGTCAGCCCGAGTTCACTCAGGTCGATATCGAGATGTCCTTCGTGGACCAGAACGATGTCATGAGCGCACTCGAAGAGGTCCTGTCCGATGCCTTCGGCCGCATGGGTGTCGAGATGCCCACGCCGCTGCGTCGCATGGACTACTGGGAGGCCATGGACACCTATGGCTCCGACAAGCCCGATACCCGCTATGGCATGCACCTGGTCGACCTGACCGACATCTTTGCCAACTCCAAGTTCAAGGTCTTTGCGACTGCCGCAAACGAGGAGGGCTCTGTCGTCAAGGCCATTAACGCCAAGGGCGCCGGTGCCTGGGCACGTGCCAAGATCGATAAGCTCGCCGGCGTGGCCTCCACGTTTGGCGCCAAGGGCCTGGCCTGGATCGCCTTCCGCGAGGACGGCTCCATCAACAGCCCCATCGTCAAGTTCTTCTCGGACGAGGAGATGGCCGCTCTGCGCGAGCGTATGGACGTCGAGCCCGGCGACCTTGTGATGTTCGCCGCCGGCCCGCGCCTGCTCTCTGACGAGATCCTGGGCGGCATGCGTTCCCACATGGCCAATGCGCTCGAGATCAAGCGCGAGGGCCACGACTTCCTGTGGGTCATCAACTTCCCGCTGTTCCACTGGGATGAGGACCGCAAGGCCTATGCTGCCGAGCACCAGCCGTTCACTCTGCCGACCGAGACCGACATCGCCAAGATCGAGGCCGACCCGTTGGCAGCCGGTTCCTGTACCTACGACTTTGTCATGGACGGCTTTGAGGCCGGCGGCGGTGGTATGCGAATCCACAACGCCGAGATGCAGATGTCCATGCTCAAGCTCCTGGGCTTTACCGAGGAGCGCGCCGAGTCGCAGTTCGGCTTCCTCATGGAGGCGCTCAAGTTTGGTGCGCCCCCGATGGGCGGTTTCGCTCTGGGCCTGGACCGCGTGTGCATGCTGCTCACCGGCTCCGACTCCATCCGCGACGTCATGGCGTTCCCCAAGACGGCCAGCGGCTCCGACCTCATGTCGGGCGCCCCGAGTGCCGTTAGCGGCGCCCAGCTCAAGGACGTCAGCCTGCGCCTGATGTAGGCAAGCGGCTACATATTGCCTGTAACGAGGGAAGGACGCGTGCCTTCCCTCGTTTTTTATGCGCGGGCGTTGCGAGGACATAGGGTGACCGGACGTCGCGGAAACTGCGACCCAGAATCCAGCCAAATAACGGGTCGCACTTTCCGGTTGAGCTTCTGGCGGAAAGTACATCCCAGAATCGGCGTTCGGAATGGGCCGGGCTTTCCGCTAAAGCAGCCTAGCGGAAAGCCCGGCCCAGTTTCCTACAGTGAGTCTCTCTGAACGAGCTGCATGTGCATGACGGTGGTGGTGGGTACGGCGCCATTGATCATATCGAGCGCAATGCCTGCGGCCATGCGGCCTTCCTCGCGAAGCGGCTGACGAATGGTCGTCAACGCGGGGACGCTGCGAGCTGCGACCTCGTGGTCATCGAAGCCCACGACCGAAATGTCTTTGGGTACGCTAATTCCTGCTTCGTTGAATGCGGCGATAACGCCGGTTGCGATACGGTCCGATCCGCATAGCACACCGTCGGCATGTATTTCGCGCGCGAGCAACCGCCGCGTGGCTTGGTAGCCGTCTCCGCTGCTCCATCCGGTATAGATGACATTTTCATCCGGAAGGCTTTCGCCCAAAATTGCACGGTAGCCGCGAAGGCGGTCGATGACGGCGGGGTTATCCTGCGGCCCCAGCACGGCAACGATGTCCTTGCGTCCGCGATCTTTCATAGCGAGCGCCGCAAAGCGTCCGCCCTCTTCGTCGTCGGAGTAGACCGTCGAGAACACGTCGCGATAGGGATGGCCCTCGAGCTGGCCGCATAACACAGTGGGTACGCCCAGCTCGCGCAGCACCTCGAGCAGCTCACTGCCCTTGTAGGGCGAGACGTCGATGACGGCGTCAAACGAGCGGCGCTCAAAATGCTCGCGTGCGCGGTTGCGCTCATGCGAGGAAGATGCCTGCAAGATCACGGGCAAGTAAGACGACTCCGAAAGTTCCTCGGTAATGCCGCTTAAAAACTCACTGTAGGTGGGATCGCTAAACAGCTCGCTCAAAGGCTCGGTAACCAGTACGGCGATAATTTCCGTGCGTCCGACGGCGAGCGCCCGGCCGCGTGCGTTGGGAACGAAGTTAACCTTTTTCGCCGCTGCGCGGACGCGCTTTTTAGTTTCCTCGCTAATGCGGGGGGAGTCGTTGAGGGCACGCGATGCCGTGGAGCGCGAAACACCGGCAGCTTCAGCAACCTCGGCAAGCGTGGGTGCGGTGCGTGCTGGTTGGGTCATGGCGTCTCCTGTGCAATTGGGTCGGTGGGCTATCGATAAAGGCTAATGCGGATACAGATTACTATAGCGCGCGTGAACGGCGTCCATGGTATCCGGTGACCGGTGTCGTTTTGCAATCAAACTGCGACTGAGCACGGCATGTACGGGCGAGACATAGGCAGGCGCGACAGTTGCCTGTGAGTTCAAGAACGATGCCCCGTGCTGTGCACCTAAGCTTAGGGTGACATAAGTAGCATGGTTGTACAACCGGTTGCACCGTTAATCCGACCAAATCGACCGTTCGGCGGACAACCGGTTGCACAGATTTTTGTACCGCCCGTAAGATAAGGACAACCGGTTGCACAAAGAAGCACTACGATGACGAAGGAGCATCACCATGGACGCCATTAACGATTGGGAAAACCAAGCGCTCACCCACAGGAACCGCCTGGCACCCCATGCGTACTTTATGGGTTATGAGACCGCCGATCTCGCCGCTACGTACAGCCGCGAGCTGTCGCGCGGATTTGTCCAGCTGTCCGGCTCGTGGCAGTTCCGCCTTTTTGAGGGCCCCGCGGCCGTCTCCAACGAAGCACTTTGCACGTACAAGCCCGAGTGGGATCACGTGGAGGTTCCGCACCTGTGGCAGGTAGACGGCTATGGCAACCTTGCCTACACCGACGAGGGTTTTCCGTTCCCGGTGGATCAGCCGTTCGTTCCCTCCGACGACCCTACGGGCGTCTACCAGCGCATCGTCAAACTTCCCGCCGTGCCTGCCGGCGCTCGCGAGATTATTCGCTTCGACGGTATCGAGAGCTACGGCGAGCTGTATGTCAACGGCAAGTTTATCGGCATGACCAAGGGTTCGCGCCTGTCCGCCGAGTTTGACGTGACCGACGCGCTCGTCGAGGGCGACAACCTGTTTGCGGTCAAGGTTCTGCAGTACAGCGATGGTAGCTACATCGAGGACCAGGACATGTGGTGGGCATCGGGCATCTTCCGCGATGTGTACCTCATGCAGCGTCCCGCCGCGCATCTGGTCGACTTTAGGTTCCGCACGCACCGCGAGGGCGATGCCGCTCTGATCACGCTCGATACGGTTGCCGAGGGCGCAAGTCGCGTCGTGTATACGCTCAGCGATGGCCAGAATGTGGTCGCTACGGGCGAGTGCGTCGACGGCCATGCCGAGTGCAGCGTTGCCGATGCCCACTTCTGGAACCCCGAGGACCCCTTCCTCTATGACCTTACGCTTGAGGTCTACGACGGCGACGAGATCAGCGAGTACGTTCCGCATCGCCAAGGCCTTGCCGAGGTGACGGTCGAGGGCAATCATATCTACCTTAACGGCACCTACTTTAAGATGCATGGCGTCAACCGCCACGACCACGACGATCACAAGGGCCGCGCCGTGGGTCTCGAGCGCATGCGCCGCGACCTGGAGCTCATGAAGCAGCACAACATCAACGCGGTGCGCACGTCCCACTACGCCAACGATCCGCGCTTCTACGAGCTGTGCGACGAGTACGGCATCATGCTGGTCGCCGAGACCGATATGGAGAGCCACGGCTTCGAGAATATCGGCAATATCGCCCTGGTCACCGACGACCCTGCCTGGGAGCCGGCTTACGTTGACCGTGTTGAGCGCCTGGTGATGCAGGAACGCAACCACGCGTGCATCATCATGTGGTCGATGGGCAACGAGAGCGGCTATGGCTGCAACATCCGCGCGATGTACGCCAAAGCTCACGAGCTCGACGGTCGTCCGGTCCACTACGAGGAGGATCGCAACGCCGATACCGTCGACGTCATTTCCACCATGTACTCCCGCGTGTCGCAGATGAACGACTTTGGCGAGCATCCGTTCCCCAAGCCGCGCATCAACTGCGAGTACGGCCACTCCATGGGTAATGGTCCCGGAGGCCTGTCCGAGTACCAGGAGGTCTTCGATCGCTGGGATTGCATCCAAGGCCAGTTTATTTGGGAATGGTGCGACCACGGTTTGGCTGCTGTGACCGAGGACGGCGTTGCCTACGACATGTATGGCGGCGACAACGGCGATTACCCCAACAACAGCAACTTCTGCATCGACGGCATGGTGTTCCCCTGGCAGCAGCCGAGCCCGGGCCTTACCGAGTACGGCCAGGTCATCTGCCCGGTTCGCATGGCCTACGATGCCGAGGCGGGCGAGCTGACCGTCACCAACAAGCGTTGGTTTACCACCCTCGAGGATGTCTGCCTGTCGGCGGAGACCCTGGTGGATGGCGACGTGGTCTGCCGCAAGACGCTCATGCCCGGTGCGGTTGCCCCCGGCGAGTCCGTCCAGCTTCCGCTGGTGATTCGCGAGGCCGCAGTGGGCGAGACCCTGCTGACCGTGCACGCCTACACCATGGCGGCTCACGCCTGGTGCGAGCCGATGTTCCAACTGGGTGCAAGCCAGTTTGCCATCGCAAACCATCCGGCGCCGGCAATTGCCGCCCCCACTCGTCCTGAGCTTACGGTCGAGGAGACCGAGCAGGAGATTCGTATTCGCTCCCTCAACGGCGAGCTGACCTTCAGCAAGGTCAACGGTACCGTGAGCGAGTGGAAGGCATCCGGTCGCGACGTCATGACCTCCGGTCCCCAGGTTGGTTTTTGGCATCCGCTCGTCGATAACCACGCCCAGGAGTACGACTCCCTGTGGAAGGATAACTTCATCGATGTGATGCAGACGTCTACCCGCAATGTTTCTTGGAAGCAGGACGACAATGCGGTTGTCGTTACCGTGAGCCAGCGTATCGCTCCTCCCGTCCGCGCGTTCGGCATGCGCGTCGAGCTCGTCTATACCGTGCTTCCGAGTGGCCGCGTCGACCTCAAGGTTTCCGGCGAGCCCTACGGCGACTATTCGGACATTATCCCGCGCATCGGCATCTCCTTCGAGGTTCCCGGTTGTGATCGTGCCGTCGAGTGGTATGGCCACGGCCCGGGCGAGAACTATCCGGACTCGCTGCGCGCCAACCCGGTCGGTCATTACCGCACTACGGTCGACGACATGTTCACGCCCTACGTTATGCCCCAGGACTGCGCCAACCGCGAGGGTACCCGCTGGGTCGCCCTGCGCTCCAGCCACGGTGACGGTCTGGTCGTGACGCGTCCGAGCGACGCCGCTTCCAATCCGTTCTCGTTCTCCGCATGGCCCTATAGCTGCGAGGCTATCGATAATGCCAAGCATGTCTACGATCTTGTCCCGGGCGACACGGTTACGGTCAACATCAACGACCAGCTGCTCGGCCTTGGCTCGAACTCTTGGGGTTCCGAGGTGCTCGATTCCTATCGCACCCGTTTTGAGAGCTTCAGCTTTGAGGTGTCCCTGCGACCGCTGACGTCTGCCGATCTGGCTCAGGCGCTGGCACCCATTAAGGAGGCATAAGTCATGCATATCTTTAACTCGCGTGCCGATTTCGACGCCCAGATGAAGTCCGTCAAGAAGTGGATGCGTACCGGTCAGGCACTCGACGGCGTTTCTGAACTGCAGCACAATGTGGCGTACTCTATCGGCGACTCGCTGGTGTATTGGTGGGTGAACGCCCACGAGGCGGCTACTGCCGATCTGGTCGGTCACCGTCGCTACCATGCCGTGCTCGCCCCGCTCGACGGCAATCTGACCGTTGAGGTGGCTTCCAAGGCCGATCTTACCTGTACGCGCGCCTACAGCGATATCGATGATCGCGAGCGCTTTGAGGGTACGGGGGAGACCGTGACGATTCCCACCGGCGGCGTTGCCGTCGTCGAAATTGACGAGGCCTACCGTGTCGTGGCCGATGCCGCGGATCCCCGCGTCGTGGTACTGCACGTGACAGTCGAAGGTTATTCCTTCCCCAACAAGTAGTATTCGTCCGCCTGGACGTTTGCTTCGCGCCGTTAAGGGGGATGGCTTTGTTGACTCCCTTTTCCCCATTCCCCTTAGCAGGTGCGCCGTCCGTGTTTGCACTTGCAGCTCGGACGGTTTTAGATGACATTTAACAGATGATTGGGAGGGCTTATGAGCTCTGAAAAACGAGGAACGATTGGTTCGTTCGCTCTGCTGGGCATGACGGTCGCCGCCGTGTTCGGTATCAAGAACATCATCAACAACAACGCGGCCATCGGCTTGGCAGCTGCGCCGTCGTTCTTCTTCGCCACGCTTTTGTACTTTGTCCCCTATACCCTGGTTACCGCCGAGTTCGTCGGCCTCAACAAGGACTCCGAGTCTGGCGTGTACGCATGGGTTAAGACCTCGATGGGTGGTCGCTGGGCGTTCCTGACGGCATTTAGCTACTGGTTCGTTAACCTGTTCTTCTTTGCGTCCGTCCTGCCCAACGTCATCATCTACGCGAGCTACGTGTTCTTTGGTGCCAACGCCGAGCTTTCGCAGCTGTGGATCACCATTATCGAGATCGTCGTCTTTGCTATCGCCACGTGGGTTTCGACCAAGGGCGCTAAGTGGATCGGCTCCATTTCCTCCTTCGGTTCGACCGCGGCTCTCGGCCTGACCGCCGTGTTCATCCTGCTGTCCCTGGCTGCTGCCTTTGGCGGCGTTGAGTTCGCTACGGCTCCTACTCCCGCTAACATGGCTCCCGACATGAGCAACTTCGCAACTGCGTGGGGCTTCTTCGGTACGCTTGCCTGGATCATCCAGGGCGTTGGCGGCGCTGAGTCTGTCGGCGTGTTCCTTAACGACCTTAAGGGTGGCGTCAAGGCCTTCGTGCGCACCGTCGTTATCGCCGGCCTGACCATCGGCCTTCTGTATGCAGGCGCTTCGCTGCTGGTTAACCTGTTCATCCCCGAGGGCGGCGTTGCCATCTCCACCGGTATCTTCGACGTATTCGGCGCTGTCTTTGCCCACTTTGGCATTCCCATGGAAGTGTCTACGCGCGCCATCGGCTTGATCCTTCTCGCCGCCACGCTGGGCTCCCTCATGATGTGGACCTCCGCTCCCATCAAGGTCTTCTTCACCGAGATCCCCAAGGGCGTCTTTGGTAGCAAGATCGTCGAGCTCAACGAGCACGGCATTCCTGCCCGCGCTGCCTGGCTGCAGTTCGCCATCGTCGTCCCCATCCTGATCATCCCGGCCCTGGGCTCCGGTAACCTCGACGACCTGCTCATGATCGTCACCAACATGACGGCTGCCACCGCTCTGCTCCCACCGCTGCTGATTTTGCTTGCCTACTTTATGCTGCGCAAGAACTTTGACGCCGCTCCCCGTGGCTTCCGCATGGGTTCGCGCAGCTTTGGCCTGGTCGTTGCCGCATTCCTGCTTGTGGTCTTCTGCTTCGTGCTTATCTGCGGCACCATTCCGCTCGATCAGCCTCTGTGGCTGACGCTGGTCTACAACGTTGGCGGCGTGGTTGTCTTCTTGGGCCTTGCCGTGATGTGGTACAACCGCTACATCAACCGTCTGCGCGAGACCGATCCCGAGGCCGCCGAGAGCGAGCTGCGCCCCTCCGTCCTCGACATGATGGAGTAGCGGCTAGGATTAATCTACGGCTGTGGAACAAATCGATTCCCTTTCCTAAGGAGGGGCCTTACGAGGCCCCTCCTTTTGTGTTTTGGGGCATGGCTTTGGACCCCGTGGGCAAAAAATGCCAAATATGAGTACTGTTGCAAAATAAGTGCCATATCTATCGGCCTGTTCTGAGCAAAAATGGGCTCAAAATCAATTTATCAAACCCCCTTTAAAGGGCGTTTGACGGCTTTCAACCTCTTCGAATCGCTCAAAGTAGGCAACTAGCTTTCGATTTTGCTGCTACTAAATTGGTGACAGTACTCATATTTGCCACTTTTTGACCATGGGGTATCCGGAGGGGCCCTCGATAAGCATCTAACGCTACAATAACTACCACGTGGCTGGGTTTGCCGGCCGAATGTGTGATGTCGTGGGAGGGGACATGGTCGAGTTTACAAAGACGATTAAAGATCCGTTGGGACTACACGCCCGCCCGGTTGCGCTGCTCTATGACATCATTGCCAAGCACCGTAGCGACGTGTCGGTCAGCATCGGCGACCGCCATACCGACGGTCGCGACGTTATGGGCCTCATGGCTCTCTACGGCGAGTGCGGCGAGGACATCATCTTTCGCGTTTCGGGCGTAGACGAGGCTTCCTGCGTTACGTCGATCAGAAACCTCTCGCTCTAAGCATGACAGGGCGCGGCAAAGGACAGCTCTTTGCCGCGCCGTTTTGTTTCGTATAGGAAACTTTTTCGAAATCTGAATGGGGACCCTTTCCAAAAAGTTAACCACGTGTTAGTTTACTAAAGCGAACATAGGCGTGGTTAACTTTTATCGCGTCGATGTTGAGGACGAACTGACGTTAGGAGCCACTCATGTCTTGCGGACCGCAGATGCCGGCCATGCCGCTTTCGATGGTAAAAGCGGGCGAAACCGTGCGCGTGTCTCGTGTAAAGGGCAATGAGGACATGAAGCACCACCTCAAGGACCTCGGCTTTGTCGAGGGCAGCGAAATCCACGTGGTGAGCTCGAGTGGCGCCAATATCATCGTCACGGTGCTGGGCGCACGCTTTGGCATCGATTCCAAGGTTGCCATGCACATCATGACCGTTGGTTAGTCGACGGTATTTCTGTACGCACTGAAAGGGGGACAAGTAAATGAAGACGTTGGGTGACGTTAAGGTGGGCGAGAGCTCCACCATCGTCAAGCTTCACGGTGAGGGTGCGCTTCGCCGCCACCTTATGGACCTGGGGCTCATCAAGGGCACTTCGTTCAAGGTCGTGAAGGTTGCACCGCTCGGTGATCCGGTCGAGATCAACGTGCGCGGCTACGAGCTTTCCATCCGCAAGGAGGAGGCTGCCGTCGTCGAGGTCCAGTAAGGGCTCGCGGCGTATGTTTCTGCAGATAAAGTTAGGTATTTCTAACTTAATGCAGCATTTTTGAAGCACATTATCCAGCCTGCGCGGAGAAAGCAGCGCAGGCACACAAGGAAGAAGGATTGAATGGCGGATTCTCAGATCCATGTCGCGCTGGCGGGTAACCCCAACTGCGGCAAGACCACGCTTTTCAACCTGATCACCGGCGCCAACGGCTACGTTGGCAACTGGCCCGGCGTCACGGTTGAGAAAAAGGAAGCCAAGCTCCTAAGCGACAAGAACGTTACCATCACGGACCTCCCCGGCATCTACTCGCTTTCCCCCTACAGCCCCGAGGAGCAGTGCTCGCGCGATTACCTCATGAGCGGCGAGCCCGATGTTGTCGTCCAGGTGGTCGACGCCACCAACCTCGAGCGTAACCTGTACCTGGCGCTTCAGGTTATCGAGACCGGCCTGCCCGTGGTCGTCGCCCTCAACATGGCCGACCTGGTCGAGAAGAACGGCGATAAGATCGATACGGACAAGCTCTCCAAGAAGCTCGGTTGCCCGGTCATGATGATCTCCGCTCTTAAGAACAAGGGCATCACGGAGCTGTTCGATCAGGTCAAGAAGTCCGCTGCTTCTAAGGGCCAGGTGCCGGAGCACAAGTTCGATTCCTCCATCGAGGACGTTCTGGACCACATCGAGAACAATCTGCCGGCAAGCGTTCCCGCCAAAAAGCGCCGCTATTACGCCGTCAAGCTGTTCGAGCGCGACGCGGACGCCTGCAAGCTCATCAACCTCACTAAGGAGAAGGCTGCTCGCGTGGAGGAGCTGGTCGCCCAGTGCGAGCAGGACTGCGACGACGACGCCGAGTCCATCATCACCGGCGAGCGCTATGGCGTCATCGCGCACATCATTGACGAGTGCCTCACCAAGGCTCCGGCCAAGATGAGCACTTCCGAGAAGATCGACCGCGTGGTTACCAACCGTATCCTGGGTCTGCCGATCTTTGTGGTCATCATGTTCTGCGTGTACTACATCGCCGTTTCTACCTTGGGCGGCACGGTGACCGACTTCACCAACGACCAGCTCTTCGGCACCGACGGCTGGTACGTGCTCGGTCAGGGCCGCGACGCCTACGACGCGGCCGTCGAGGCTGCGGGCGACGATGCCGACTCGGTCGACCCGGCACAGTACGGCCCCTATGTCCCCGGCATCACCACCGTGGTGCACGACGCCCTTGTGGCGGGCGGCACCGAGGACGGTGGCCTGGTCGATTCGCTGGTCTGCGACGGTATCGTCGGCGGCCTGGGCGCCATCTTCGGCTTCGTCCCGCAGATGTTCCTGCTGTTCGTCATGCTGTCCTTCCTGGAGGACTGCGGCTACATGGCCCGCGTCGCCTTCATCATGGACCGCGTGTTCCGCCGCTTTGGCCTGTCCGGTAAGTCCTTTATCCCCATGCTCGTGTCCTCGGGCTGCGGCGTCCCCGGCGTCATGGCTACCAAGACCATCGAGAACGAGAAGGACCGCCGCATGACGGTCATGACCACCACGTTCATTCCCTGTGGCGCTAAGCTGCCGATCATCGCCCTGCTCATGGGTTCCATCATCGGCGATTCTTCTACCACCGCCGCGTGGATCAGCCCGCTCTTCTACTTCCTGGGCGTCTTTGCCGTCATCGCCTCGGGCCTCATGCTCAAGAAGACCAAGCTCTTCGCCGGTCGCCCGACGCCGTTTGTTATGGAGCTTCCTGCTTACCACTTCCCGGCGATCCGCTCTTGGGCGCTGCACGTGTGGGAGCGCTGCTGGGCCTTTATCAAGAAGGCCGGCACGGTCATCTTCGCGTCCACCGTCGTGGTTTGGTTCCTCTCCAACTTTGGTAGCTACAACGGCTCCTTTGGCTTCCTGCCTGCGATGGACGGCATCCCCGAGGAGTTCATGGACTACTCCGTGCTCGCCATGCTGGGCAATCTGGTCGCTTGGATCTTCGCCCCGCTCGGCTTTAGCACCTGGCAGGCAACCGCGCTGACTGTCTCTGGCCTCGTCGCCAAGGAGAACGTCGTCGCCACCGCCGGCTCGCTGCTGTCCGTCGCCGACGCGGGCGAGACCGACCCGAGCCTGTGGACCGCGTTTGCCGGCATGTTCCCCACCATGGGCGCCTGCGTTGCCTTCGGCGCGTTCAACCTGCTGTGCGCTCCGTGCTTTGCCGCTATGGGTACCATCCGCAACCAGATGGATTCCGGCAAGTGGACCGCGATTGCCCTCGGCTACGAGTGCGCCTTCGCTTGGGTGATCGGCCTGTTCATCAACCAGTTCTATAACCTGCTTGTCCTTGGGCAGTTTGGCTTCTGGACGGTTGTGGCTATCGTGCTGCTGGTCGCGATGCTCTTCCAGATTTTCCGTCCTATGCCCAAGCACGCTTGGACCGACGAGGACGAGACCAACACTGCTTCCGCTGCAGTTTCCGCCTAAGTCCGAATAAGGATCAACCCCTTTCCACGAGCCCGGGTGTCTCAGTGACACTCGGGCTTTTTGACGCAATGGGGGACAGATTGCTTTGCTCCAGAAGTAAGATGTGGCGTTTCCGCAGATAAAACCGACCAAAATAAACCTGTCCCTATTTGGTAGGTGGAGAATGGGGTAAAGTAAGTGCTGGTTAACTAGAGGAGGCTTGCTATGGCACCTATCGATATTGTTGTACTGGCTGTTATCGGCGTTGCGTTTGTCGCCGTGTGCGTGCGCATCTACCGCAAGGGCACCTGCGCCGACTGCGCTCAGGGTGGCGTTTGCACGGGGCATTGCTCCAACAAAAAGACGTGCGCTGCACTTAAGGGCGTAGACAAAATCGCCGAAGACTTGGGTCGCGGTATCAAATAAGGTCCGGACATCCAAGCGCTCCGCGGGCATCCGTTCGCGGGGCGCTTTGTGCATTTGAGGGAGAGTACGGCGAGTCGAAGAGTATTTTTGGGGTATCGTTAACTGGACTATTAATTGGCAACTTATCTATAACGGAGTAACCGCATGAGCGCTCGCGTAACCATGAAGGACATAGCCGCCGAGCTTGGCGTTTCCATCAATACCGTGCACAAGGCTCTGACGGGAAAGGCCGGCGTGAGCGAATCCGTGCGCGCCAAGGTGAACGCTAAGGCCGAGGCCATGGGCTATCACCGCAACACAAGTGCCTCAAGCCTGCGCCGCAAGGATATCAATCTGGTGTTTTGCCTGCCCCGCGCATCGCGCGAGGGAGCGTACTTTTTCCGTTACCTGTGGGAAGGCTGCAATCGCTTTGAACAGGAGGTCATCGACCGGGGCATTACGGTTGAGCGCGTTGAATTTGGCGTGGGCGGCTACGCTGATGCACTCGAGCAAATCGACGAGCGTCTGCAGGTGGGCGAGAAGATTGATGGCTTGCTCGCCTATGCGCCGGGCGACGATCGTGCGACTGAGCTTTTGGGGCAGATCGCCGAGGCGGGCGTGACGATTGAGCTTGTCGACGGCGACCGTCCGCATTTGAATCGTTTGGGTGCGAGCTTGGCCGATTATTCGACGGCAGGCAGCCTTATGGCCGAGCAGGCGGCAAACCTGGTCCATGCTTCTGGGGCCGACGTCCGCGTGCTCCTTTTGACAGGCGACCCATATACCGATTCGCACTATCTAACCGCCCGCGCCTTCCACAATTACCTGCGCGAACGTGATATTCCATGGCAGGTTGAGGATCTTGCAGGTGCCCATGCGCAAGTCAAACAACTCGAGCATGAGCTCGAAAAGCGCTTGAGTGCGCCGGACGCCCCCGAACTTATCTGTAGCGTTTTTGCCGTTGGTTCCGAAGTGGTTGCCGACGCGCTCGTCTCGACCGGCAAGGCCGGTCAGGTCATGGTGATCGGCAACGACCTGTTTCCCGAAAGTGCTCTGGCCTTGCGCCGCGGTATCTTTACCAATATTGTCTATAAGGACCCGACGAGCCTGGCGTATCGCGGCGCTAAGACGCTGGGCGATTATCTGCTGTGGGGAAGGACCCCGACGGTGCCCGTCCAGAAGGGTGCTGTCGAGATGGTATTTGCCAGCAATGTCGACCGCTACTGCGAACTTGCGGGTATTTAGCCGATTGAGCAGGTACCCCCTCTTGCGACGTGCATTTTTGGGAGTATTCAGCATTGGCATGCCCTGAATGAGGTGCAGAACGACTGTTTTAAGTGCCCCCGATGGCGTAATTTGCCATCGGGGGCACTTTTTATGCCGATCGGGCGCTATCTGCGTTCCAAATAGGACGCTGAGGATGGCGCACGGCGCGCTCCAATGCTGAATACTCCCAAAAATGTACGTCGGGACATGACCCACCTGAGCAAAAGCGCTCAAGTTCGGTGTTCGGGGACGCCAACCAGTCCGCAATACATGCAAGTCACATCCCCAGCAACCGTTGAACGGGCAAAATCTACCGTTCACCCCGTGGTGGTTAGGTGAACGTTCACCTTTTGAGGTGCAATGGATTAGTATAGTGAACGTTCACCTAAAGGATAACGAGCGCGCCGTGCGCCCGCCTTGCCAGCAAAGGGGCTGTTTGATGAAAAACTTTATGGACGATCAGGATTTCCTGCTGAGCACCAAGACCGGCGAGGAGCTGTTCCACAACTTTGCCGAGGGCATGCCCATCGTCGACTATCACTGCCACATTTCTCCTAAGGAGATTTGGGAGGACAAGCGTTTCGAGAACATCACCGAGGTTTGGCTGGGCGGCGACCACTACAAGTGGCGCCTGATGCGTGCCAACGGCGTCGACGAGCGTTTTATCACTGGCGACGCCCCTGCTCGCGAGAAGTTCCAAAAGTGGGCCGAGACCCTGGGTCGCTGCGTTGGCAACCCCGTCTTTGAGTGGAGCCACCTGGAGCTTAAGCGCTACTTTGGCTACGAGGGCGTCCTCAACGGCAAGACTGCCCAGGAGGTCTGGGACCTTGCCAACGCCAAGCTCGCTGAGGCTAGCTTTACCTGCCGTAACCTGATCAAGCAGTCCAACGTCCGCATGATCTGCACTACCGACGACCCCGCCGACAGCTTTGAGTGGCACAAGAAGATTGCCGCCGACGACAGCTTTGACGTTCAGGTCGTTCCCGCCATGCGCCCCGATGCCGCTTTGCGCATCGAGCGCGGCCAGGAGTTTGCCGACTACTGCAAGCACCTTTCCGAGGTTGCCGGCGTTGAGGTCAGCGACTTTGAGGGCATGAAGGCTGCCATTTCCAAGCGCTACGACGTTGCTCACGAGCTGGGCTGCCGCGCCTCCGACCACGCACTCGACTACGTTATGTACGTCCCGGCTACCGCCGACGAGATCGAGGCTATCTTTGCCAAGGGCCTGGCTGCCGAGCCGCTTACCGAGGAAGAGGTCCTCAAGTACAAGACTGCCTTTATGCAGTTCGTTGCCGGCGAGTATGTCCGTCTGGGCTGGGCCATGCAGCTGCACTTTGGCTGCAAGCGCGACAACAACCGCGCCATGTTCGCCAAGCTCGGTCCCGACACCGGCTACGACTGCATCTCCAACTACACGCCGTCCGACCAGCTCGCCGATTTCCTCAACTCCATCCAGGAGACCTGCGGCCTGCCCAAGACCATCCTGTACAGCCTGAACCCCATCGATAACACCATGATCGATACCGTCATGGGCTGCTTCCAGGAGGCTCCGACCGCCGGTAAGATCCAGAACGGCTCCGCCTGGTGGTTCAACGACAACGAGGTCGGCATGCGCGAGCAACTCACGGCTCTGGCTAACGAGGGCGTGCTGGGCAACTTTGTGGGCATGCTTACCGACTCCCGCTCTTTCCTGTCCTATCCGCGCCACGAGTACTTCCGTCGCGTGCTGTGCAGCGTGATCGGCGAGTGGGTCGAGCAGGGCAAGTACCCGGCCGACATGGAGCTGCTGGGCAGTATCGTGCGCGACATCAGCTACAACAACGCGGTCCGCTACTTTGGCTTTGATTTGGACACCGTCGAGGCATAAGCCTGCATCGAATCACATCGAACTCGGGAGCGCCGTTGCCACACGCGGCGCCCCCGTTTTGCTTGCACGCTAACAGCTATCTAAGGAGAGACACAGATGGAGAACATCAGCTACGATGCGCTCGAGAAGATCGGCTACAAGGGCTATTTGCTGCCCAAGGATGCTCCCGAGAAGGTTCTGCAGTTTGGCGAGGGCAATTTCCTGCGCGCCTTCGTCGACCGTTTCTTTGACATGGGCAACGAGGCCACCGGCTGGAACGGCAAGGTCGTCATGGTGCAGCCCATCAACGGTGCCTTTGGCTTTGCCGACGGCATCAATGCCCAGGACGACCTGTACACCGTGCTGGTGCGCGGCAAGGAGAACGGCAACACGGTTGACGAGTCCCGCGTGATCAGTGCCTGCAGCCGCTGCCTCAATCCGTATCGCGAGGACGACTACCGCGCCATGATGGAGGTTGCCGTCTCCGACGACCTGGAGATCATCGTCTCCAACACCACCGAGGCCGGTATCGCCTACGACCCGTCCTGCAAGGCCGACGACATGCCGCCCGCGAGCTTCCCCGCCAAGCTTGCCCAGGTGCTCCACACCCGCTGGGCTGCCGGCAAGCCGGGCGTCATCGTGCTCGCCTGCGAGCTCATCGATCACAACGGCGAGGAGCTGCTGCGCATCATGAACCAGTACGTGAGCGACTGGGGCTGGGAGGACGCGTTTGCGCAGTGGATGGCCAACGACTGCACCGTCTGCACCACGCTCGTCGACACTATCGTCCCCGGCCGCATCCGCGACCCCAAGGAGGCCGCTGCCGTGGCCGAGCGCCTGGGCTACGAGGATCCCTTCCTGGCCGTGCGCGAGCCCTTCCAGATGTGGGGCATCCAGGGCGACGAGTCGCTTGCCGAGAAGCTTCCCTTCGTAAAGGCCGGCCTGCCGGGCGTCTTTGTGACCCCCGATGTCACTCCGTACAAGAAGCGCAAGGTCCGCATCCTCAACGGCGCCCACACTGCCTTTGTTCCGGGCTCCTGGGTTGCCGGCTTTGACATCGTGCGCGACTGCATGCACGACGAGACCGTCCGCGGCTTCATGAACACCATGCTCTACGATGAGGTCATCCCGACGCTTGCCGCCGACCTGGATGTCGAGGACTGCAAGGCCTTTGCCGCCGCCGTCGAGAACCGCTTCGACAACCCGTTTATCGACCACGCGCTGCTCTCCATTTGCCTCAACTCCACGGCCAAGTGGCGCGCTCGCGATCTGCCCACGCTCAAGGACTATGTTGCCGAGACCGGCAGCCTTCCCAAGTGCCTGGCCACGAGCCTCGCTACGCTCATCGCCTTCTACACGCAGGAGCTTGTGTCCCGCGAGGGCGATGGCCTGCACCTGCGCCGTGCCGACGGCACCGAGTACACCGCTCAGGACGATGCCTTCGTGCTCGATTTCTACGCCGCCCACGCCGGTGCAGACGATGCCGAGCTGGTGCACGACGTGCTCACCAATGAGCAGATGTGGGGCGAGGACCTTACGCAGATCACCGGTCTCGAGGAGTTTGTCGTCAACGCGCTCACCGTCGTGCGTGTCGAGGGCGCCAAGCAGGCCTTCGCCAACGCTCAAGCGTAAATTCCCGGTGCGGGCGCCAGACGGCTTGCCCGCGCCTCGACTTCTGCTCAACCTGTAGGGTTAGGACCATTTGTAATGAACACTATCCAGATCAATCCGGCCGATAACGTGATCGTCGCGCTGTCGCCGCTTGCCAAGGGCACCGCCGTCGCGGTTCCCGGGGTGGGCGAGGTCGCTGCCGCGGAGGATATTCCGCAGGGCCACAAGATGGCCGTGCGTGCCATTGCGGCGGGGGAGAACGTTGTCAAGTACGGTCTTCCTATCGGCCATGTGACGGGCGACATCCAGCCCGGTCAGTGGCTTCATACGCATAACGTCAAGACCAACCTTTCGGGCGAGGTCGAGTACGCCTACAACCCCACGCATCCGGTCGTGGATCCCGTTGAGCCTGAGACCTTTATGGGCTTCCGTCGCGCCGACGGCCGCGCCGCCACGCGCAACGAGCTGTGGATCATCCCCACGGTCGGCTGCGTCAACGAGGTCGCACGTGCCATGTGCGAGCAGGCTCAGGATCTGGTCGAGGGTTCGCTGGAGGGCGTCTATTACTTTCCGCATCCGTTTGGCTGCTCGCAGACCGGCGCCGACCATGCCCAGACCCGTCGCCTGCTGATAGCGCTCTCGCGTCACGCAAACGCTGCGGGCGTGCTGTTCCTGTCGCTCGGCTGCGAGAACTGCACGCATCAGCAGGTGCTCGACGAGCTGGGCGAGTACGATCACGAGCGCGTTCGCTTCCTTACCTGCCAAGATGTTGCCGACGAGCAGGTCGAAGGCCACAAGATTCTGTCTGAGCTGGCCGACCTGGCCAAGCAGGCCAAGCGTGAGCCCATTCCGGCATCCGAGCTGGTCATTGGCCTTAAGTGCGGTGGCTCTGACGGTCTTTCGGGCATTACCGCCAACCCCACGATCGGTCGCGTGAGCGATATGCTCGTCGCCCGCGGTGGCACGTCGGTGCTCACCGAGGTCCCCGAGATGTTTGGCGCCGAGAGCATTCTGCTCGATCGCTGCGAGGACGAGCAGGTGTTTAACGCCGCCTCCGACATGCTCAACGGCTTTAAGGATTACTTTATTAGCCATGGCGAGGTCGTCTACGAGAACCCGAGCCCCGGCAACAAGGATGGCGGCATCACCACACTCGAGGACAAGAGCTGCGGCTGCGTGCAAAAGGGCGGATCTGCCCCCATCGTCGACGTGCTGCCGTACGCCGGTCAGGCTACCAAGCATGGTCTGAACATGTTGTGCGGTCCGGGCAACGACATGGTATCCACCACGGCCCTGACGGCTGCCGGCTGCCACGTGATCCTGTTCTCGACCGGCCGCGGCACGCCGTTTGGTGCGCCGGCGCCTACGCTCAAGGTGTTCACCAACCAGCGCCTGTGCGACCACAAGGCCAACTGGATGGACTTTAACGCCGGTGTGGTGGCTACGGGCGAGCGTACGCTCGATGAGGCTGCCGGCGATCTGTATCAGCTGGTGCTGGACACGGCGAGCGGCAAGCTTACCAGCGCCGAGCGTCGCGGCTGTCACGAGATCAGCATCTGGAAGGACGGAGTCTGCCTGTAGCGATGACACGTTGAGCGCGTGATTGAATAAGCTGCTGCAAAGACTGGGCGACCCCGCCGAGGACAATCTCGGCGGGGTCGTTTTTCGTTTCTCGTTGCGTTGTCGTGCACGGCTTTTTTGGAAGGGTGCCCGGCACCTCCCTCATCTCCAGAGAACAATGAACGTTCACCTAGTTGTTGCGTGGTGCTGAATCGACTTGATAATCAAAAATGCAGGGATTTTTTCATTTTCAGGCCCGTTCAACGGCAAAAAACGACCGTTCAAGGATAATATACAAGTGAACGTTCACCTATCATAAGCAATCGCGCATAATCTAGCTAAACGTTCACCCTGAACGGCATGCAGACAGACGTCGGTATGGACTCCAATGTCTTGTTCCAAGACAATCGAGAAAAGAGAGGGAGCTCGATGACTAACAAGATCGGTAAAAAGCGCAAGATCACATTCTGGACGCGCTTGGGCTTTGGTATGGGCGGCATGCTCAACTCCGGTGCCCTGACCTTTACGCACAGCTACATGGTGCTGTTCCTGTCCACGGAGTGCGGCCTGTCCGCAGGCGAGGCTGCGCTGATCAGCTCGTTCGCCATCTATCTCAACGCCATTCTGTGCCCGCTTATGGGCTTTGTGGCCGATAACTTCTACGCTACCAAGATCGGCCGTATCTTTGGCCGCCGCCGTTTCTGGATCTTGCTGGCAATCCCGATGATGGTCGCCGAGCCGCTCATCTTTGTGGCTACGCCGTTCGGTTTCCCGTACTACTTTGTGCTGTACCTGATCTACAACGTCGCGTATACGTTCTGCACCGCCAACCTGTCGCCGCTTACCATCGAGATGACCGACGACTTCAAGGAGCGTACGTACCTCACCGGCTACAAGCACCTCTTTGGTAACGCCGCCGGCTTCCTGATGGCAGCACTCGTCGGCTTTGGCTTTGGCACCTTCGGCGAGACCAACCCGTTCAGCTACTTCATCATCGCTACGGTCAACGCTTCGGTCATGGCAATCTCGCTGCTGTGCGTGTACCTGTCCACGTGGGAGCACACCCCCGAGGAGGTGGCTCAGGAGAAGATCGAGAGCGTCGGCGAGGGTATCAAGAAGTTCTTCATCGACGTTGTCTCTACCTTCCGCAACAAGTCCTTCCGCAAGGTCCTGTATGCACAGGTCTCCACGAAGCTCGCTGCTGCCTGCTGGTCTGCCTGCCTGTCCTTCTTCATCGTCTACTGCCTGCAGATTCCTAAGTCCTATGAGTCCGTGATGGAGATGCCCGGCAAGGTCGTCGCTATCGTCTGCACCGCCATCTGGGTTGCCCTCATGGCCAAGAAGGGCTTCCACAAGTCTTGGTACCTGGCCAACGTCGGTTGCGCTGCGTGCATCATCGCCTACAACTACTTCGCCTTTGGTCAGATTAACGGCACCTCCACGGTCGCCATCGCCATGATTGCCTACCCCATCATCTTCGCCATCTGGAAGTTCTTCTACGTTGGTTTCCAGTACCTGCCCGATGTTCTGCTCAACTACATCCCCGATGTCGATGAACTCATCACTCTGCGTCGTCGCGAGGGCATCTACAGCTCCGCTCAGCAGCTCTGCCAGCAGATCGCCCAGGCTATCGCCGTCAACGCATGGGCTATTGTCCTTGCTGCCTCCGGCTTCATTCAGACCGCCGGCAACAGCGACGCCGTAACCCAGCCCGCCACCGTGCCTCTGTACATCTGCGGCTACATGCTCATCGGCTGCGCCGGCTTCTTCCTGCTCGCGGCTGTCCTTGCCCGCGGCATCAAGATCGACAAGGAGCAGTGCGACATCCTTTGCGACGAGATCAAGCGCGTCAAGGAGGGCGGCAAGATGGCCGACGTCCAGCCCGAGGTCAAGGCTCTTTGCGAGGAGCTCTCCGGCTTTAAGTACGAGGACTGCTTTGCCCACAACAACGTTGGCTTCCAGGACGGTAGCGTAACTCCCGCCGAGTAAGGCCGACATATCGTCCAAATCACAGGGCCGTGCCACCGGAACTCCGCCGGCAGGCACGGCCCTTTTTCAACAGCGTACAATTTGCCTTTAGAGCATCTTTTTGAGGGAGAAACCCATGGAGACGAACGTTATCTGGCGCAACGCGCGCGCGGCGGTTATCGAGCTTGACGACGGCGGTTACTTTACCTGCGCCGATACGTGGGAGATCTTTGTCAACGACGAGCCCGCTGGTACCACGAATACGGTCGAGACCTATGTCGACGGCCTGACCCCCGGCAAGCGTAACCTGGTTCGTTTTGTTTGTGGCGAGCGTGAGCTGAGCGTAGGTGTCACCACGCCGGCTGAGCCCTTTACTATCAACGTTCGCGACTGTGGCGCCAAGGGCGATGCCGAGCACGACGACACCACCAACATCCAGGCTGCCATCATGGCTTGTCCCAAGGGCGGGCGCGTGCTGATTCCCGCTGGCAACTACCGCATCAAGTCCCTCTTCCTTAAGAGCAATATCAACATCGAGCTTGCCGAGGGCGCGGTGCTGCTGGCCCGTCACGACCGCGCGGCGCTTGCCTACATTCCGGGCACGGTCACGGGTGACAAGGGCACCGGGTATGCCGGCACCGATATGCTGCCCCTGGGCCGCTGGGAGGGCGAGAGCTTCCCGACCTACTGTTCCACCTTTACGGGCCTGAGCGTGCACGACGTGTGCATCTATGGCCGCGGCGCCATCGACGGCCAGACCGATTTTGCCGAGGACAACTGGTGGAATAAGGACTTTAAGAACATCTTCCGCCCCGAGGAGGGCCGCGAGATCGCCCGCCCGCGCATGATTTTCCTGTCCGAGTGCGAGAACGTGAGCTTGGCCGGCTTCACCGTCCGCAACAGCCCGGCGTGGAACATCCATCCCGTCTTGTGTGAGCACGTTGATGCGCTCTGCCTGTCAATCGAAGGTCCCAAGAACTCCCACAACACCGATGGCTTCGATCCCGAGAGCTGCGGTTTTGTCCGCGTCCTTGGCTGCCAGTTCTCGGTGGGCGACGACTGCATCGCCATCAAGAGCGGCAAGCTGGGCATCGAGCCCGAGCTTCGTCCCGCTACGCACGACGTGCTGATCTCGCACTGCTACATGCACGATGGCCACGGCGCCGTGGTCTTGGGGTCCGAGGCCGCCGGCGGCATCAAGGACCTCACCGTGAGCAAGTGCCTGTTCGAACGCACCGACCGCGGCCTGCGCGTCAAGACCCGCCGCGGTCGCGGCAAGGACGCCGTTAACGAGGGCATCACCTTCGAGCACATTCGTATGGACGAGGTGCTTACGCCCTTCGTGGTCAACTCGTTCTACTTCTGCGACAAGGACGGCAAGACCGACTACGTGCAGTCTCGCGAGGCGCTGCCCGTCGACGACCGCACGCCCGGCTTTGGTGCCACGACGTTTTGCGATATCGAGGCCACCAACTGCCATGCTGCCGCGGCCTATATCACGGGTCTGCCCGAGAGCAAGGTGACACGTCTGACGTTCCAAGACGTTCACGTTACCTTTGCCGACGATGCCGAGCCCTTTGTGCCGGCCATGGCCTGTGGTGTGGAGCCGATGGTGCGCCAGGGCATCATCGCGCAAAACGTCAAGGTACTCGATCTGCAAAATGTGGTGATCGAGGGTCAGGATGGCGACGAGCTGCAGCTCGAGAACGTCGATAAGATTGTCCGTTCCTAGCTGGAATTGATGACCGGGGCCGCATTGCCGAAAAAATCGGCTATGCGGCCCTTGTGCCATGCGGCCGCGCTACGCATCATAACGAGAAGGTATACATGCTCAATAAAACGATTTGTGTCGGGGTCGATGGCTCGGATGCCGCGATCTCGTCCTATATTTTTGCTCCCACCGAGGATGCTTATGCCCTGGAACCCCGACCTGCAGTTTTGATTGTGCCGGGTGGGGGCTACGATCATATTTCGCCTCGCGAGGGCGAGCCGGTGGCGCTACGCTTACTTGCGATGGGGTATCAGGCTTTTGTTCTGGACTACTCGGTTGCGCCCGCCACCTATCCGCTTGCATTGCAAGAACTTGCGCGGGCGGTCGATACCGTGCGAAGTCATGCGACGGAGTTTTGCGTCGATCCCAATCGAATTACGGTCATGGGTTTTTCGGCGGGTGGACACCTGGTTGGATTGCTCGGGGCGCTTTGGGACAAACCTTGGCTTGCAGAGTCGATCGCGACATCGCCTGAGTCGATTCGGCCTGACGCACTTTGCTTGGGCTATCCGGTCGTAAGCTCGGGGGCCTATGCCCATCGTGGCTCGTTTGAACACCTAACGGGTGCCGATGACGTTTTGGCTCAAAAGTTGTCGATCGAGAACATGGTGGGCGAAGGTTTTCCCCGTACGTTCTTATGGCATACCGCCGAGGATGCATCGGTGCCAGTCCAAAATAGCCTTTTGCTTGCGCAGGCGCTTGCCGATCACGGGATTGGCTTTAGCTTACATATTTTTCCGCATGGAAAGCACGGAGCATCGCTCGCCACGGCCCAAACGGCATTTAAGGGTTGCGCCGAGCATATTCAGCCACAGGTTCAGGGCTGGCCTGAGCAGTTTGCCGCCTGGGAGCGTGATGGACGATGAACGAAAGTATCAATGAGCTGCGTGTTTCGAGGGCTGCGTCAGGAGCGTATCCAACGATTTCTGATGCCTTGGCGGCAACCGATCAACTCTATCCGGACGCCGAGCAGGCGGTGACGATCCATATTGATCCGGGTGAGTACCGCGAGCGGGTCGAGATCCATCGGCCGCATGTGACGTTGGCGGGCGAGACGGCTGACAGCGTGCGCATCGTGGGCAGCCTGGGTGCCAAGATGCCCTCGGAGGACGGCTCGGGTGTCGACGGTACGCTCGGCACGTTTAGGACCTATACCGTTTTAGTCGATGCCGACGACGTGCGGCTCGAGAACCTCACAATCGTCAACGATGCCGGCGACGGTCGCGAGGTGGGGCAGGCGATTGCCCTGTACGCCGACGGCGACCGTTTGGTGGTCGACGCCTGTTGCATTACGGGGCGCCAGGACACGCTGTTTTTGGGCCCGTTGCCCCCGCGCGAAGTCAAACCGGGCGGATTCATTGGGCCCAAGCAGTTTGCGCCGCGTCGGGTGGGCCGTCAGTATTTTCGACGCTGCCGGATTGAGGGCGACGTCGACTTTATCTTTGGCGGCGCGTGTGCCTATTTTGAGGGGTGCGAGATCCGCTCGCTCAACCGCAATATGGACGTGAACGGTTACGTGACGGCGGCATCGACGCCCGAGGGAGAGCCATATGGCTTCGTGTTCCACGGCTGCTCGTTTACAGCCGCGCAAGACGTGGCACCGGATTCGGTCTATTTGGGTCGTCCTTGGCGTGAGTGGGCCCAGACCGTGCTGATCGATTGCTGGCTGGGACAGCATATCAAGCGCGAAGGTTGGTGGGATTGGGCTAAGCCGGCGGCGCACGAGAGGGCGCACTACGCTGGTGCAAGCCTACATGGCCCGGCGAGTGATGCCGAAAACTGGGTGCCATGGGCGCACGAGCTCGATGCGACAGCCACTACCCGATACGCCCGCGAACAGGTGCTTTCCGGTGCGGACGGCTGGGACCCCGAAGGTGGCCCGGGCGACGCTGCGGAGACCGACAGTCTTTCCGATAACGGTCGCACGGTGCATATCGACACCTATTACGAAGACGAACTGGCGTTTCGTGAGCGCCTTAAGCGTGAGGGCCGCTCCGCCGCATTTAAGGGCACGACGCCCGAAGACTTTGAGGCATGGCAGATTGCGACGAGGGTTCGGCTGTTTGACCTGTTGGGCCTATCGATTATGGATCGCGTGTCGATTGAGGCGCGCGAGCTCGATCGGGTGCAGATTGCCGGCGGTATCGTGCGCACCCATGCGATGCTGCAGGTGGAGCGCGACGTTTGGATGCCGTTCTACCTGCTCGAGCCGCAGTCGCCTAAGCTCGATGCGCGCGGCCGCAAGTGTTGCTATGTCTGCCCGCATGGCCATCAGGGAGCAGGCGCCGCAAGTGTTGCGGGCGTGACGGGCGTGCCGGCGGTCGACGATGCTGTGCGTAAGTTCAATTACGACTACGGTCTACGTTTGGCGCGTATGGGTTACGTGACCGTCTGCCCCGACGCACGCGGTTGGGGATACCGTCGTGACTGGAAGGGTCAGGGCGATGACGAGAACAGCTTTCTGCGCGGCACGTGCCTAAACCAGGCGCGCATGGCCGAGCCGCTGGGACTTACCGTTGCGGGCCTCAACGCCTGGGATAACATGCGTCTGATCGATTACCTAGAGGCGCGCGGCGACATTGCCATGGACGACCTGGGCTGTTTTGGCTTTTCGGGCGGCGGATACATGACGCTGTATCTGGCGGCGCTCGACCCACGCGTATGCAAGGCGTTTGTCTCGGGCTACCTGTACGGTGTCGATGATTCGCTGCTGCATCTCAACGGCAATTGCAGCTGCAACTACACACCCGGACTTTGGCGCTTGCTCGACATGGGCGATATTGCCTCGCTTATTGCGCCGCGCCCGTTGTTAGTGCAGAGCTGCGAAGAAGATCATCTGAACGGTTCGCGCGGGCTGAAAAATGTCGATGAACAGCTCAAGATCGTGCGCGATGCCTACAAGTTGCTGGGCCGCAGAGATGCTCTGAGGCACGAGGTATGTCCGGGTGGACACCATCTGGGAGTGACACATCTTGTCGAGGATATCGAATGGCTCGATTCGCACGTTGCGAAATGCGACCGTGCTTAGCCCCTCGGCATGTTGCAAATAAACGGTACGTACCTGTATGGCCGCCAATGGGCGGATGAGGAGAAGATTATGGAAACGAAGAACTTGAGTGAATCGACCATTTGCTGCTTTGGCGATTCGACCACATGGGGGGATAACGGATGCGGCGCAGGCGGCAACGACATCTCTTGGACTTCGCATCTGGGCGCGTTGCTGGGAGGTGCAGTCGTCGAGAACTTTGGCATCAAGGGTTCGCGTATCGCCATCAAGGCCGACCGTACCGATTCATTTGTCGAGCGCTTGGACGGCATCGACGATGCGGCCGATGTCTATGTTGTCTTTGGCGGCGTTAACGACTTTAGCCGCAACGTGCCGCTTGGCGAGTTGGGCAGCATCGATGTGCATGAGTTCTATGGTGCGGTCGACTATCTGATCCGAACCATCACGGCGCGCTCACCTCAGGCAAAGCTCGTGTTTATGACGCCATGCAAGACGAGTGGTAAGCACGAGAAGGATATCCCGGCAAGCGATGAGGCGAACCATTTGGGTCTGACGCAAGACGCCTACGTGCGAGCGATGCTGGAGGTCTGTGACCGTTACTCCGTTCCGGTGATTGACCTGTATGCGCAAAGCGGCATCAGCCCGTTTTTGCCGGAGCACCGCGAGCTCTATATGCCGGACGGCCTGCATTACAGCCCGGCTGGCTATGAGCGCCTGGCGCATCGCATCGCCGCGGGCTTAGCCGCCGTTTGCCGTTAAAAGTCTGCCGTTCGCGGGGAATATAGGGTTAACGTTCACCCTATATTCCCCGTTCGCGTTACACTAGGGTTAACGTTCACCCATCATTAACGTCAGAGGGGACAGCAATGGGTTGCAATCAGATTCTGGACCGTTACATCGAACAGTTGATCGAGACCTCGACGCCGCAGGCGCCGGCCTGGAACATCGAAAAGCTCCGTGCCGGTAAGGAGAACACCTGGAACTACATCGATGGCTGCATGATCAAGGCACTCATCGAGCTGTACGAGATCACGGGTGAGCAGCGCTACCTGACCTTCGCCGACGACTATATCGACTTCTTTGTCCAGGAAGACGGCACCATCAAGCATTACAACCCCGAGGAGTACAACCTCGACAACGTCAACGCCGGCAAGACCCTCTATAAGCTGTATGACCTGGTGGGCAAGCCCAAGTACCGTGCCGCCATGGACACCATTTACCGTCAGCTCGAGACCCAGCCGCGTACCAAAGAGGGCGTCTTTTGGCACAAGGCCGTCTACCCTAACCAGATTTGGCTCGATGGTATGTACATGGCGCAGCCGTTCTACATGCAGTACGAGCTGAGCTTCCACAACCGCCGCGCCTGCTCGGACAGCTTCCATATGTTCCAGGTCGTACACGACCTCATGCGCAACCCGCTCAACGGTCTGTACTATCATGCCTACGACGCAAGCCGCAAGCAGTTCTGGTGCGATCCGGTCACCGGCCTTTCGGCCAACTTCTGGCTGCGTGCCGAGGGCTGGTTTGCCATGGCGCTCATCGATACCTGGGAGCTCATGCCGCCCTCGATGTCGGCCGAGAAGGACGAGATCCGCAAGATGTTCCACGACCTGATCGACGCCATGCTGCCGTATCAGGATGAGAAGACCGGCATGTGGCACCAGGTTATCAACCTGCCCAACATCGCCCCCAACTACCTGGAGGAGAGCGGCAGCGCCATCTTTGCCAACGCCATCATGAAGGGCGTGCGCCTGGGCGTGCTGGGCGAGCGCTATTACCAGTATGGTCGTCGCGCCTTCGACGGTATCTGCGAGACCTGCCTGTCCGAGCATGATGGACAGCTGGCGCTCGACAACATCTGCCTGGTCGCGGGCCTGGGCAACACCACACACCGCGAGGGCACGTTTGGCTACTACATGAGCGAGCCCATCGTCAAAAACGACGCGAAGGGCGTGGCGCCGCTGGTGCTGGCCTATATCGAGACCATGCACCACGACAAGCTGGCCGGCAAGCGCGACCCGCTGGCCCCTTCGGGCGTGTGCTCCATCGAGGACCCGTTTGGCGGATACACCCCGGGCATCAACGCTTGCAAGGGATGTGAATAGCGTGGGGACCATTACTCCGGGCGTGCGCCTGCACGACCTTCCGCAAGGAACGGTCGAAGAGCGCATTCGCATGGCGGGCGAGCTGGGCTTTTCGTGCATCCAGCTGCCGAGCAAAGTGCTCTATAAGTCGATGGGCATCAACCGCCTGGGCCTGACGCGCGAGCTTGCCGACCACCTTCGCGCGGTGCTCGACGAGGCGGGGGTTTCGGTTGCTGTGTTCGGTTGCTATAAAAACCTTGCGACCCCCGATCGCCAACAGCTTATGGACAACTTTGCCGAGTACGAGGCATGCCTGAGCTTTGCCAAGATGCTCGGCGGCTGCCCGGTTGGCACCGAGACCGGTCGTCCTAACGTGCAGAACGCCGTGGCGGACGACCGCATGACCGACGAGGCGCTCGATGCGTTTGTTGAGGGTCTCAAATATGTCTGCACGCGCGCCGAGGCCATGGGCGGGCAGATTTTGATCGAGCCCGGCTGGAACGAGACTGTTAACACACCGGAGCGTTGCCGCGATGTGCTCGAGCGTGTGCCGAGCTCGGCGCTTGGCGTGATTTACGACCCGGTGTCGCTGCTACACCCCAGCGTTGTCGGCGAGGCGCAGGAGATTACGTCGCACATGCTCTATCTGTGCGGCAGCAAGGTTCGCGTGCTGCATGCCAAGGACTACGAGGTCGTGAACAACGAGGATGAGGCCGGCTGGTGCGACGGCACGGGCTCGCGTCTGGTATGCCATGGCGTGGGCGAGACGGGCCGTTACGACTTTGAGCCCGTCGTTGCCTGGGCCGCTGCTGCCTGCCCGGGTATTCCGTGCGTGGTCGAGAACAGCGTGCCGGCGACAGCAGCCGGCTGCTTGACGACACTCGAGCGTATGTCTGCCCGTTGCGAAGGCGCGCATCGGGAGATGTAGCGTGGCTGACGGCCGCTACGGGCGGCCGTCTTGCCGGTACTGGGCAGCATCTGGAACTGCCCGTTATTGTGTTGATGCGAATCAGAGGGGAATCGCGTGGCTATCCACATTGTCGAGGAAGCAAATCGTTGTCTGGGTTGTAAAAGGGCGTTCTGCCAGATCAAGGGCTGCCCGGTGCAGACGCCTATCCCGCAGGTCATCGATCTGTTTAAGCAGCGTCGTCTAGAAGAAGCGGGCGAGTTGCTGTTCCAGAACAACCCGATGAGCGCGGTCTGCTCCATGGTGTGCAACCATTCGGGCCAGTGCGAGGGTTCGTGCATTCAGGGTCGCAAGGGCACGCCGGTGCACTTCTCGAGCATCGAGAACTATATCTCCACGGCGTATCTCGATCGCAAGGAGTGGAAGCCCGCCCCGTCGTGCGGCAAGCAGATTGCCGTGGTCGGCTCGGGCCCTGCCGGTATTACCGTTGCCATTAAGATGGCCCAACTGGGCTGCGCTGTCACCGTGTTTGAGCAGTGCCCCGAGATCGGCGGCGTGCTGGAGTACGGCATCCCCGAGTTCCGCCTGCCGCGTTCTCTGGTGCAAAAGTACCGCCACGTGATGTGCTCGCTCGGCGTGCGTGTGCGCCCCTCGACCACCATCGGCGGCGCGCTGCATATCGACGATCTGCTGCGCGATGGCTATGACGCGGTTTTTGTGGGCACGGGTACCTGGCGTGCCCGTAAGCTGGGGATTCCCGGCGAGTCGCGCGGTAACGTGCTGTTTGGTATCGACTATCTGGTCGACCCCACGAGTGTGGCGATCGGGCAAAATGTGGCAGTTATCGGTGCCGGCAACGTGGCCATGGATGTGGCCCGCACGGCTCTGCGCTCGGGTGCCCGCAAGGTCACCGTGTATGCCCGTTCGCGTCATATCTCGGCAATTGACGACGAGGTCGAGCTGACCGAGCTCGACGGTGCCGAGATCGTGTGCGGCAAGGCCATCTGCGCCATCGACGATAACGGCCCCGTGTTCGAGACGGCCATCTTCGACGAGGACAACAACGTGGTGGGCTACGAGGAAGAGCTCGACCATGCCGCGGCCGATACCATCGTCATCGCGGCCTCTCAGGTGCCCAAGGACAAGCTTGTGCTTACGACGGGCGGCTTGGAGACCGACCATCGCGGCCTGCTTTCGGTCGACGAGCGCGGCATGACCACCGTGCCTGGCGTCTTTGCCGCCGGCGACGTGGTCAACGGCCCGCTCACTGTGGTTCACGCCGTAGCTGGCGCCAAGCTCGCCGTCGAAGGCATGACCAGCTATCTGGGCCTCTAACCCATCCCACCCATCAGTTGCGGTGAAATACGGACTGTTTTGGCTGTCAAAGGCCTTATCTAATCCGTATTCCACCGCAACTTTTTTGTGGGGTGGGCTAGAGACGCTGCATGCGGTACCCGACACCCATGTGCGTCTGAATCATCTTGGGGTGAGAGGGGTCTGCCTCGATCTTCTTGCGCAGGGTGCGCATGAACACGCGCAGGCTCGCCAGATCGCTGTCCCAGCTCGTGCCCCATATCTCGCGGGTGATGAAGGTGTGGGTGAGCACCTTGTCGACGTTTTTCGCCAGAAGGACGAGCAATTTGTACTCGGTTGGGGTGAGCGAGAGCTCGCGTCCGTCTTTCGTCGCGTATCCCGCGGCGTAGTCGATATGCAACGGACCGTTGTCGAACGCGCTCGCTTCTGTCGACTCGCTCGACGCCATCGAGGAGCGCCTCAAATTCGCACGGACGCGCGCGAGCAACTCATCCACAGAAAAGGGCTTGGTGAGGTAGTCGTCTGCCCCTGCGTCAAGTGCTGCAATCTTGTCGGAATCTTCGGTGCGCGCCGAAATGACGATAATGGGGACTGCCGACCAGCTTCGGATCTTCGTGATGACCTCGATACCGTCGATGTCGGGAAGGCCGAGGTCGAGCATGATGAGGCTGGGGCCGTGCGACACCGCATCCATGATGGCGTCCTGGCCGTCGCAAACCTTGCTCACGATATAGCCGTGGAGGTCAAGCGCGGTCGAAACGAGGTTTTGAACGGTCAGGTCATCTTCGACCAGGAGGATGCGTGGCTTAGCGGCATTATTCATGAATCTCGATCTCCTCGGCGGGCAGGGTAAAACGGAAGACGGCCCCATGGGGGTTGTTGTCGCGAACTTCGATGACGCCGCCATGCGCCTCCACGATGGAGCGGCAGAGCGACAGCCCAAGGCCGATGCTTCGACGCGAATCCACGGGCCGCGTATTGCTTGAGGCGAAGAAGCGCTCAAAGATATGAGGCTTGTCGCAGTCTGCCACACCCGGCCCATCGTCTGCGACGTCCACCACGACGAACGCACCCTCGCGACGTGCGCTGATGGTGACAGTCGAGTCCTCGGGCGTGTATTTGAAGGCGTTCATGATGAGATTCGTAAGCACCTGCATGATGAGATGGACGTCGATGCGTACCAGCAGGATGTCGTCAGCGTGCTCGATGGTGACGGTACGTCCATGCGATGCTTGGGCGACATGGCTGAGGGCGGCCTCGATGACCTCGTCGATGAGCTCGGATGTGAAGTTGAGGTGAATGGTGCCGTCCTCGACGCGTGTGATGGCGAGGAGGTTCTCCACGGTATCGATAAGCCAGAGGGAGTCGTCGTAGATGGCATCGGCAAGATCGCAGCGTTGTTCGAGGCTGAGCTTCTCGTCGTTCTTCCGAAGGATTGCCGCAGATCCGGATATAGCCGTGAGGGGCGTCCTCAAATCGTGGCCGATGGAGCGCAAAAGGTTGGCGCGCAGCTGCTCGTTTTTCGCCAAGACCGCAGCCTCTTCGCGCTCTTGCGCCGCCCGGTCGCTTTCGAGCGCCAAGGCGCATTCACCTACGATAGATAGGACGATCGAATGCTCGAAGGCTTCGATCTCGCGCCCCTCCAGGGCGATGCCGATGACACCGAATACCTTGTCGCCGGTGCGAACCGCGAGGTAGAGACAGCGCGCCTCAGGCAGGGTCCGCGTGCTTGCGCCCGCGCGCTTGTTGTTGGTGTAGGTCCAGGTTGCAACGGCGCGCTCGTAGTCGGTGAGCAGCGACGCGGAACGGTTTTCGGTGCCAGCGGACTCATAGAGCGTCTTGCCGAGCGTGCCGTGTTCGGCGGGGTAGAAGACCACGTCGAGTTTAAGCAGTTTGATGAGTTGGTTCATGGCGACGCGGGCGCACTCCTCCGCGCTATGGGCTTGCTGCAAGAGCTGGTTCGTTTCGAGGAGTACGCGCGTTTTGAATGCGTTCTCGGCTGAGGTGCGGGCGTTGTCGGCGATGCGCGCAGTTAACTCGCCGGCGACCATAGCGGTAGCGAACATGATGCCGAACGTGACCAGATAGCTTCGGTCGTAGCTGGCGAGCGAAAACAGAGGCGTGACGAAGCAGAAGTTGTAAAGCACTACAGAGAGCACGCTCGATACGATCGTGCAGATACGCCCCGTCGTGGTGACGGCGGTCAGCAGGGCCGTGAGGATATAGAGGGATATGATGCTGGAATCGGCAAATCCCAGATGGCGGAAAGCCGTGCCAACAGCCGTGGCGACAAGAGAGAGGGCCAGCGTGCGAAGCACGTCACGGCTGCTGGGCGGCTGCAGGGCGAGCGCACGGCGGCGTCCTTCGGGCCGGGAGGGCGGAGTCGACTGGTCTGGAATGATGTAAATGTCGAGGTTCGGGGCGAACGTTATGAGCTGTTCTACGAGAGATTTGCGGCCGAAGAGGGCCTGACGGACGCTGCTGCGCTCGCCCGTGCGTCCCATGACGATCTTCGAAATACCCGACAGGCGCGCGAACTCGGAGATCTGAAACGCGATGTCGTCGCCATAGACGGTTTCCATATGTGCTCCGAGCTGTTCGGCCAGGGCGATATTGGCTGCAAGCTTGGCGCGCTCATTATCGCTCATGGCCTGCGCGCGCGGGCTCTCTACGAACAGGGCGACGAGCTCGCTGCGAAACGCTTTCGCCATGCGTGCGGCGGCACGGACGATGCGGGGATTGGTCGGCGCCGGGGAGACACAGACTAAGATACGCTCCCTGGTGTAGTAGTCACGGTTTCCCAGCACGCGTGCGGCGTCTGTGAGGTAGCCGGTGCGATCGGCGCAGCGGCGCAGCGCGATTTCTCGGAGTGCGGTGAGGTTCTCGACGGTAAAAAAATGCTGTTGCGCTCGGTCGGCTTGTGCGGGACGGTAGACGAGGCCGGCGCGAAGGCGCTCAAGTAGGTCTTCGGGCTCTATGTCGACGAGCTCGACCTGGTCGGCATCATCGAAGATACGGTCGGGGATTCGTTCGCTCACGATAACGCCGGTGATGGATGCAACCATGTCGTTTAGGCTCTCGATATGCTGAACGTTCACGGTCGTATAGACGTCGATGCCCGCATGTAGAAGTTCCTCGACATCTTGATAGCGTTTGTCGTGGCGAGACCCTGGCGCATTCGTATGGGCGAGCTCGTCGACAAGGATGAGCTGAGGGGCGCGTTCGATAGCCGCATCTAGATCGAACTCGCTGAGCGCAATGCCGTTGTGCTTGATGAGTTTACAGGGCACGTTCTCAAGCCCTTGTGCAAGATGGGCAGTTGCCGGACGTTCGTGCGGCTCGATGTATCCCGCGACGACGTCGACACCTCGCCGCTTGGCGGCGTGGGCGGCTTGAAGCATCGCATAGGTTTTGCCTGCGCCAGCAGCGTAGCCAAAGAAAATCTTGAGGTGTCCCCGGCTGGTTCGAGCGTCATCGGCGACCTCGTCTTTCTCAATTGCCTTGAGGATGAGGTCCGGATTGACGCGAGTGTCCGATGCGTCGCGCTGCATAGCGTAGCCTTTCTGAAACGTTGTCCATGCGTGCATACGCGGTGAGGACGCCACTGTATGCTCGCGAGGTCGAGTATAGGCGCACTGCAGCCGCAATAGTGCTTTCTACCTGCATCTTTACGGCATCTTAAGGTCGTGAGCCCCGGCCCTCACGCCTCTTTAATCTCTAGAAGCGTTTACTGTCCCCAGGCGCTTGCGAGAGCAGGCGTCCGAGACATCGGACCGCGCGTGAAAGGGGCGGAAAATGGACATCCTCATTCCCATCATCGGAGTCGTCTGCATTGGACTCCTTATCTATTACATCTACATTCTGATGAGGAGTGATTCGTAAACTATGGACGCTGCGATTCAGTACATCTTGTACTTTGCCGTGCTCGTCGTCCTGGCCGTTCCGCTCGGTCGGTTCATGGCCCATATCATGGATGGTGAGCATACGTTCCTGTCGCCTGTGATTGCTCCTGTGGAGCGTGGCGTCTATCGTCTGCTTCGCATCGACGCGGCAGAGCAGATGGGGTGTAGGCGCTACCTGACGAGCGTGCTGGTCTTTTCGGGGATCGGCCTCGTGGCTCTTGTGGCACTCCAGACGCTTCAGTCCTTCTTGCCAGGCAATCCCCAGCACCTGCCGGGTGTGTCATGGGACCTGTCGTTCAATACGGCTGCTTCCTTCATAACCAACACCAATTGGCAATCCTATTCCGGTGAGACCACCCTGTCCTACTTTGTGCAGTTCATGGGCCTCACCGTGCAGAACTTCGTTTCCGCTGGCACCGGTATTGCGGTCATGTTCGCGCTGATCCGCGGCTTCCGTCAGGTCAAGGAGCAGGGTCTGGGTTCCTTCTGGGTCGACCTCACCCGCACCGTCCTGTATGTGCTCATCCCGCTGAACCTCGTGTTCGGCATCTGCCTGGCTGCCGGTGGCGTCATCTCCAACTTCCAGCCGGCTCAGAAGGCTGAGCTCGTAGAGCCCGTCGCTGTCCAGCCTAATGCAGACGGCGGCTGGAGCGTCATCGACGGCGCCCAGATCGAGGGCGACACGGTCAAGGTCGACGGCAAGGTTGTCGAGGGCGCGCGCGTGGTCACCGAGCAGTTCCTGCCCCAGGGTCCTGCGGCCAGCCAGGTTGCCATCAAGCAGTCCGGCACCAATGGCGGCGGCTTCTTCGGCGTGAACTCCGCCCATCCGTATGAGAACCCCAGTGCCTTCACCAATATCATCGAGATGACCAGCCTGCTGCTGATCCCGGCCGCCTGCTGCTTCACCTTCGGCATCGGTGTCAAGAATGCCAGGCAGGGCAAGGCCATCTTCGCGGCGATGCTTATCCTACTCGTGGTCTTTACCGGCATCATCGCCGTTAACGAGCATATGGGTACGTCGCAGCTGGCCGATGGCGGCGCGGTCAACATCGAGATGACCGACGGCCAGGCGGGCGGCAATATGGAGGGCAAGGAGAGCCGCTTTGGCATCGCCTCCTCTTCCACCTGGTCCGCTTTCACGACGGCTGCTTCCAACGGCTCGGTCAACTCCATGCACGACTCCTACACCCCGCTCGGCGGGTTTGTCCAGATGCTCCAGATAGCGCTGGGCGAGGTCGTCTTCGGCGGCGTGGGCTGCGGCCTGTACGGCATGATCGGCTTCGCCATCCTCACGGTGTTTATCGCCGGCCTTATGGTCGGCCGCACGCCCGAGTTCCTGGGCAAGAAGATCGAGCCGACCGAGATGCGCTGGGCGGTGGTTCTGTGTCTCGCCACTCCGTTCGCCATTCTGGTGAGCTCCGCTATCGCCTGCATGGTGCCCGGTCTTGTCGACCAACTCACCAACGGCGGGGCGCATGGCTTCTCCGAGGTCCTGTACACCCTTACTTCGGCTGGCGGCAACAACGGCTCCTCATTCGCCGGCATGAACTGCAACATCCCGTGGATCAACGTGCTGCTGGGTATCGAGATGCTGTTCGCGCGGTTCCTGCCGATTGTGGGCACGCTCGCCATTGCGGGCTCGCTGGCCGGGAAGGGTAAGGTCGCCGAGAGCGCCGGTACCCTGTCCACCACCAACGGCATGTTCGTATTCCTGCTCGTGTTCATCGTTCTACTGATCGGTGCCCTGAGCTTCTTCCCGGCCCTGGCGCTTGGCCCCGTTGCCGAGTTCTTCCAGATGATTGCGTAAAGGAGGGCGCAGATTTATGACTATGCAAAAAGACATGATGGGCCGCGCGGTCCGCGACTCGTTTGCCAAGCTGGATCCTCGCGTCCAGATTCAAAACCCGGTTATGTTCCTGGTGTGGCTTTCCGCCGTCATGACCTTCGTCCTGGCCGTCGCTTCCATCTCCGGTGTGCAGGACGCGGGTGTGCCCACTTACTATGTGGTCGCCATCGCGGTCATCTTGTGGCTCACCGACCTGTTCTCGAACTTCGCCGAGGCTCTTGCCGAGGGCCGCGGTAAGGCCCAGGCCGATTCCCTGCGTGCGGCCAAGAAGGATGTCGAGGCCCATCGCATCGAGTCCGTTGAGGACAAGGAGCACTTCACCGTCGTTCCCGGCACCGAGCTCACGCGCGGCGACCTGGTGATCGTACGCGCCGGCGAGCAGATTCCCGGCGACGGCGACGTCATCGAGGGCGCTGCCTCCGTTGACGAGTCCGCCATCACCGGCGAGTCCGCCCCCGTGGTCCGCGAGGCCGGCGGCGACCGCTCTGCCGTTACCGGCGGTACCACGGTGCTGTCCGACTGGATCATCGTCAAGATCTCCAGCGAGCCCGGCCAGAGCTTCCTGGACAAGATGATCGCGATGGTCGAGGGTGCCGCGCGTAAGAAGACCCCTAACGAGATTGCTCTGGAGATCTTCCTGGTGGCCCTCTCCATCGTCTTTATCCTGGTCACGTTGGCCCTGTATTGTTACTCCTGCTTCTCGTCCGGTCTTAACGACATGGTCAACCCCACGGCCGTGACCACGCTCGTGGCGCTGCTCGTGTGCCTGGCTCCCACTACCATCGGCGCCCTTCTGTCCGCCATCGGCATCGCCGGCATGAGCCGTCTGAACGAGGCCAACGTGCTGGCCATGTCCGGCCGCGCCATCGAGGCCGCCGGCGACGTCGACATCCTCATGCTCGACAAGACCGGCACCATCACCCTGGGTAACCGCCAAGCCGCCGAGTTCATCCCGGTCGACGGCGTCGATCCCGCGGAGCTGGCCGATGCCGCCCAGCTTTCCTCGCTGGCCGACGAGACCCCCGAGGGCCGTTCCATCGTCGTGCTCGCCAAGGAGCAGTTCGGTCTGCGCGGCCGCACACTCGAGGATAAGGGCATGGAGTTCATCCCGTTCACCGCGGCAACGCGTATGTCCGGCGTGAACTACGAGGGCAATGAGATCCGCAAGGGCGCTGCCGATTCCGTGCGCACCTATGTGGAGGCAGCCGGCGGCGTGTTCTCCCAGGAGTGCGACGAGGTCGTCGAGCGCATCGCCAAGGCCGGCGGCACCCCGCTGGTCGTGACCAAGAACTGCCGCGTGCTGGGCGTTGTGTACCTCAAGGACATCATCAAGTCCGGCGTTAAGGAGAAGTTCGCCGACCTGCGCAAGATGGGTATCAAGACCATCATGGTGACGGGCGACAACCCGCTCACCGCCGCGGCAATCGCCGCCGAGGCCGGCGTTGATGACTTCCTGGCCGAGGCCACCCCTGAAGGCAAGCTCGAGAAGATCCGCGAGTTCCAGCGTGAGGGCCACCTGGTCGCCATGACCGGCGACGGCACCAACGACGCGCCGGCGCTGGCGCAGGCGGATGTTGCCGTGGCCATGAACACGGGAACCCAGGCTGCCAAGGAGGCCGGCAATATGGTCGACCTCGACTCCAGCCCTACCAAGCTCATCGAGGTCGTGCGCATCGGCAAGCAACTACTCATGACCCGCGGCTCGCTCACGACCTTCTCGGTGGCCAACGACGTGGCGAAGTACTTCGCTATCATCCCGGCCCTGTTCTCGCCGATCTACCCGGGCCTTGGCGCGCTTAACATCCTCGGTCTGGCAAGCCCGCTGTCCGCGGTTCTTTCGGCCATCATCTATAACGCGCTCGTTATCGTCGCGCTGATTCCGGCCGCGCTGAAGGGCGTTAAGTACCGCGAGGTCCCGTCCGGACAGCTGCTGACCCACAACCTGCTCGTGTGGGGTCTGGGCGGCATCGTTGCCCCGTTCGTATTCATCAAGCTCATCGACATGCTGCTCGCGTTCTGCGGCATTATGTAAGTGGAGGTCTGTATGTTCAAAGGTGTTGCATCGCGCGCACTGGGCGTGTTCGCGCTGTTTACCGTTGTCTGCGGCCTGGGCTATACGCTCGTCGTGACCGGCATCGCCCAGGTTGCGTTCCCGTATCAGGCGAACGGTTCGCTCATTACGGTCGACGGCAAGGTTGTGGGTTCCGAGCTCATCGGCCAGAACTTCGATGACGAAGCCCACATGTGGGGTCGTATCCAGAACGTGTCAATTGTCGAAGGCGAAGACGGCAAGCTCATGGCGTATGGTGCCCCGTCCAACCTGTCCCCGGCGAGTGAGGAGTATCGGCAGCTTGTGGACGCGCGCGTGAAGAAGATCCGCGCCGCCAACCCCGATGCCGATATGGACGCTGTGCCCGTCGACCTGGTGACGTGCTCGGGGTCCGGCCTCGACCCGGAGATCTCTCCGGATGCCGCCGAGTACCAGGTTCCGCGCCTTGCCAAGGCCACGGGCAAAAGTGAGGACGAGGTGCGCGACATCATCGCCGCGTGCACCAAGGGCCGTTTCCTCGGCGTGTTCGGCGAGCCCACGGTCAACGTGCTCAAGGTGAACCTTATGCTGGATGACGCGCTGTAGGTGAGGAAGTGGCGGATGAGGGCATGACTGACTATCTGAGCCCTCAATTCCATCCCACCCATCAGTTGCGGTGAAATACGGACTGTTTTGGCTGTCAAAGGCCTTATCTACTCCGTATTCCACCGCAACTTTTTTGTGAGGGTCGGGATTGAAGGTGGGGAGTGCGAGCGAGTGCGAACGCGGCGGGTACTGATACGATAGGTACGTCTGCAAGTGCCGCCGAGCGGCTTAAACGAAAGGAAGCCTGTATGGAGTCCTCCGCCTATCCGATGCTCTTTAGCCCGATCAAGGTCGGTACGACCGAGGTCAAGAACCGCGTCTTTATGCCGCCGGTGTCTACCAACCTTGCCGATCATGGCTATGTGACCGACGATTTGGTCGATCATTACCGTGCCCGCGCCAAGGGTGGCGTTGGCCTGATCATCACCGAGGTTGTGACGGTCGAGCCCACCTATACCTATCTGCCGGGCGACATGTGCTGCTACGACGACACGTTCATCCCCGGCTGGGAAAAGCTCGCCGCCGCCGTGCATGAGTACGGCTGCAAGATTATGCCGCAGCTCTTCCACCCTGCCTACATGGCCTTTAACGTTCCGGGCACGCCGCGCCTGATCGCTCCGTCCTTTGTGGGCCCGTCTTACGCCCGCGAGGCACCGCGCCCCATCACGGTCGGCGAGATCCACGAGCTCACGCATCAGTTTGGCGACGCTGCCGTGCGTATGCAGAAGGCCGGTGTCGATGGCGTCGAGGTCCATGCGGCGCACGCCCACGGTATGCTCGGCGGCTTTTTGACTCCGCTCTACAACAAGCGTACCGATGAGTACGGCGGCTCGCTCGACGCCCGTATGCGCTTCTTGCTCGAGGTCATCGCCGAGATTCGCGAGCGCTGCGGCAAGGACTTTATCATCGACGTCCGCATCTCGGGCGACGAGTACACCGATGGCGGCCTGACCCTCAACGACATGATCTACGTCTCGCGTCGCCTGGAGAAGGCCGGCGTCGACATGATTCATGTATCGGGCGGCACCACCATCAAGCGCGGCTCTGCGATTCCCGCCGCTGGCACGCAGCAGGCCTCGCACGCCGCTTGCTCGCGTGAGATTAAGAAGCACGTGAACATTCCCGTCGCTACCGTCGGCCGCATTAACGAGGCATGGATTGCCGAGGAGCTGATCGAGGACGGCGCTGCCGACATCTGCATGATGGGCCGCGCCAATCTGTGCGATGCCGAGTTCTGCAATAAGGCCGCTGCCGGTAACGCCGATGATATCCGTCCCTGCATTGGCTGCCTGCGCTGCCTGAACGGCATTATGTTCGGCAAGCGCATCTCCTGCACCGTCAACCCGGACGTGGAGCGCGACGAGGCCGGCTACGAGCCTGCCGCCGAGGCCAAGAACGTACTGGTTGTGGGCGCCGGTCCCGCGGGCATGGAGGCGGCGTTCATTGCCGCCAAGCGCGGTCACAACGTGGTGCTCGTGGATAAGCAGGACGAGCCGGGCGGCGAGATGCGTATCGCAGCCGTTCCGCCGGCAAAGCAGGAACTCACCCGCGTGATCAAGTATCAGTATCGTCGCCTGGCCGAGGCCGGCGTGAAGTGCGTATTTGGCACCGAGCTTACTGCCGAGGACATTCAGCGCGACTACGCCGGGTATGAGGTTGTCCTGGCCTATGGCGCCGAGCCTATCGCTCCGGCCTTTATGCAGGGCTTTAAGCAGGTCATGACGGCTGACGACCTGCTGGGCGGCAATGCCTTCCCGGGCAAGAAGATCGTCATCGTGGGCGGCGGCACCGTCGGCTGCGAGACGGCCGACTATCTGGCTCCGCTGGTCAACGACCTGTCGCCGGCAAACCGCGACGTCACCGTCATCGAGATGACCAAGACGCTCGCCGCCAACGAAGGTGGCGCCGGTCGCGCGGTGCTCATCACGCGCATGCTCTCCAAGGGCGTCCACGTGCTGACCGAGGCCAAGGTGACCGAGATTACCGAGGACGCCATCAGCTACGAGAAGGACGGCGAAGTCCACACCATCACGGGTGCGGATACGCTTGTGCTCGCCATGGGATACCGTCCCAACACCAAGCTGGCCGACGACCTAGCCGCTGCCGGTGTTACCACCCACGTGCTGGGCGACGCCAACAAGTGCGGCAACATCCGCGATGCCATCGGCGACGGCTACAACGTGGCCTGCGCCCTCTAGTCAACCCCTTGGTGCATGGGGGTCAGGTTACTTTGCACTAACTTGATGCATGTAAACCTGACCCCATTGCACCAGTCGATAGCAAAAAGCGGCGGTCGTCCCCTTGTTGGGACGGCCGCCGCTTGCGTCCGCTGCGATGGGTCGTGCGATTAGAGACCCAGGAGCTCCTTGACCTTGGCGATGATTGCCTCGTCGGTGGCGTTGGCGAAGAAGTACTCCTGGAAGTGCTCGCCAGCCAGGGCACCCTTGACCAGGTCCTGGTCGATCTCGCCCAGGACGTCGACGAGCGGACGCATGGTCACAGCGCGGACGCCGTCGAGGATCTTCTTGTTGCGCTGCTCGGGCTCAACGCGCTCGGCAGGATAGCCGTTGCCCGAGCCGAAGCCGAAGAGCTTCTCGAAGGTGTACTCGAGGTTGAGCTCCTGGCCCCAGCCGTTCTTGAGGGCGAAGGGCATGGCGACGGCGTTACCATCGTTGACCTGGGCAAAGGTGTAGGCATCCAGCGGGTCGGCGACATGGCCGCACAGAACACCGGGGAAGGAGTTGCAGGCGAGCATGGCGCCCTCGCCGGTGCCGCAGCCGGTCACGACATAGTCGGCAGCGCCGGAGTTGAGCAGCACGGCGGCGAGGATGCCGTTCTGAACGTAGGTGAGCGGCTTGGAGTCGGCATCGGCATACATACCGTAGTTAAAGACGGTGTGGCCCATGGGCTCGACGACCTTCTTGAGGGCAGCCTCGATCATGGGGTTCTTGGAGTTCTGGGAGTTCTCGTTGATGAGAGCGATCTTCATAGCGAAATACCTTTCCTATTTCTAACTTGCGGTGAAATACGGACTGTCTTGCCTAGTAGAAGCCAAAATCAATCCCTATTTCACCGCAACTACTAAATGAACCTAAATGTGGGAATGCGGTGAGCGAGCGGGCTTGAGGCGGAGCAGGTTGCCTTGAAAGAGGAGGGAAGCGTACTTGGGTACGCGACCGACGATTGAAAGACAAGATGCCCGTCTCAAGCCCGCGCAGCGCCTACTGGGGTTGTTTGCCGATGTAGGCCAGAATGCCGCCGTCGACGTAGAGGATGTGGCCGTTGACGAAGTTCGAGGCGTCGGAAGCCAGGAACACGGCGGGGCCCTTCAGGTCCTCGGGCGTGCCCCAACGGGCGGCCGGGGTCTTGGCGATGATGAACTGGTCAAACGGGTGACGGCTGCCATCGGGCTGCGTCTCGCGCAGCGGCGCGGTCTGCGGCGTGGCGATGTAACCAGGCCCAATACCGTTGCACTGGATGTTGGCCTCGCCAAACTCGGAGCAGATGTTCTTGGTGAGCATCTTCAGGCCACCCTTGGCAGCGGCGTAGCCGGCGATGGTCTCGCGGCCGAGCTCGCTCATCATCGAGCAGATGTTGATGATCTTGCCGTGACCCTTGGCGATCATGCCGGGCAGGCAGGCCTTGGAGACGATGAACGGGGCGTTAAGATCGATGTCGACGACGCGACGGAAGTCCTCGGCGCTCATGTCGAGCATGGGGGTGCGCTGGATAACACCTGCATTGTTGACCAGGATGTCGGGCGTGGTGCCAAAATCGGCCTCGATCTTGGCGACGAGCTCGGCGACGACGGCCTCGTCAGTGACATCGGCCACGTAGCCGTGAGCCTCAAAGCCCAGCTCGCGGTAGTGCTTCTCGGCCTCGGCGACCTTGTCGGCGTGGCGGGCGTTAAAGGCGATCTTGGCGCCGGCCTCGCCGAGCGCCTCGGCAATGGCCATGCCAATGCCGTAGGTGGCGCCGGTCACGAGTGCGACCTTGCCATCCAGGCGGAAGCTGTCCATAAGATCAGACATAGCGATCCTTTCAAAAGAAACGTTCATCTATATAAGTCTTGCTTTTAATACAAGCTCAGTATAGGAGAAGCGGAGGAATTGACGCCCCTATTCTCCTAAAAATAGGTGAACGTTCACTTTTAAAAGGTGAACGGTTGAAATCGGTTGTCGCGATGCCCTTACTCGCTTTTCGCCATCGCGCCTTCCGCGATCATGTTGCGGTTGTAGACCAGGTGCAGATACATGGCGTCGTGCGCGGCGGTGGGGTTGCGCGCCTCGATGGCGTCGGCCACGCCGCGGTGCGTGCGGATGGTCTCCTCGACGAGCTTTTTGCCCGTTACGTCGATAAAGAGGGGAACGGATGCCTTGAGCACACCCATCAGGCGAGGGACGACGAGGTTACCGCAGCTCTCGGCAATGGCGTTGTGGAAAGCGGTGTCGGCGGCGGAGTAGTCCTCGCCGGCCTCGGCCAGGCGCTGGGACTCATCGCAGAGCTCGCGGATGCATATAATCTGGTCTTCGGTCGCGTGCTCGGCGGCCATGCTTGCCATCTGCGGCTCGATCATAAAGCGCACCTCGAGCAGGTCGCGCGCCAGGCGCTGCTTATCGCCGATAAAGGTAAAGCCCAGCGGGTCGTCGGCAACGCCGGGGTTCGATGCCACATAGGTGCCCGAACCCTGCTTAATGCGCACGATGTTGCGCGACTGCAGCAGCTTCATGGCCTCGCGCACGGTGCTCCTGCCGGCACCCAGACGCTCAACGAGCACGGCCTCCTTGGGCAGGCGATCGCCCTGCTCAAGGTGCTCATCAAGAATCAATTGAATGATTTTCTCGGAAATCTGCTCGGGGAGTCCCGATTCGGCGCGAGCCATAGCTATACCTCTCATCACAAAATTCATCTGAGCTATTTTAGCGCACCAAGGGCACGGTATTGGCCGTTGGGACCGAATCGAGCGGTTCAGATATGCCGTTTACAGCGTAAATACGACCGTTCGCCAAATACATCAGATGTATTTCGAACAAATTTCAATTTGAAACATCAGACCTTTCCAAAACACGCTATAGTCATCAGACGAATTCAAAAGGTCTGATGAATTGGAGGAAAGATGTCAGACCCAACGTTTATGGCAGACCCCACCAGGCTCGTCATCGCCGCCATCGTGGGCATTGCGCTGCTGCTTGCGCTCATCATCAAGTTCAAGCTGCACCCCGTGCTGTCGATGATGGTTTCGGCGCTTGCGATCGGCATCGGTGCCGGCATGCCGCTCGACCTGGTGGCCGATACTGTCACCAAGGGCGTGGGCACCACGCTGCAAAACATCGCGCTGCTCATTGGCCTGGGCTCGATGTTCGGCCAGATCCTGGAGGAGAGCGGCGGCGCCAAGAAGATCGCCCAGACCTTCATTGACACCTTTGGCCAGGGTCACTCCAGCTGGGCACTGGGCATCACCGGCCTGGTCATCGGAACCACGGTGTTTTTCGAGGCCGGCGTGGTCGTTTTGATTCCGCTCGCGTTTAGCGTGGCATCGCAGACCAAGAAGTCGACCCTCTACTATGGCATCGCCTTGCTCGCGGGACTGGCAGCCGGTTATGCCTTCGTGCCGCCTTCGGCCGGTTCGGTCCTCGTCGCCGGTACGCTCGGCGTCGACCTGGGCACCATGATTCTCGTCGGCATTCCCACCGCCTTTATCGCCATGGCTGTTGCCGGTGTCGTCTGGGGCCGCAATGTTGGCGGCCGCATCTTCACGGACGTCCCCGAGCACTTTACCTCCGCCGAAGGCGCGAGCGACGACAAGGAGCTTCCCTCCTTTGGCATGGTCCTCGCCATCGTGCTCACCCCGCTGTGCCTGATCCTGCTGGGCACGCTGTCTTCGTACATCCCCATGCCCGCCGAGGCCGCCTCGATCCTCGCCTTCCTGGGCAAGCCGTTCGTCGCACTCACCATCGCCACGCTTGTTGCCATGTACCTGCTGGGCGCTCGCCGCGGCTACACCGGTGCCGAGCTCAAGGCCCTGCTCGACCGTTCGCTCAAACCCGTCGGCATGATCTTGCTGGTCATCGCCTGCGGTGGCGTCATTCGCTGGATGCTGCAGGACTGCGGTCTGGGCCAGGTTATCGGCCCCGTGCTCGAGAGCTGCCCGCTGCCCCTCGTGGTCGTCGGCTTTCTCATCGCCGCGCTCGTCCGCGCTTCGGTCGGCAGCTCCATCGTTTCGATGACCATGGCTTCGGGCATTATGGCCGCCATGCCCGCGGTCGCCGGCGCCTCGGTGCTCATGCGTGCCGCCATCTGTCTTGCCATCTGCGGCGGCGCTACGGCACTCTCGCACGTCAACGATGCCGGCTTTTGGATGTGCTCCTCGTTCCTCGAGATCGACGAGAAGACCACCCTCAAGTCCTGGACCATCATGGAGACGATCATCGGTCTATCGGGCCTCGCCTGCGCCCTGGTGATCTCGTTCTTCGCCTAATCGCAAGCCAGCGCTTTACATCAGCACCTCACACCAATCGATACCAAACCAAGTAAGCCTTAAACCAAAGGAGTACACCATGGACGAGAAGACCAAAGAGCAGATTCAGCAGGAGGCCGCCGAGTTGGTTGCCAAGCTGCAGCCGCGTTCCGGCAAGTTTCGTACCATCAGCCCCGAGATGGACCCGCTGCGTCTGGGCTCTGGCTGGAGCATCGAGGACCTGGACAAGCCGCAGGTCATCATCGAGTCGACGTTCGGCGACTCGCACCCGGGTTCTGCCGGCCTGTTTGATCTGGTCGAGGAGGTCCGTGCTGGCGTTGCCGAGGCTGGCGGTCACGGTGCTCGTTACTTCTGCACCGACATTTGCGACGGTGAGGCCCAGGGCCACGACGGCATCAACTACTCGCTGCCCAGCCGCGACATGATCGCCAACATGATCGAGATTCATGCCAAGGCCACTCCATTCGACGCCGGCGTCTTTGTCGCCAGCTGCGATAAGGGTCTGCCTGCGAACCTCATGGCCATGGGCCGCATCAACATCCCCTCCATCGTCGTTACCGGCGGTGTCATGGATGCCGGTCCCGACCTGCTGACCCTGGAGCAGCTCGGCGCCATCTCGGCCCGCTATGAGCGCGGCGAGATTTCCCGCGAGGAGCTCGAGTTTGCCAAGCACAACGCATGCCCCAGCTGCGGCGCCTGCTCCTTTATGGGTACCGCCTCGACCATGCAGGTTACCGCCGAGGCCCTGGGCCTTATGCTCCCCGGCACGGCTCTGCTGCCCGCAACCAGCTCCGATCTGCGTGAGTTTGCGCGCGAGGCTGGCCGTCAGTCCGTGTGGCTCTCCGAGCACAACCTGTGTCCGCGTGATATCGTGACCAAGGAGTCCTTCGAGAATCTCATCATGGTCCACGGCGCCATCTCCGGTTCCACCAACTCGCTGCTGCACATTCCCGCGATCGCCCGCGAGTTTGGCATCGAGATGTCCGCCGACGATTTCGATCGCCTGCACCGTGGCGCCCACTACCTGCTCAACGTTCGCCCCGCAGGCGAGTGGCCGGCGCAGTTCTTCTACTATGCGGGCGGCGTGCCGCGCATCATGGAGGAGATCAAGTCGATGCTCCACCTCGGCGTTATGACCGTCACCGGCAAGACTCTCGGCGAGAACCTCGAGGACCTCAAGAACAACGGTTACTACGAGAAGTGCGGTCGTTACCTTGAGAAGTGGAATCTCAAGCGCGAGGACATCATCCGTCCGTTTGACCAGGCCTTCGGCACCGACGGTTCCATCGCCATCCTCCACGGCAACCTTGCCCCCGAGGGTGCCGTCGTCAAGCACACGGTTGTTCCGCGCGAGATGTTCCAGGCTACGCTTAAGGCACGTCCGTTCGACTGCGAGGAGGACGCCATCCACGCCGTCCTGACGCACGAGGTCAAGCCCGGCGACGCCGTCATCATTCGCTACGAGGGCCCCAAGGGTTCCGGCATGCCCGAGATGTTCTACACCACCGAGGCTATCGCCAGCGACCCCGAGCTGGGCGCGAGCATTGCTCTGATCACTGACGGCCGCTTCTCCGGCGCCTCCAAGGGCCCGGCTATCGGTCACGTTTCGCCCGAGGCTGCCGTGGGCGGCCCGATTGCCTTGATCGAGGAGGGCGACCTGATCCAGATCAACATCCCCGAGCGCTCGCTGTCTATCGTGGGCATCGCCGGTAAGGAGATGGAGCCGGCCGAGGTCGACGCCGTCCTGGCCGAGCGCCGAGCCGCTTGGAAGCCCAAGGCTAATCGCTATACCTCCGGCACGCTCAAGTTCTTTACCGAGCATGCAGTTTCTGCCATTCAGGGTGGCTACATGGAGTAGCGCCCATGCGCATCAAATATCTCCTCTCATAGATGCGCGGCACAAAGAGCCCCGAGCCACGTCACCGGGGCGCGTTGTTCAGCGCCGCCGGGGCGCTCCACTCAAACGACAAGAGACGTCTTACGCAAGCGCCCGCGTCCGTGGATAAAACCACGGGCGTGGGCGCTTCACTTTATTCCCAGCCGCTTTATTCCCAGCCCTTCCACACGTCAGGCTCGTAGCCAACGGTTGCCTGGCGGCCGTTGCGAACGATGGGCTCACGAAGAATCTGCTGGTTATCGAGCACCTTTTCGAACTTCTGGTCGGCAGCAAGATACTGTACGAGCGCAACCGTGTCGGCATCTTTCGCCTTTGGATCGATCACAGCGTCGATCCCGCCGACGGCGCGCGCCACGCTTTCGAGCTCGCCTTTGCTCATCCCCTTTTCCTTCAAGTCGATGAACTGGAACTTCACACGACGTTCCTTGAAATAGCGCTGCGCCTTCTTAGTATCGAAGCTTTTCTTCGTGCCGAATATCTGGATGTTCATACGTACCGTCTTCGCTCAATTCTCGTCCGTCCATGATACGACAAGGGAGCCGAGCAAAAACAGAGCAGGCGGAGATGGAGGAGGACGGCGACCGACCGTCGGCAAGAGTCGGCCGGATCGGACTGGCGCCCAGCGCGCGCCGGCGACACGCTCGCAGCTGCACACATAGCCGATGTACAAGCTCGCCGCGGCGTTCCCTCGCCCCGCGGTGTGGCGATAGAGAAGCACGCCACCCGTCAACGATGGCGCCTCGGTGAAGAAAATCAACGTCTGGGTTACATCCCTTGAAAGGGGCGAAGACGGCTGCTAGAATACCTCCCCGCTATGAAGGATTTGACCAAAGCATACATCGCAATTCGGCGGCCCCTGGTATACGGGGCCTCTCCTGTTGTTCCCCAAGTGCGCTCTGAGCAGCCGCTTTCTTCCTGTCGTATCTGATGCACGCATAGCACATGCATGTTATTTCGCCCGTGGGCCGGCGCGCCTTCGGCGAAGAATCGAATAGATACGAAGGAAGCTTATGTCTGATAATTGTACGGTCGCGCCCGCCAATGGGCGCATTACCGGTACCCAGATCCGCATCGTCGCGGTCGTCGTCCTGGGTGCCTTCTTGGCGCTACTGAACCAAACGGTGATGTCGCCTGCGCTGCCGGTCATCATGTCCGATTTCGCCATCGATGCCTCGACTGCCCAGTGGATCATGTCCATATACCCGCTGGTGAGCGGCATCATGGTCCCCGTTTCGGCGTTCCTTATCGACAAGTTCAGCACCCGCGCGCTATTCTTCGGGGCGACGCTGGTGTTCGCGCTGGGCACGCTGCTGTGCGCCGCAGCCCCTGATTTCCTGTTCCTCATCATCGGTCGCGTGTTGCAAGCGGCGGGCTCAGGCGTGCTCATGCCGCTTGTCTCGGTGGTTCCCATGCTGGTGTTCCCCGTCGAGAAACGAGGAACGGCTATGGGCATGGCGGGCATCGTCATGTCGGCGGGTCCCGCGGTCGGCCCCGTCGTAGGCGGCGCGGTGATCGACACGTACGGCTGGCGCACCATGATCGGCGCCATCGTCCCCCTCGCAATTCTCGTGCTGGTGCTGGGCGTGTTCATGCTGAAAAACGTGGGCGAGCTGAAGAACCCCAAGCTCGACCTGCCCTCGGTCGTCCTCTCCACCATCGCCTTCGGCGGACTTCTCTACGGGTTCTCGAGCGCCTCGTCGATGGGTTGGGGCAACCCCGTGGTGCTCGGCTCGATCGTCGCGGGTGTCGTGTGCTTGGTGCTGTTCGTCGTACGCCAGGGCAAAATCGAGGACCCGCTGCTTCAACTGGGCACGCTCAAGACGCGCGAGTTCCGCGTGGCCGCCATCATCGTCACGCTCATCAACGCCGCATGCCTGGTCACCAACACGCTGTTGCCGTTGCTGCTGCAAACCTCGCTTGGCGCTTCGGCCTTCGAAACCGGCATGGCCATGCTTCCCGCCGCGGCGGTGGGCATCATCATCAGCCCTATCTCCGGCGTGGTGTTCGACAAGTTCGGTCCGCGTGCCATCTCGATCGTCGGCCTGGCCCTCATGACCGGCGCCCTGTTCCTGCTCTCGCTTTCGACGGTAAACACGCCCATCTTGGTGGTTGCGCTGTTCTGCATGCTGCAGTCCGCCGGCCAGTCGCTCGCGAACATGCCGGTGAACACATGGGGTGTCAATGCCTTGAAAAATGACATGATCGCCCACGGCAACGCCATCGCGAACACCGGCCGCCAGGTCGCCGGCGGTTTGTGCACGGCGCTCATCATCACGGTCATGACAAGCGTCACCGCGTCGGCCGGCGTCGATGCGAGCATCCAAGTAGCCACCGCCGTGGGCGCGGGCGTCGCTTACAAGGTGTGCGCGGCAATCGGCCTCGTTTCCCTTATCTGCGCCATATTCAGCGTGCGCACCAAGAAAACCGCACCGAAAACGAAGGAGGCATAAGCGATGTCCGAGATTCTGTCCGAGCGCATCCCGCTCGAGCTCGAGGGGACGCCCGTTTCGAGCATCATGATTGAAGAGCCGTTCACCTGCACGCAGGATTGCACGATTTCCGACGTGGTGCGCATGCTCGCCGAAAACGAGGTGAGCAGCATGCCCGTAATCGATGAGCGCAACCAGGTGGTCGGGTTCATCTCCGACGGCGATGTCATGGGAGCCATCGCGCAGCATCGCGCTCACACCATCTTCACGGGCGGCGACGCGTCCATGCTGTACTTCGACGATCAGAGCCTTGAGCAGCGCATCGAAGACCTGAAGGATCGCTGCGTCATGGATTTCGTGACGCGCCAGGTAGTGTGTGCCCGTCCCGAGCAGAGCATCGCCCGCGTCGCCGCGCTGCTGGCGAAGAAGAAGTTCAAGAAGCTTCCTGTGGTTGATGACGAGGGCAAACTCGTGGGGGTCATCCGCCGCTCCGCCATCACCAAATACATCTTCGGCATCCTTTTCCAATAGGGGCAGGTCGCACTTGAGGCGAACATCTCGAGGCATCGAGCCAGCAACTGGACTAGACAACCTTGACACGCACGCGCTTTCCCTCGATGCTTCGGTAAGGGGAGCTGCGAAAATCGCAGCACGGGTGATCGGCGCCGCGCCCCCGAAGGCAAAAGCGAACACGGGAGCGATACGATGGGAAAAGTCCTGGACGAAGATTTGGTTTATGAGATTCTCTCCGTCGTGGCAGAGATTCCGGCGGGATGCGTCGCCTCGTACGGTCAGATAGCGCGCCTCATCGGCAGGGAGAAAAACTCTCGCCTGGTCGGAGCGGTGCTGAGCGAGGCGGATCGCTACGGCGATTATCCCTGCCACCGCGTCGTCAACCACGCGGGACGCCTCGCGCCAAACTTCCCCGACCAGCGAGCACTACTGACGGAGGAAGGAGTCGCCTTCCGAGACAACGGCTGCGTCGACATGAAAAAGCACCAGTGGAACGAGTAGCCAGGCAGCGTAGCGTCGAAAGGAGCGACGCCACGGGGAACGACCTGCGCCCCGCCGCCGGACAACCTATGGCAAAGTGACACGTCCCACAAAGAGCGGCGCACCAGTACGAGACACGACCGCGACGTAAAAAGACCCTATGATACTCGTAAGCATCTATCTGATTGCCCGCCTCGAGGTACCCAAAGAACGAGAGATGCCGAAACCCCTAGACAAAGAAAAAGGTCGGGAGCTTTTATGCTTCCGACCTGAAGTTTCATGGTCGCGGGGGGCGGATTTGAACCACCGACCTTCGGGTTATGAGGTCGCTACGACGTTGTTTCATTCAGACATTTCGACCCAAATTGAAGTCAATATAACTCCAGGTCATTTGATGTTTTCATAGATTTACGAAAGAAAAGTACGCGGAATAATTCGACCCAAATTCGACCCACAACGAGCTTGAAAGCGGTCAGGCGGAGCATTACCCTTGGGGTGTGACCCCACGCAGGGCCCACCACCAAGGGTAATGCCCACCCGCCCCAGCCCTTTGCGCCATTCCGCGCAACCGAGCGCGATTCTCAGGCACTTCAGGCAAGGAACACGATGAACGACCGACCTCTCGTCATAGGCAAAGGAACGAAGCAACGCCGCGACAAATACACGTGGCGCTACCGTCACAGCCTCGGCAAGGATCCGGTCACGGGCAAATACCGCTATTCGCCGTGGCAGACCATACATACCACCAAAAGCCGAGAGGTCGACGCCGCACTCGAAGCCTACAAGGCAGAACTCAACAGCGGCACCTACGTCCAAAAATCGAGGGACACCGTCGGCTCGTACGCAAAAAAGTTCCACGACAACCGCGAAGGAACCATCACGCCGCTCGCCTACTCGACATCCTACTCAATCGAGAACCGGACGCGCACATCACATGCGTGATGCTCATGCTCGACACCGACGTGAGAAGGGCAGAAGCCCTCGGGATGACGTGGTCCGATGTCTCCGTCGAGAACAGAAGCATCCTCATTGAGCAGCAGTTCGCGGCCGATCGAAGCGTTCGCTCGCCCAAAAGCAAGAAAAGCGTGCGGAGGATCTCGATAAGCGAGACGCTGACGTCGTATCTCGAATTCTGGAAAAAGGAGCAGGCCCGCGAAATGGAAGCCTTCGGCCTGGAACAAGTCAAAGGCACTCCGCTCGTCCACTCATTCGAACGAACGAAAGACAGGCATCCCCAAGTCAACTTCATGGACCTGAATGGGTTTTCGCGCTGGTTCAGAAACTTCAGCGTCGAGAACGGGTTCGGCAAGTTCGAAGGCGTTCGAACATACCATTATGTGAAGGAAACTGTCGACGGGGAAACGATTTCGAAGCGTTATGAGCATAAAGAGTGGCTCGAATTGAGGGATTACCTCAGGAAGCATCCCAAGGTTCGCGAGGCGAGGCATATCAGCACATATGAGAGCGAGCACCTTCCTTACGGATATTCGGGCCTATCGAGCCACACCGCTACTGCCGCTACTGCCCGCTACTGCCCGCCAGCTTCCGAACCAGCGGGCGGTAGCAGCACCCCGAACATCTCGCCGACAGCGCAGAGAGTCGTCGACCTGGCGGCCAAGGCCGACATCGAGGACGTGATGCTGTGCGACCTGCCCGGCGTCCTGTCCTTCCTAGGGCTGCCACCTGAGACGGAGATGCCGCCGGGCAACAAGGGGAAGACGAAGCTCAAGAAGCTCTACAGGAAGGTGGCGCCGAACAAGGCATACCACTCCGGCGAGCGCGCCAAGGATTTGATCTCGCACCTCGACATGGCAGAGATCAGGGCATCGGCGCCCGTCCAAGAATTGGGATGCAGTTCAATACGAGCTCGGGGCTCTTTTCGTCTAGATTGGGGACGCATGGCCGGACGAAAACAATTTGCGTCTGGTGATAAGCGTACGAAAGCGCAATTTACGTCTTAATTCCGTACGCAAATCAAGACGAAAATCGTTTACGTCTGCTTTAATCCGTACGAAAACGGTTTTCGTCTTGCAGGGCAGTTGCCGTTTCTACAGTTCAACTTCCAGTTCGGCTTTGTGCTCGTAGAGGTAGTCGCGCATGTAGGGGATGGCAAATGAGACCTTGCCGTACGAGTGAGCCTCGATAATCGATTCTCTTAACAGGCGGCTGCGGACGGAACTCACCTGTTGAGGCGTTTTGTTTAGGGCATCGGCAACCATGCTGGTCGAGCTCGTCTGCCCCAAAGACGCCATGCTCAGCAGATAAGCGATGCACGTGGGCGGAATGCGCTGCAGCGCGGGCTCAATCACCATGGCGCAGAAGCGTTCGCGTGCCGTTGCAATGCCACGCTCGGCTTCTTCTTCTCCAATAATCGTTGTATGTGCGCGTCTTGCCAACTGCCATGCGTAGTATCCAACGAGTTGGATCATGAAAGGATAGCCCTGCGTTGCCTCGGCAAGTTGGCCGGCAATACCTGGCTGCAACTCCATGCCAGACGCTTCAATGGTTTCCTCGAGGGAGTACGACACTTCAGTTACTGCCACAGCCTTCAGATCAAAGGGGAGGGCGCGGCGCAAAAACGCAAGTGTCTTTCCGTTGATGATGCTTTCAATCATCGAAGGCAGCCCAGCAAAAACAAAGGCGATATCAAGGTCTTCGCCGATAACCTGCTGAATCGCAATGGAGAGCGTTCGGACCTCATCGAGCTCTGCGTCTTGAACCTCGTCGAGAGTGATGAGCAGGCCATTTCCATTCTTGGATATTGTCTGTCTCATGGCGTCGCGTAGCGATGGGCCGATTCGCTCAATATCTATGCTGCCGATGGATATGCCAGCTACGGTGGGCTCAAATCTGGCGTGTTTGGCCTGGAATTTGGGCTGCAGCTGTTCGAGAATGCGCTGGCAAAGTCCCTCGGTTGCGACCTCTTTTATGACCGTCCAGCCACGGCTTTGCGCCAAACGTGAGCACTCGTCAAGGAGGACCGTCTTGCCCGTTCCACGGACGCCGGCTATGCGCATTAGGCGCCCAGGGGCACCAGGCCCGTTGGTGAGGCCTTCACTGAATTCTTCAAGTACATCTTCGCGGCCGATAATCGTGGGAGGTGTTTTACCTGCTGTGGGCTTAAAAGGGTTTGTTTGCATGTGAGCCACCTTTGCTCAAGATATAGCAAGATATAGCAAAGTATAGTGAGATATAGCAAAGTAAGCGCTACTCGCGGGTTTTGCGGTGGTGCTATTTTCCAAATGCCGCGCGGATAAAGCGCTGGGCGAACAGCTTGTTGGCGACGTTGATGACATGGCCCAGGAACAGTGCCGAGATGGCGGTCGTGACGCCAAAGCCGCCCAGGTTGTACATAAAGATCAGCGACAACGCGAGCGAGGCGGCGACATGTGAGCAGTCAAACACGATTTTTACGTCACCAAAGCGGCGTTTAAGCTTTTCGGCAATGACTTGCACCAAGCCGTCGGGCGCGTTGGGGACAACGCCCATGTTGACGACGAGACTTACGCCAAATGCGGTGACAGCGAGGGAGAGCAGCATGGTCGCAATCTGTGTGGGGAGTGCCGTGGGATGCAGTGGGTTGACCGCCATGAAGAGGTCGGTCAAGCCGCCAATCAGCGTTGAGAAGAACAACTCGAGCAGGATGCGCGGCTGGAACTCGCTTCGCAAGATGGCTAATTGCGCCACGATGTAGGCGACGTAGGTTGCGGTGATCCAAAAGCCGAGCGTCTTGCCAGTGAGCATGGATAGGGTTGTGGCAAAGCACGTGAGCGCGGCGACGCCCAGGCCGGATGCCGTCTGGAGACTCATACCGAGTGCCAGTACTGCAACGCCCACCAGATACATCAGCATTCTGATGACGGTATGGCACCAGTCGATGTTCTCGCCATGCATGATGATGAGCGGTCGCATGTTGCTACCCGTCCTTTCGGTTGTGCGAAAAAGCTGACCCGGGCCGGCAAAAGAGGGTTATCGGAGGCACTGCTGCAAAAGCAGAAAAGCCGGCCCCACGGTCAGTCGTCTAGGAAGTGTCTCGCTGTGCCGGAATGGGACTAAAGGTCCAACGAGACGGGAAGAAAGCAAATGGCATTGCGTGGGCGATAAGATGCCAAGATGGTAGGGTGCGTCTTAGCATCATATTGCCCACGCTCAACGAAATCGGTTTCGTTTGAGCCTAAGTATACGCACGGGATTTTATTTGCGAAGAGAAAAACAATAAAAAGTGAACGTTCACCTAATCGTAACAACTCGTTGGCTGTAGTTGCGGTGGAATAGTTCCTGTTTTTGCTGCTGAAGGCCTTGAACAGGAACTATTCCACCGCAACTTATGAGGGGGCGGGGGATGCGATAGTATTGCATGGTGGTATTCGATCAACCGAGGCTTCATCCGAGGGCTTTATGGAACAGCACCAGCATTATCAGAGCCTGCAAGACCAGGCGTACAACGCACTGCGCTCCAAGATCATCTACGCCGAGCTCAAGCCCGGCACACGCCTTTCGGCGATTGGTCTGGAAAAAGAGACGGGAATCGGGCGCACGCCCATTCGCGAGTCCTTTGTGCGCCTGCGTGAGCAGGAGCTGGTGGAAACGCGTCCCAAAAGCGGCACCTACGTCTCTAAGATCAGCATGGAACGCGCCGAGAACGCCTGTTTCTTGCGTGAGAAACTCGAGAGAAGCGTGCTTATTAAATGCTGTTCGGCTGCTACGCCCGAGCAAAAGCAGCGGCTTGAGCAGATTCTTACCGAGTCCGAGTCGCTCGACCATGGCGAAACGCGCCGTTTCTTTGACCTGGATAACCTGTTCCATGAGACATGTTTTGAGATTGCCGGTCGTCACATGTTGTGGGATTGGATGAAGAGCATCAACACGCATTTTGAGCGATACAACTGGTTGCGTATGGTGTCGCAGGATTTGGATTGGGAGCCGATTCGTCGTCAGCACCGTCGGATTTTGGAGGCCATTAAGGAAGGCGACACCGATACGGCGAGCTATCTGGCAGAGACGCACTTGCACCTGATGCCCGAGGAGCAGGGCCCGGTTATCGCCTTGCATCCCGACTATTTTGAGCTGTCCAAAGACTCGTTCATCTAATCAATCCCCATATAAGTTGCGGTGAAATAGGGGCACGAAAAAGCTGCGGCGCCGCTTGGAGGAAAAGACCGGAAGCAAGGGTCCATTCCTCCAGACGGCACCGCAGCTGTTTTGGTGGCTCGGCTTTTGTCGAAGTGGCTCAGTTGAGCGCGGTTGCCAACCGAGTAGGCAAAGCGGCTCGGGGGCGTGTCGCTTCCGTCACGTTCTATCAGCATACAAGACGTTTTCGGTTCTTGTCCGTGACGGAAACGGCGCGCTTCCGAGCCGCTTTAAAAGAAAGGGGGCGAGGTCTAGGGCACGCCCCCTTTCACGATAGAGAGCTAAACCTAGCCGCGGACCTTCTTGACGACGTCCATGGCCTCGCGGGCAATCTGCTCGACCTTGGAGAAGTCGCCGTCGGCAAACAGGGCCGGCTTGACCATCCAGGTGCCACCGCAGGCGATGATGGCGGAGGAGCTCAGGTACTCCTCGACGTTGGCAGTGCTCACGCCGCCGGTGGGCATAAAGCGGTGACCGACAAACGGAGCGGCGAGGGCCTTGATGGTGTTCAGGCCGCCATACTGGGACGCGGGGAAGAACTTGGTGACCTTGAGGCCCAGGTTCTCGGCTGCGGTGACCTCGGAGGGGGTTACGGTGCCGGGAAGGACAGGCAGGTCGATGTCGATGCAGTGCTTCACAACGTCCTCGTTGTAACCCGGGGAGACGATGAACTTGGCACCGGCTGCGCGGGCCTGCTCAACCTGCTCGACGGTCAGGACAGTGCCGGCGCCAACGCACATCTCGGGCTCGGCCTCGGCCATAGCGGCGATGCACTCGGCGGCGCAGGCGGTGCGGAAGGTGACCTCGGCGGACTTCATGCCAGCTGCCATAAGGGCGTGGGCGAGCGGAGCGGCGTCCTCGACCTTGTCGAGCACGACGACCGGCACGATGCCCAGGGACTCAAGCGTGGTGTAGAACTGGTCGAACATAATGTTCCTTTCGATGTATGGCGCGCATGGGCGCGTGATTGCCAAATATGCTGGTCAGGAGCCGATTTTGGATTGGTTATCGGAGGCACTGCTTGGGGTTCAAGCAATTCCAAAACCAGCTGCTCGACCAGTCATGTAGGGAATGCCAGGCAAAACCGGAATGGGACTGGTGGTTTTGCCCGACCGGAGGAATCGGGGAGCGGGCCGCAGGGGTATGGGATTGGAAAGCTGCGGCCCGCGGAATGGAGACGGATTAGCGCGCGACGCGGGTGCCACCGTCGGCGGCGGATGCCACGGCTGCGATCTCGTCTGCGGTCACCAAGTTGGAATCGCCCTTGATGGTGAGCTTGAGGATCGACGCTGCAATCGCATAGTTGACGGCGTCCTGCGGGTCAAAGTCGTTGGTGAGGGCATGGACGAGGCCGGCGTTGAAAGCGTCGCCGGCGGCAACACCCTCAAGCACGTGCACATCGTGAGCAGGGGAGAACCAGTGCTCGCCGCTCTCGGCGTCAAAGAGCATGCCCATCCAGATGGAGCGCTCGACGCAGGAGATGTTGCGGACGACCGAGGCGACCTTCTTGCAGCCGTACTCGGCGCAGATCTGGCGGGCCATCTCGACGTAGGTGTCGCGCTCCTCGATGCCGTGGGCAAGGGAGCCAGAGACGCAGGTCATGCCAAGGCCGGCAGGCGCGTCCTCGTCATTGGCGATGCAGATGTCGACGAGCGGCAGGAGTTCCTTCATGGTGGCCTGCGATTTCTCGGGCGACCACATCTTGCCGCGATAGTTCACGTCGCACACGGTGGTGATGCCCTTGGCGCGGCAGACGGCGAGAGCCTCCTTGCAGGCGGCGGCCATCTCGTCGGAGACGGCGGGGGTCACGCCGGAGAAGTAGAAGACATCGATGCCCTTGAGGATCTCGTCCCAGTCGAAGACGTCGCGCTTGGCCATGTTGATGGCAGAGAACTTACGGTCGTAGACACAGCCGTTGCCGCGCTGCGAGGCACCGACCTCAAACACATAGGAGCCAAGGCGGTCGCCCTGACGCACGACGCGCGTGGTGTCGACGTCGTAGGCCTTCAGCGAACGCAGGGCGCACTCGCCCAGACGGTTGGCCGGGACAACGGAGACGTAAGCGGCCTTGTCACCCTGGTAGGCCAGGGAAAGAGCGGTGTTGGCCTCGGCGCCGCCGTAGCGGACGTCAAACTCGGTTGCCTGCTCAATACGCAGGTGGTCTTTGGGTGAGAGTCTCATCATGATCTCGCCGAAGGTAAGAACCGTTTTACCCATGGTCGCGTAGCTCCTTCTTGCTCGTGCGTACACCTTTGATATGGCGTTGGCACGCAGGTGCCAAGACGGTAGGGTGCGTCTTTGCACCTGCGTGCCAACGCTCACCGAAATCGGTTTACGAAATCGGTTTCGTTTCGAGTTGTAGTATACTCACCTACAGCGTTTTGCAAGCGAGATTTTTAAAAAAATGCCTAAAATGGTTCAGACCGCCGACAATTGGGAAACGGGGTGCGCTATGGCGCAGATGAGAATCAAGGACATTGCCGCCGAGGCGGGCGTGAGCCCGGCCACGGTCTCGCGCTATCTCAACAACCGCCCCGGGCAGATGACCGAGGAAACCCGTGCTCGCATCGCGGCGGTTATCGAGCGCACCGGCTATCGCCCGCGTGCCGCTGCGCGCAATCTGCGCAGCTCGCGCACCAACCTCATCGGCGTGATCCTGGCCGACATCGCCAACCCGTTCTCGAGCGCCATGCTCGAAGGGCTTTCCGTCAGCGCCGCCGCGCGCGGCTGCTCGCTCATGACGGCCATTAGCGGCAACGACCCCGCTAAGGAAGCAGAGTCGCTCACCAGGCTTATCGATGCCGGCGTGGACGGCTTGGTTGTCAACACCTGCGGAGGTAATGACGAGGCGATTGCCGCGGCAGCGGGACGTCTGCCCGTTGTGCTGCTCGACCGCGATGTTGCCGACGGCGGTGTCGATCTGGTGACATCTAACAACCGTGAGCTAGTCGCCGGCTTGGTAGACGCCTTGGCCGCTGCGGGCAGCGAGCGCCTGTGCCTGCTCACCGAGGCAAGCGACGATAGCCCCGTGCGTCGAGAGCGCGCCGAGGCCTTTGCCGACGAACTTTCGCGACGCGGCCTTGCGGGTGAGGTCGTCACTCTGGCCGACGGTGGCGCCTCGGGCGTCGGCCGCTTGGACGAGACCATCCGCGGCTATGCAGGCAAAAAGCTCGGCCTCATTGCTGTCAACGGCCTGGTTTTCCTGCGTCTGACCGAGGCGCTGGCGCAGCTTGGTCCCTCGCTGCCGGCGGGGCTCAAAATCGCGACGTTTGATGACTACCCCTGGAACCATGTGCTCTTTGGCGGCGTGACCACGGCCGCGCAAGACACCCTTACCATCGCCGAGCGCGTGGTCGAGCGCCTCTCCGAGCGCATTGACGTTGTTACCACTACGGTGGGCGAGGCCGCAAAGCTGGCGCCCAAACGCATCGAGATTCCCGGCCACATCGAACACCGCGCATCAACCTCGCGCTAGCCTGTGTGATAATATATAGACAATGTCATACAGGAGGTATCCATGGCTGCGTCTGTGCTGAGTGTGCGAGTGGACTCGTCAATTAAAGACTCATTTGCCGAGCTGTGCGAAGAGCTTGGCATGACTTCGTCTGTTGCGGTCAATATGTTTATGAGGCAGATGCTGCGCGAGCGCTCTCTGCCGTTTGTTCCTTCACTTGGTAAAAGCTCTGCGAGCGAAAGCGCCGCGACGGGCATTTTGGATACTGCCCAGATTGAGTCCGCCGTCCGCGAGGCAGCCAGCTCGATTCCCGCCATCAAAACCGTGATTCTTTTTGGTTCGTATGCCCGGGGCGAGGCACATGTCGATAGCGATATTGACTTGCGTCTCGAAGTCGATCGCGAGCAGGGCTTTGGTCTTTTCGCGTTGTCGGCGTTTGGCGAGGCGGTTCGCAAAGAAACCGGGAAGCAGGTTGACCTTGTCTCGAGTGACTATCTTGATGACGATCTTGCCGCGGTAATCGAGCGCGAAGGAGTGATCCTTTATGATCGCGCGTAAGTCAGACAGCCTTCGCGCCCAAGAGGTTTTGGATGCCATTTCTGAAACGAACGAGCGCATCAAGGTTTTTGATATCACCGAGGACCAGTTTCTGCATGCGAATGACGTGCGGACGAGGGCGTTGGCGGACTCCCTTTTGATGTGTGCGCTTAGGGTAACGGAAGAAGCGGGCAAATTGTCGGAACGCTCGCAGCGGCTTCATCCCGAAATCGAATGGCGTGGAATTATCGGCATGAGAAATTATCTTGCGCATGATTACGGCAATGTCGACCGCTCGGTTGTTTGGGATGCAGTGACGATGGAGTTCCCTACGCTGGAACGAGCCTGTAGACAAATTGTCTCCGAATCTGAACGCTAGCCGCTCGTTCGTAACGGCCAGTTCGCACACGTTTTTTGAGCGCTTGATACGCTTTAACCCTGCGGAAACATTTTTCTGCGATAGTATCTGCGATATAGACCAGTCGAAACCCGCCCGAAAGAAAGGGGAGCGACATGAACCAGCAGAACATCGATTACGTACTCCGCTCCGTAGAGCAGCGTGACATCCGCTTTGCGCGTCTGTGGTTTGTCGACATTCTCGGCCGCCTCAAGAACTTTGCCATTAGCCCCGAGGACCTCGAGGTCGCTTTTGAGGAGGGTATTGGCTTTGACGGCTCCGCCATCGAGGGCTTTGCCACGCCCGAGGAAGCCGACATGCTCGCATTCCCCGATGCTTCGACCTTCCAGATTCTGCCGTGGCGCCCGAGCCACAACGGCGTCGCTCGCGTGTTCTGCGACGTGTGCACTCCCGATCGCAAGCCGTTTGCCGGCGACCCGCGCGATGCCCTGCGCCGCATGTTCCGCAAGGCCGAGAAGGCTGGCTACCTGCTCAACGTGGGTGCCGAGCTGGAGTATTACTACTTCCCCGACGAGCACACGCCCGAGCCGCTCGACAACGTGGGCTACTTCGATCTTTCGGTGAGCGATGCCGCCCGCGACCTGCGCCGCAACACGGTCCTCACGCTCGAGAAGATGTCCGTGCCCGTGGAGTACACCTTCCACGCCGCCGGCCGCTCGCAGCACGGCATGAGCCTGCGCCACGCCGAGGCCCTGAGCATGTCCGACGCCATCACCACGGCCAAACTCATCATTAAACAGCAGGCCTACGAGAGCGGTTGCCACGCCTCCTTTATGCCCAAACCGTTGGCAGGCGAGGACGGCAGTGCTATGTTCCTGTGCCAGTCGCTATTCGACCACGACGGCAACAACGTCTTTTGGGGCGAGGACGACGAGAAGTACCATCTTTCCGACATCGCCAAACACTACATGGCCGGCATTCTGGCGCACGCGCGCGAGATCAGCGCCATCACTAACCCCACGGTCAACTCGTACAAGCGCATCACCACGGGCGGCGACTCCGTGCCGCAGTACGCCACGTGGGGCCTGCGCAACCGCGCGAGTATGGTCCGCATTCCGGTCTACAAGCCCGGCAAGCAGCTGTCCACGCGCATCGAGCTTCGTAGCCCCGACCCCATGGCCAACCCGTACCTGGTCAACGCCGTCACGCTGGCGGCCGGTCTCGACGGCATCGAGCGCAAGCTGGAACTCCCGCCCGAGGCCACGGCCGAGACGCTCAAGCTTGCCGACCGTCAGATGCTCGAGGCCGGTTATACGCCGCTGCCGCGCTCGCTCAAAGAGGCGCTCGACGTATTTGAGGACTCGCAGTTTATGAAGGATGCCCTCGGCGAGCACATCCACAGCTTCTTCCTCAAAAAGAAGCGCGACGAGTGGCATAAGTTTGAGTCTACGATCACCGAGTGGGAGATCAAGCACTACCTGGCGAACTCCTAATCGCGCTGGCTTGTTCCAGTACGATTGAGCTCATTTCTTTGGAGGCCGATATGTCCGAAAAGAGTGCCCTGTTCATGGCGCGCACGACGCGCTTCCACGAGTTTGCCCGCAGCTTGACGACCACCCTGGGTGTCGAGGTGAGCCTGGCAACCCCCGATTCGCCGACTGCGGCGCACGACTTTGACCTGCTGATTCTCGATTCCGACGGCATCCGCAGCGACCGTATCGATCAGATTGCCAAGTGGCTTGACGATCGTGGCAGCGTCCCCATGTTGGTGATCGTCGACGACGAGGCGCTCGGTACCTTGCGCCTGCCGAATCACGCGCATGCCGACTTTGTATGCCCTACGGCGACGCCCAACGAGCTCAAGGCTCGCGCGCAGCGTCTGATGGGCGAGGAGGAGACCGTCACCGCCGACGATGTGCTCAACATCGATAACCTCGAGATCAACCTGGCTACCTACCAGGTGACGCTCGACGATGAGCCCATCGACCTGACGCTGATGGAGTACTCGCTGCTGAGCTTTTTGGCGACGCACCCCAACCGCGCCTACAGCCGCGAGGTGCTGCTGCACCGCGTGTGGGGCTTTGAGTACTGCGGCGGCACGCGCACCGTCGACGTGCACATTCGACGCATCCGCTCCAAGGTGGGCCCGCAGATCGCGGCACACATCACCACCGTCCGCGGCGTGGGCTATCTGTTTAAGGACTAGATTTCCACTACAAAGGGGACAGGCACCTTTGTAGTGGCTTTGACGCAGGTGCGGGTTCCTCTCGAATCTGCAACAGAACTTAAGCCTTCCTAAAAGATTGCGTTCTCATACACTTGCGCCCGCATATTGGGGTACAACTCAACGTGAACAATGATGGCCCGCCACATGTTTGGCGGGCCTTTGGTTATTTGACGAAAGGATCGCAGCTATGAGCGAGTACGATTCCCAGCGTCCCCAGGATGCGGGCAACGCCGGCGAGACCCAGCAGCAGCCGCGCGTGCAGGTGGAGTCGACGCCTGCCGACAGCAACATTCCCTACGTGCAGGCCTACGACACGCAGACCGGCCAGCCGCTGGGTGGCCAGCAGGTCGTGAACAAGCACACGGTGGTCAAGACCAAGACCAAAAAGCTGCCGATCTTTATTACAGCACTCGCCGGCTGTGCCTGCGGCGCCCTGCTGGTCATTGCGCTCATTATGAGCGGCACGCTCAATATTGGCGGTGGCAAGAATGCCGTGACGGCGGGTGCTTCGGGTTCATCGACGCAAAAGATTACGATTGATTCCGAGGACACCACGCTGGCCGAGGCCGTTTCTGCCAAGGCCCTGCCCTCCGTGGTTTCCATTACCGCCACTTCGAGCGGCGGCCAGAATGGCTCGCTTTCGCAGTCTGCCGACGAGTCGGACAACTCGGGCAGCGTCGGCTCGGGCGTGGTGCTCGATACCGAGGGCCACATCCTCACCAACAACCACGTGGTCGATGGTTACGACCAGTACGTGGTGACCATGGACGACGGCACCACCTACGAGGCCGAGTTCGTGGGCAACGATGCCTCGAGTGACCTGGCCGTTATCAAGCTCAAGGACGCCGACGCCTCCAAGCTCACGCCGATTGAGATCGGTGATTCCTCCAAGCTCAACGTGGGCGAGTGGGTCATGGCGATTGGCTCGCCGTTCGGCAACGAGCAGTCTGTCTCCACGGGTATCGTGTCGGCGCTGTATCGCTCCACGGCCATGAGCTCTACCAACGGTAACACCATCTATGCCAACATGATCCAGACCGATGCCGCCATCAACCCGGGCAACTCCGGCGGCGCGCTCGTTAACGACAACGGCGAGCTCGTGGGTATCAACTCGCTCATCGAGAGCTACTCGGGCTCCAGCTCGGGCGTGGGCTTTGCTATTCCCGTTAACTACGCCAAGAACATTGCCGACCAGATCATCGACGGCAAGACGCCGGTGCATCCGTACATGGGCGCTACGCTTTCGAGCGTCAATGCGCTTAACGCCCGCACCAACAAGTTGAGCACCGATAGCGGCGCGTATGTGGCGAGCGTCGTTGAGGATGGTCCTGCCGCCAAGGCCGGCATTCAGGAGGGCGACGTCATCACCAAGCTGGGCGACGATGAGATTTCGAGCGCCGATGGCCTGATCATCGCGCTGCGCAGCCACGAGGTGGGCGAGAAGGTCGAGATCACGCTCATGCGCGGCAAGGACGAGAAGAAGGTCACGGTTGAGCTGGGTTCCGACGAGGAGCTGCAGAACCAGCAGCAGAACGACAGCGCGACCGACACCGGCAACGGTGGTATTACCGATGAACAGCTGCGCCAGTACCTGGAGGAGCTGCTGGGCCAGCAGGGCC
>DBFOPP010000047.1:0-4945 GCA_048428865.1 Collinsella sp.
TCCAGTTCCGCGGCGAGTCCTACCGCGTCCGCCATGCCCTCATGCAGGAGGGCTAGCCGCTCAAAAAGCGTGCGCGCTTCCGATGCTCAGGCTGTTCAATTTCCGATGCTCTTTTTGCTCAAATCCTCTTGACGAAACACAGACTTGGGGAACCCCGCCGAAGGAATGGAGTGCGGGCCGACAGAACGGTATCCGCGGATATGAGACTGAGCCGAAGGCGTCGACGACATGCCGGGGGCGGACCGGGACGGGTTAACGGCAGGCCCCGCCGACCGATTGCAAGCGGTCGGCGGGGCCATTGTGGCTCTTGACAGCGGATTGGGTCATATGAGCGAAAACGCCCCTAGGCGAGCAAGGTGACGCGAAAGAGGAGGGCATTGACCTTCTGGTCATGCCCGACGATTGAACGTCAGATTGCCGCCTAGGGGCGTTTGCAGCGTCGGGTCGTTACGGCGTTTGGTAAAACGCCGTAACTATTAAAGCTGGCGCAGGCCCTCTTCCAAGCCGGTCTTGCTGTCGGTCTTCTCGTCGCGCATCTTGATGACGCGGGCGGGGACACCGGCCACGACGGCACCGGCGGGGACGTCCTCGACGCACACGGCGCCGGCGGCAACGACAGCGCCCTTGCCTACGTGCACGCCCTCCAGGACCACAGCATTGGCGCCAATCATGACATCGTCCTCGATGATGACGGGCGTGGCGCTGGCGGGCTCCACAACGCCTGCCAGCACGGTGCCGGCGCCGATGTGGCAGTTCTTGCCCACGGTGGCGCGGCCGCCCAGCACGGCGCCCATATCAATCATGGAGCCTTCGCCAATGACGGAGCCGATGTTGATGATGGCGCCCATCATGATGACGGCGCGATCGCCGATCTCGACGCGGTCACGGATGATCGCGCCCGGCTCGATGCGGGCGTTGACGCCCTTAAGGTCGAGCATGGGCACGGCAGAGTTGCGGCAGTCATTCTCGACATCGTAGTAGTCGATGGAGTCGGCATTGGCATCGAGGATGGCCTTGAGCTCATCCCAGTCGCCAAAGACGGTCTTGCCGCGACGGCCGCCGTAGACATGTGCGTCGCCCCAGGCAACCTTCATGCCGGGCTTCTCGCGCACGTACAGCTTGACAGGTGTCTTTTTGGGCGCGGTGGCGATGTAGTTGATAATCTCCTGGGCATCCATCTCGGCTGCGTTGCTCATTTGCTATCTCTCCTTTGGGTGGATTCGGTTGATACCTGGTTAGGCAAACATGACCTGGTCGAACGTATAGAAGCCGGGTTCGCGGGTGACGAGCTTCTGGGCGGCGGCCAGGGCGCCGTTGACGAAGATCTGACGGCTCGTGGCGCGGTGGGTGAGCGTGACCTCCTCGTCCTGGCCAAAGAAACTCACTTCGTGGACGCCGGCGACAGTGCCACCGCGCAGCGAGTGCATGCCGATCTCCTTGGGATCGCGTGCTCCGCACATGCCCTCGCGACCATAGACGGGGTGGTAGCCTGCCTCGGGCTCGGCTTCGACGACGGCGTCGAGCAACAACTTGGCAGTGCCGCTGGGGGCGTCGACCTTTTGGTTATGGTGCGTCTCGACGATTTCGCAGTCAAAGCCGGGCAGCTCGCGTGTAGCCTGCGCTACCAGATGGCGCAGGGCTGCGATACCGATGGAGTAATTGCCCGAGTGCATGACACGGGCATTCTGACCCAGCTCGCGCAGGCGATCCATCTGCTCGGGCGTATAGCCTGTGGTGCCCGAGACCAACGCCGCGCCCGTGCGCTCGACATAGGCGACAACGGCGTCAAAGGTCGCGACGTTCGAGAAGTCGATGATGACGTCGGCCGCCGGTGCGCTCTCGAGCTCGGACAAGTCGAAGCCGATCTGGGCGACGATATCAAATACGGGCTCTCCGGCGGCGTCGACAACGCCCTCGGCGGTGGTGCGGATGAGCGAGCCCATGCGGCCCGTTCCCATAATGACGGTCTTAATCAAGCAGACCAGCCCCCTTCAGAGCATCGGTAAGTGCAGAGCGCGTGTCGTCTGCCATGGGGCACAGCGGCATGCGGTAGTTTGCCTCGATCATACCCATCTGGGCGAGCGCCTCTTTGACGGGGATGGGGTTGACCTCACTAAAGAGGGCATTGATGAGCGGCTGGCCGGCAATTTGGATATCGCGGGCACGCGCCACGTCACCGTCCAAATAGGCACGGCACATGTCATGCACGAGCTGCGGCTGCACGTCTGCCCACACGCTGATGGTGCCCGAGGCGCCCAGGCTCATGAGCGGCACGGTAAGCGCGTCCTCGCCCGAGTACATACGGAAGTCGTCTGACAGCAGGTGGGCGATCTTGGCCGCGTAGGCGACGTTGCCCGAGGCCTCCTTAATACCCATGATGTTGGGGTGCGCGGCCAGGCGCTCTACGTTGCGCTCGCTGATACCGCAGCCGCAGCGGCCGGGGATGTTGTACAGGATGCAGGGGATGTCCACGGCATCGGCGACGGTCTTAAAGTGCTGATAGATACCCTCTTCGTTAGACTTGTTGTAGTAGGGGGTAATGAGCAGCAGACCATCGGCGCCCAAGCCCTGGTAGGTGAGCGACTTGGTGAGCATGGTCTGCGTGGAGTTGGAGCCCGAGCCGGCGATGACGGGGACACGTCCTGCAACATGCTTGACCACGGCGGCGACGACGGAGTTGTCCTCGTCATCGGTCATCGTGGCACTCTCGCCGGTGGTGCCCAGGGTGAGGATGGCGTCGGTGCCGTTTTGCAGGTGGAAATCGATAAGGCGCCCAAGCGCGTCAAAGTCGACGCTGCCGTCCTTTTTAAACGGCGTAACCAGGGCGACGATTGAGCCCTCGAGATTGCGGATGTCCATGTTCTTCTCCTTCACCTCCGCGATCTGGATGCGTTTGTTCCATTGAGCTGCGACTGCTAGGCGCTCGTCTTGGGCGCGACGGCGGGCACTTTCGGCGCGCGACTTGGCCAGCAGCTCTCGGCCGCACGGCAGCACGTCGAGCGTGGCAAAGTAATCGCCCGGGCGCTCGGCGCGGCGGATAAGGTCGGCCGAGCCGTCGGGGCGCAGCAACACCTCGGCCGAGCGCAGCCGTCCGTTGTAGTTGTAGCCCATGGAGTAGCCATGCGCACCGGTATCGTGGATTACAAGCAGGTCACCCATGTCGATATGCGGCAGCTTGCGATCGATAGCGAACTTGTCGTTGTTCTCGCATAGGTTGCCCGTGATGTCATAGGTGTTCGTGACGGGCGCTGTGGCCTTGTCGGCGCCGCCCGGCTGACCCATCACCGTAATGTGGTGGTAGGCGCCATACATGGCAGGGCGAATCAAATCGACGGCGCTTGCATCGACACCGATATAGTCCTTGTAGATCTGCTTCTCGTGGATAGCCTTGGTGACCAGGCAGCCGTAGGGACCCATCATAAAGCGGCCCATCTCAGTGCAGATGGCCACATCGCCCATGCCGGCGGGAACCAGGATCTCGTCGTATGCCGCGTGTACTCCCTCGCCGATGGCGCGAATGTCGTTGGCCTGCTGCTCGGGCAGGTAGGGGATGCCGACGCCGCCGGACAGATTGATGAAGACGACGTGTGCGCCGGTCTCGCGCTCCAGGCGTACGGCAAGCTCAAAGAGGATGCGCGCGAGCTTGGGGTAGTAGTCGTTGGTGACGGTGTTGCTGGCAAGGAATGCGTGGATGCCAAAGTCCTCGGCACCCTTGGCCTTGAGCATGCGGAAGGCCTCGAAGAGCTGCTCGGTGGTCATGCCATATTTGGAGTCGCCCGGGTTGTCCATGATGCCGTTGGAGAGCTGGAACAGGCCGCCTGGATTAAAGCGGCAGCTGACCGTCTTGGGGATGGGCCCCGCAACACGCTCAAAGAACTCAATGTGGCTGATGTCGTCAAAGTTGACGATGGCACCCAGCTTGTCGGCGAGCTTAAAGTCGGCAGCCGGCGTGTCGTTGGACGAGAACATGATGTCGTGGCCGGTGATGCCCAGCGAGCGGGCGATCATGAGTTCGGTATAGCTCGAGCAATCGCAGCCGCAGCCGTATTCGTTGAGAATGGAGATGAGCGCCGGGTTGGGGTTGGCCTTGACGGCAAAGTATTCCTTAAAGCCCGGGTTCCATGCAAAGGCGTCGCGCACTTCTTGCATGTTGCGGCGGATGCCCGCCTCGTCGTATAGATGAAACGGCGTGGGGAACTGCTCGACGATATGCTCGAGTGTCTCCTTGTCCACAAACGGCTGCTTGGCCGCATATGCCTCGTTGGGGGTCAATGCCATGTCCCGTAAACCTCGCTATCCAGACGGCGCCATCTGCGCATCGAATCCGCATAGCGTGGACCCAATGTCCGGATAGCGCTCCCGCATTGCTGCAGACAGTCCTGTGGGTGTTTCCCACAGGCCCACCAGGTTGTTCGTGCCCGAAAAGCCCAGTTCGGCGGGTTTCGCCTCCCCACGGGGTCAAAGCCTGCCGGCTCGCCCGCGGTTCTTCGTGCCCGCGCCTCTATCAAGTGGTAACGACCCTACCACGTTGCACTTTACCAAACAAGAGTATTCGTATATAACGTTTAAAAAATGCAGCAATATGCTGGAAACATGTGCGCCACAATCCTGTATCACAATAAGTTGCACAGATGTGCCTCACGAAGGGATCCTCTATGACCGAGCTCCAAGAACTCCGTCGCTATCGCCGCGATCTCCATCGCATTCCGGAGCTCGATTTCGATCTTCCGCAAACCATTGCCTATATCGAGGGCGTGTTGGCACCGCTTACCTGCGAAGTGACCCATCCGTGCCCCAGCTGCGTCTGTGCTTTCTTTGACGCCGGCGTTGATGCCGCGCATGCCACGGCGATTCGCGCCGATATGGATGCGCTGCCCATCGCGGAGGCGACGGGAGCGGCCTTTGCCTCGACCCATCCCGGCAAGATGCACGCTTGCGGACATGA
>DBFOPP010000048.1:0-21913 GCA_048428865.1 Collinsella sp.
CCGCGGCGAGCCGAGACCGCCGCATGACCTAATAGGAGCATGGAGCGATACCGCGGACCCGAACAACCGCATTCTATCGCGCCCCGTCAGTGTGCCGTCTGCCCGGTCCAGGCGAGCACGGAAAGAACGGAGCGAGACATGAGAACCGAATCGACACCCGGCGCCCGCGGGCCGGTCTTCTGCGGGGTCGACACCCACGCCGACTCGCACTGGCTGTGCGTCCTGGACTGGAGGGGCCGCAAGGTCCTGTCCCGGCAGTTCCCCGCCGACGCGGCGGGCTACGAGGCGCTCGCCGGGGCGATCGCGGCGGCCGGGGAGCCGGCCTGCGTCGCGATGGAGGGGACGTCGTCCTACGGGGCGGGCCTCACCAGGCACCTCGCGTCGCTGGGGATGCCCGTGCGCGAGGCGCTCTCCCCGGCGAGGATGCAGAGGAGGCGCCCGGGGCAGGGCAAGTGCGACGAGGCGGACGCGGAGAGGGCCGCCCGCGCGGCGATGTCCGGCTCGAAGCTCGGGACCCCCAAGAGCCAGGACGGGTGGGTCGACGGGGTGCGCTGCATGCTCGCGGCGCGCTCCGGGGCGGTGAAGGCGCGCACCTCGGCGATCAACACCGCGAGGTCGCTGCTCACCACCGCCCCGGAGGGGCTCAGGTCGAGGTTCCGCGGGATGGCGGGGCCGAGGCTGATGGAGGAGCTCCCCTCCGTGCGCGCCGAGGGCGCGCTGGGCGCCGCGCTCGGCGCGCTGGCGGACCTGTGGTCGGCGGCGCGCGACGCGGCGCTCGACATGGAGCGCGCGATCGAGGCGTCCCTGGAGGAGAACTGCCCCGCGCTGCTGGCGATGTACGGGTGCGGGCCCGTGAGCGCCGCCAAGCTCGCGGTCGCGGCCGGGGACAACCCGGACAGGCTGCGCTCCGAGGCGTCGTTCGCGGCGATATGCGGGGCCTGCCCCGTCCCCGCCTCGAGCGGCAAGACCGTGAGGCACAGGCTCAACAGGGGCGGCGACCGGCAGGCGAACAGCGCGCTGCACGAGATCGCGAGGCAGAGGGTCATGCGCGACCCCGAGACCGCCGAGTACGCCGAGAGGGCCAGGGGGCGGGGAAAGAGCGACAGGGAGGTCATGAGGTGCCTCAAGCGCTACGTGGCCAGGGAGGCGTACCGGGCGCTGATGCGCCCGCACGAGGTCAGGAGGCCCGAGGACGCCTCGGAGCTCGTGGCGGCCAGGCGCGCGGCGAAGGTCAGCCAGGTGAGGGCGGCGACCATATTGGGAACCAGCGAGAGGTGCATCTCGATGCTGGAGAGGGGCCAAAGGGAGCTCAAGCCCATAAGGAGGGCCTACGAGGCATGGGTCGAGGCCGGACTTCCGCTCGATTGGGACAGGCAGGCCTTCGAGGCGGAGCGAAAAATGGATTCTAAAAAAGGCCTTGCCAAATAGGAGCGTCAGGACGCAAAGAGGCTCGCCGCACGAAGTGCGCAGCGAGCCTCTTTGCATGTCCGAGGACGTTTTGGGAGGTAGCCCAAACAGCCCCGGCGATCCTGCGGGAGTTGAGTCCCCTTAGAACTTGTCGTGGAAGGTACGCGCAATGACCTCGTCCTGCTGCTCCTTGGTGAGCGTGTGGAAGTTCACGGCATAGCCGGAAACGCGGATGGTCAGCTGCGGGTACTTCTCGGGGTGAGCCTGAGCGTCAAGCAGCGTCTCACGGTTGAAGACGTTGATGTTCAGGTGGTGGCCACCCTTCTCGGCGTAAGCGTCGAGCATGTGGACCAGGTTATCGGCCTGAGTCTCGGAAACTTCAGAAACCTTCATAATGTGTCTCCTTCGATCGATAGGCGCCGGCCGAAACCGGCGCGCTAATCAGTAATCGTTATTGTTAGTATAGCACTAACAATAGTTACTCGCCCAGCTGATCAAGGTCGATATCGCCAAAGAACACCTGGTCCTCCTTGCCGAGCGCACTCGGGATGATGGAGAAGGTGTTGGAGATGCCGTCCTGAGCATCGCGGAACGGGAGCTTGGAAACCGAAGACAGCGAAGCGATGGCGCCATGGCTATCGCGCTTGTGCATGGGGTTAGCACCCGGGGCGAACGGCTGGCCAGCCTTGCGGCCGTCGGGCGTGGAGCCGGTCTTCTTACCGTACACGACGTTGGAGGTAATGGTCAGAACCGAGGTCGTGGGCACGGAGTTGCGGTAGGTGTCGTTCATGCGGATGTACTCCATGAACTGGTGCACAACGTCGTGAGCGATCTGGTCGACGCGGTCGTCGTCGTTACCGTACTTGGGGAACTCGCCCTCGGTCTCGAAGTCGACGATGATGCCGTTCTCGTCACGGACGGGGTGGACCTTGGCGTACTTGATGGCGGACAGGGAGTCAGCCACGACGGAAAGGCCAGCGATGCCCGTAGCGAACCAGCGGTGCACGTGCTTGTCGTGCAGAGCCATCTGGATGCGCTCGTAGCAATACTTGTCGTGCATGTAGTGAATGATGTTCAGCGAGTTAACGTACACGCCAGCAAGCCACTTCATCATGTCGTTGTACTTGGCCACAACGTCGTCGTAATCGAGCGTGTCGCCCTCGACGGCGCGGTACTTGGGGCCGACCTGCTTCTTGGAGACCTCGTCAACACCGCCGTTAAGTGCGTAGAGCAGGCACTTGGCCAGGTTGGCGCGGGCACCGAAGAACTGCATCTCCTTGCCGATGCGCATGGAGGACACGCAGCAGGCAATGCCGTAGTCGTCGCCGTGATAGACGCGCATGAGGTCGTCGTTCTCGTACTGGATCGAGGAGCTGGCGACGGAAGTCTTGGCGCAGAACTTCTTGAAGTTCTCGGGCAGACGGGTCGACCACAGAACGGTCATGTTGGGCTCGGGGCTGGTGCCCATGTTCTCGAGCGTGTGCAGGTAGCGGTAGCTCATCTTGGTAACGAGCGTACGGCCGTCGACACCCATGCCGCCGATGGACTCGGTGACCCACTGCGGGTCGCCGGTGAACAGGGCCTGGTACTCGGGGGTACGGGCAAACTTGACCATGCGGAGCTTCATGATGAAGTGATCCACGAACTCCTGGATCTGCTCCTCGGTGAAGGTACCGTTGGCAAGGTCGCGCTCAGCATAGATGTCGATGAACGTAGAGGTACGGCCGATGGACATAGCGGCGCCGTTCTGCTCCTTGACGGCAGCAAGGTAGGCGAAGTACATCCACTGGATGGCCTCCTGCGTGTTGGTAGCAGGGTTGGAAATATCGAAACCATAGGTCTCGGCCATCATCTTGAGCTCGCCAAGGGCGCGGATCTGCTCCTGCAGCTCCTCGCGATCGCGGATGTTGTCGGCGGTCATGACCGTCGGGGTGGAAGCCTTCTGGGCCTCCTTGTCCTTGATCAGGTAGTCGACGCCGTACAGGGCAACACGACGGTAGTCGCCGATGATGCGGCCGCGGCCATAGCCATCGGGCAGACCGGTGATGATGTGAGCCGAGCGGCAAGCACGCATCTCGGGGGTGTAGACATCGAAGACGCCAGCGTTGTGGGTCTTGCGCTCGAAGGTGTAGCGCTCGACAACGTTCTCGTCGACCTTGTAGCCGTGCTGGCTGGCAGCCTGGCAAGCGATGCGGATACCACCGTTGACGTGCAGCGCGCGCTTGAGCGGCTTGTCGGTCTGGAGGCCAACAATGGTCTCCTTGTCGCGATGGGCATTATCGATGTAGCCAGCGGGGTGGCTCACGATACCCGTAACGATCTTGGTGTCCATATCGAGGACACCGCCCTGCTCGCGCTCCTTAAGCAGCAGGTCGAGAACCTCGCCCCACAGCTCCTTGGTACGCTCGGTCGGGCCGGCGAGGAACGACTCGTCGCCCTCGTAGGGGGTGTAGTTCTTCTGGATGAAGTCTCGGACGTCAACCTCTCCCGTCCAAATGCCTTCCTTGAAGCCTTCCCATGCCTCCTGCATTGTGTAACCACGCTCCTAGTTACGTGTAATGCGGCGCTCTCTCACACCGCTGCTTATTGAATTCTTGAATGTTCGGCTTGCACTACCGGCTTCTTCCGTTCTTCACCACACGTTGGTGTAGGGAAAACGTTTATCCACCTTGGAACTACAACCCAAAACCCAAGATTTCACCCGTTTGAGAAGGATAACATAGCCACCCCCTTCATCATGGCTATTATATGTTTCTTTTTTTATACCATTAGGACGTTTTTAACAAATCCGCAGGAAATGCGAGCGTGAACAACTACCGTTCACCGATTTGTTTGGTTTTTCCTTGCCTTTGTACGACGTTCACTCTAGCTGTTATGCCAGCTTTATCAGGGTAAAGTGTCCCAGAGACCCTACAGAAACTGCAGGGCGGCCACGGGATCCCCCGTGGCCGCCCTGTGGCGTAGCTAGTTTTTAGCTTTGATTGCCGCTTGGCATTAGGCGGCTGCGGCGGCCTTGTCGGTCGTTGTCTTGCTATCGCCGTTGCCCTGGCCCTCAAAATGCTTGTAGCACCAGCTGGTGACCAGCGGGGTCAAAATAGCCGTCACGATTGCGCAGGCAGCAACCTGTGCCGTAGCCGTCGCGAGCACCGCACCGCCATACAAGGCCTCGTTGACGCTTGCCATGGCAGCAGGCGTGGCCACATTGGCTCCGGCGCAGCTCGAAATGGCCGCACCTGCGACACCCGTACCGCCCGTGAGCTTATCGACCGCGATAACGGGAATTGCAAAGACCACCGAGCAGATCACGCCGAGCAGAATACCGGGGAGACCGCCATTAATGAGCTGGCCAAAGGTCATGGTCGAGCCCATGGCAAAGAAGACGAGCACGATGACGGCGGAAAGTGCCGGTGCCATCATCTTCTTAAAGCTCGGGAAGAGGTTGCCCAGAATAATGCCGACGACGATCGGTAGGATGGCGCCCACGAGCGACCAGCCGATCGGAGCCTGACCGGCAGCGCCGAGCACGATCATCGTGACCGGAGGGCCGACAACCAGCGTGGTGATGGCGACGGCGCCACGCTCGGCCTCATTGCCCATGGTGCCCATCAGACCAGCGTACATAGCGTTGTTGGCGCCGGTGCAAGCCGCCAGCATCACCATAGCAGAGATGCCAAACAGGTTGTCGTTGAACACATAAAGGATGAGCAGCGACACGGCAACGACCACGATCTGCTTGACGGCGATGATGATGGCGCCGCGTGCAGCGGCGGCAGGAGCACTCTTAAACGAAATCGTCGTACCGACGATGAGCAAAAAAGCGCCCACGAGCGGGCCTGCGCCCTGCTGGGTCATACCAAGCGTAAAGCTGCCGAGCGTTTTGAACAGGTCGGGGAATAGCGTGTTGAGCAGGCAGCCCAGCAAAAGCGGCACCAAAATATTGGCACCCGGGATGGAGGACATCTTAAAGAACGGCTCCTTTGCCGCCGGCGCCTCCACCGCAGTCGATTCACTCATATATATCTCCTTTGGATGCATGCGAATCGTAGCCGCACGCGCCTATGTCAGAAAGAAGGCGACGGTCCCGAGTCGCAGGAGCCGTCGCCGAATAATCATCGCGGGGTATTACCCGTCCAGGACGATGCCGCCGTCGCAGTCACCGATCTCGCCGTTCACGAAGCTGGCGAGGTCGGAAGCGAAGAACAGCACCATCTGCGCAGGCTCGCTGGCCTGGGCAGCGCGGCCCAGAGGAATACCGTTGATGATGCGCTGAGAGTTCTCGTCAGAGAGAATCGAGGTCATATCGGTCAACGTGAGCGACGGGCACACGGCGTTGCAGCGAACGCCAAACTTGCCGCCTTCCTTGGCGACTGCCTTGGTCAGACCGTTAACGCCTGCTTTGGAGCTCGCGTAAGCCGCGGTGCCGAGCAGGCCGCCACCGATCTTGCCCGCAACGGAACTCACGTTGACGATAGTGCCGGCATGGGCCGCCTTAAAGTGCGGGTAGACGGCGTTCATCATGGTAAAGGTACCGTTGAGGTTGATGTCGATGGTGCGGCGCCACTCGGTGTCATCGATCTCGTCGAACTTCTTGGTGCTGATGACGCCAGCGCAGTTGATCAGGATGTTGGTTTGCGGCAGGTCCGTAAAAATCTGCTCGACGGTCTCGCGCGCCTTGGGCGCATCGGCGACATCGAGCTGATAGAACTTGTTGCCCTCGCCAAGCTCGGCCACAGCGGCCTCGCCCTTAGCAGCGTTCCTTGCGATGAGCGCGACATATCCGCCGCCCGCGACGATGCCCTTGGCGATCTCGAGGCCAATGCCCTGAGTGCCGCCCGTGACAATCGCGGTCTTGCCCGTGAAGTCAAATGCCATGACTCCATCCCCCTTTATGTAAGGTGTCTCCTTGCGGGAAGTTGGAGCATCGCACGTGGCGATTATATGAGTCCCAGTCGTCATGGTGGTGACAACCCCTCGCCTAACCGCGGGCATGATAGTTCTTTGAAACGCTTTAGCAATTGAATGATTTTAAGTCTTAATGAGCTCTTAATATTGCCTACTGTATGAGGCCCGCGTATGGGGGTATCATCTTCCACCGAAAATAGTTTCTAGTGTTAGGGGTTTTCGGTGGAAGATACCGATTTCCATGAGCTTGGGCGTCAGCTCTTTACCGAGTTTGGCAGCATGCACCAGCGCGTTTCGCGCTTTGCCGACCAGGCTCTGGGTGGCGAGATGGCCGTCATGCGCGCCCTCATGCGCGCCGGCGGCTCGCTCACGCCGAGCGAACTCGCTGATCGCGCCTGGGTCTCGAGCGCCCGCATCGCCAATATCCTGCGCGCCCTCGAGGCCAAGGGCTGGGTCGAGCGCGAGCACTCAAAGACCGACCGTCGTCGCGTACACGTCACGGTGACCGACAAAGGATTCCAGGTTATCGAAATCAAACGTCGGGAATTCGAGAACCGCACCGCGGCCTTCCTCGAGCAGCTCGGCGAAACAGATACCCAAGAGATGGTGCGTCTTCTAAGGCGTGCCAACGAAATTATCGACCGCAATCAAGAAAGGAGAGATGCCGAATGAGGATTCTCAAGCTCTTTAAAAAGCATATCCTGGCACTGTTCGCAGCTATCGTACTTATCGTAATCAGCTGCAACGCCGATCTGGCGCTGCCTACCTATATGAGCGACATCGTCGACGTGGGTGTGCAGCAAGGCGGCATCGCGTCGCCCGTACCCGACACCATCCGCGCCGAATCGCTCGACGACCTCGAACTCTTTATGAGCGCCAAGGACGCCAAGGCTGTGGAGGCCGTGTTTAGCAAGGCTGACAAAAACGACATTCGAACGTACGAGGGCACCGAGGAAGAGCGTGCCGATGGAGGCAAGATTGCCGACATTATGAGCCTGCCCGAGACTGTTGTCCTTTCGCTCAACCAGGGCATCGACGCCAACTCCATGGGCGACATGATGGGCTCGTCCAGCGAGAAAGACGACAACGCTGCCCAGGCCATGCCCACCCCCGAGCAAATGGCAGCGATGACGCCCGAGCAGCTCGCCGAGATGCAGCAGAAGGCCGCGGCGGCGCAGAACATGCAAAAGCAGATTGATGCCGACGGCGGTAAGATCACTATGAAGAGCCTGCGCCTGGGTGTCGAGGGCGGTCTGGTAGACCAAAGCAAGCTCGTCGAGGGCGCCAACGAAATGGCGGATAAAATGGGCTCCATGTCGGGCTCCATCGTCACTCAGCGCGCCGTGAGCTATGTACAGGACGAGTACAAGGCGCAGGGCATCGACCCCGCCGACGTGCAGAACGCCTACCTGGGCCGCATGGCGACCACGATGTTTGGTCTGTGTCTGGTGTCGCTCGTCGCCACCATCCTGACCGGCGCCGTGGCTTCGCGCACCGCCTGCTCCATCGCCCGCGACCTGCGCCGCGAGACCTTCAACAAGGTTATGCACTTCTCGCCGGCCGAGGTGGGCAAGTTTAGCCAGGCCTCGCTCATCACCCGCTGCACCAACGACATTCAGCAGATTCAGATGGCCGCAACCCTGTTTATCCGCATGTGTCTTATGGCCCCCGTCATGGGCATCGTCGCCGTCATGCGCGTCCTAGCCAACCACACCGGCCTGGAGTGGACCATCGCCGTGGCCATCATCGCGGTCTCGGCCGTCGTCGGCGTGCTTATGGGCCTCACCATGCCCAAGTTCAAAAAGATGCAGAGCTTTGTGGACCGCGTGAACCTTACCGCCCGCGAGCTGCTCGACGGCCTTATGCCTATCCGCTCGTTCAACCGCGAGGAGCACGAGCTCGAGCGTTTTGACAAGGCTTCGCTCGACCTGATGACCACGCAGCTCTACACCAACCGAGCCATGAGCTTTATGATGCCGCTCATGATGCTCGTCATGAACTGCATCACCGTGCTCATCGTCTGGTTTGGCGCGCAGGGCGTGTCCGACGGCGTGATGCAGGTCGGCAACATGATGGCGTTCATCTCCTACACCATGCAGATCGTCATGGCGTTTATGATCCTCACCATGGTTTCGGTCATCCTGCCCCGTGCCGAAGTCGCAGCCGAGCGCGTGGAAGAGGTCATCACCTGCCCCACGAGCATCAACGACCCCGCCTCGCCCAAACTGCCCACGGCCAGCGCGCCGCGCGGTGAGCTCACCTTCCGCGACGTGAGCTTCCAGTATCCCGATGCCCGCGCCGACGTCATCAGCGGCGTGAACTTCACCACGCATGCCGGTCAGATGCTCGGCATCATTGGCTCCACGGGCTCGGGCAAGTCCACGCTCGTACAGCTGATTCCGCGCTTATACGACGTCACGGGCGGCAGCATTTCGCTCGACGGCATCGACGTGCGCGACATGACCCTTTCCGAGCTTCGCCGCCGCATTGGTTACATCCCGCAACAGGGTCGCCTGTTCTCGGGCACCGTCGAGAGCAACCTCAAGTTTGCCGGCGACATGGTGAGCGATGATGACATGCACCGGGCGGCACGCATCGCCCAGGCCGAGGACTTTATCGCCGAGCGCGAGGGCGGCTACGACTCCCCCATTAGCCAGGGCGGCTCCAACGTCTCGGGTGGTCAGCGCCAGCGTCTGGCCATCGCCCGCGCGTTGGCCAAAAAGCCCGAGGTTGTGGTGTTCGATGACTCGTTTAGTGCCCTCGACTACAAGACCGACGCGCGCCTGCGCGAGGAGCTGGCCAAAAACGTTACCGACGCCGCACTCGTGGTCGTGGCCCAGCGCATCGCGACCATCATGCACGCCGACCAGATTATCGTGCTCGACGACGGCCACGTGGTGGGCACCGGTACGCACGAGGAGCTGCTGCACAGCTGCCCGGCGTACCTGGAGATCGCACAGTCGCAGCTTTCCGCCGAAGAGCTGGGGCTTACCCAAGAAGAAATTGCAGCTGTCACGGAAGGAGGCGAGCGCTAATGGCAGACGAGACCAAGACTCAGATTCCCAAGCCCACCCGCCAGCGTGGTCCCATGGGCCGCATGGGTGGCATGCGCCGCGGCGAAAAGGCCAAGGACTTTAAGGGCACCATGAGGCAGCTGCTCGGCTATATCGGCCAGCACAAGATTGCCGTGTTTGCCGCCGTCGCCTTTGCCGTGTGCTCGGTCATCTTTAACATTGTGGGACCCAAGGTGCTCGGCCAGGTTACGACCAAGCTGTTCGAAGGCCTGGTCGCAAAGGTCAACGGTACCGGCGACGTTGACTTTGACTGGATCGCCAAGACGCTCGGCTTTTTGCTCTGCCTGTATCTGGCGAGCTCTGTCTGCAGCCTCATCCAGGGCTGGCTCATGACCGGCGTCACGCAAAAGATCTGCTACCGCATGCGCAAGGAAATCGCCGCCAAGATTGCCGTCGTGCCGATGAGTTACTTCAACGGCCACAGCAAGGGAGACGTACTCAGCCGCATCACCAACGACGTCGATACGCTGGGTCAGTCGCTCAACCAGAGCGTGACGCAGCTCATCACGTCGGTGACGCAGATTATCGGCGTGCTCGTCATGATGCTTTCGATCAGCCTACCGCTTACCGGCGTCACCGTGCTCACGCTGCCGGCCGCCGCGATTATCTTGACCGTGATGATTCACTTCTCGCAGCCGTACTTCCGCGAGCAACAGCAGGTTCTGGGCGCCGTCAACGGCATTATCGAGGAGGACTTTGCCGGCCAGAACGTCATTCAGGTGTTCGACCGCGCCGAGGCCTCGATCGAGGAGTTCGACCGCCAAAACGACCGTCTCTTTATTAGTGGCTGGCGCTCGCAGTTCCTGTCGGGTCTGATGATGCCGCTTATGAGCTTGGTGGGCAACATGGGCTACGTGGGCGTCGTCGTGGTGGGTGCACAGCTCGCGCTGACCGGCAATGCCACGCCCGGCGACATTCAGAGCTTTATCCAGTACGTTCGCAACTTTACGCAACCCGTGCAGCAGCTGGGCAACGTGAGCAACACGATGCAGTCGATGGCAGCTGCCACCGAGCGTGTGTTTGAGTTCCTGGCCGCGCCCGAGGAGGAGCAGAAGGCCGACGCGCAGATTCCCGAGAAGCGCCCCGGCCACGTGGAGTTTGACCATGTCAAGTTTGGCTACACGCCCGACAAGACCATCATCCACGACTTTAGCTGCGAGGCGCAGCCCGGCCAGACCATCGCCATCGTCGGCCCCACCGGCGCCGGCAAGACCACGCTCATTAAGCTGCTGCAGCGCTTCTACGATGTGGACGGCGGTTCGCTGCGCGTCGAGGGTGTCGACGTGCGAGATTGGGATCGCGCGGCGCTGCGCGGCGAGTTTGCCATGGTGCTGCAGGATACGTGGCTGTTTAACGGCACCATCCGCGAGAACATCCGCTACGGACGCCCCGATGCGACTGACGCCGAGGTCGAGGCCGCTGCACGTGCCGCGCGCTGCGACCACTTTATCCATACGCTCGCCGGCGGCTACGACTTTATGATCAATGAGGAGGGCACTAACCTGTCGCAGGGTCAGCGCCAGCTCGTGACCATCGCCCGTGCCATTTTGGCCGACCGCCCGGCGCTGATTCTAGACGAGGCGACTTCCAACGTGGACACCCGCACCGAGGAGCTCATCCAGCGTGCCATGGATGCGCTGATGCAGGGCCGTACAAGCTTTGTCATCGCGCACCGCCTGTCCACGATCCGCAACGCCGACGTGATCTTGGTGATTCGCGACGGCGATATCGTCGAGAAGGGCACGCACGACGAGTTGCTCGCCCAGGGCGGCTTCTACGCCGACCTATATAACTCGCAATTCGACGAGGCGGCGTAAATTCTGCTGCAGGGAACGAATAACGCCCGAGAACGGGGACGCAGGACAACCTGCGCCCCCGTTTTTGTTCTGCGACCCTCAAACCGCCTCCCCTGGGACCTGATTGGCAGCCCCTTCGAGGCCCCGTGGGCAAAAAATGGCAAATTTGAGTACTGTTACCTTTTTAGTAACAGCCAAAACAGCCCCAAATGCCGTTTTCACGGCTTACACGCGTCCCTAAATTGATCAAACAATCCTATAGCGAACTTATATGTGTTTGCGTAATGAACATATTTTGCTGTTATGTCTATTATTTTGCGAAGGCAATATGATACTAGGTTAGCAACCGTACTCATATTTGGCATTTTTTGCCCACAGGGTATTTCCTGGGGAACTGACAACAGCCTTAGGGTCCCGCGCGGCGCCGCTCCCTCCCGGCATTCGCCACCGGTGACCCAGATAAAACCTGCCAAAATAAACCTGTCTCTTTTTGGTAGGTTTCGGGGTGACAAGGACTTGCACTTTAGCGTGCGACAGCGGATAATGCCGAGCATTCGACAATACGCTTATTGCTCATTCTATAGATTGAGGAGACCCCTATGGCCATGGAATTCAAACGCAGGCTGCCGATCCCCATGGAGATCCGCGAGGAAATGCCACTTTCTGCCGAGCTTACCGCCAAAAAGCAGGCATTTGACGCCGAGGTCGCCAAAGTCTTTACCGGCGAGGACGCACGTAAGGTGCTCATCATCGGCCCGTGCTCTGCCGACCGCGAGGATTCGGTGCTCGAGTATATGAACCGACTGGCCAAGACCGCCGAAGAGGTCAAGGACAAGCTCATCATCATTCCGCGCGTCTACACCAATAAGCCGCGCACCAAGGGCACCGGCTACAAGGGTCTTCTGCACAACCCCAACCCCGAGGCTCCCGACGACCTGCTCGAGGGCGTCAAGGCCATCCGCCACATGCACCTGCGCGTCATCGAGGAGACCGGCTTCTTTACCGCCGATGAGATGCTCTACCCGTCCAACTACCAATACCTCGTCGACCTGCTGAGCTATGTTGCCGTGGGCGCACGCTCGGTCGAGAACCAGGAGCATCGCCTGGTGTCGAGCGGCATTTCGGTACCCGTCGGCATGAAGAATCCCACTGCCGGCTCTACCACCGTTATGCTCAACTCCATTTACGCCGCCCAGGCGCACCAGAGCTTCATCTTCCGCAACTGGGAGGTCGAGTGCGACGGCAATCCGCTCGCGCACGCCGTTATGCGTGGCTACATCGGTCTCGATGGGCGCACCTACCCCAACTACCACTACGAACACCTGGAACGTCTGGCCGAGCGCTATACCGAGCACGCCGGCTATGCCAATCCGGCGGCGGTCATCGACTGCAACCACGACAACTCGGGCAAGCGTCCGCTGGAGCAGTATCGCATTTGCAAGGAGGTACTCGACAGCTGCCGCCGCAACGAGTCCATCTCCAAGCTGGTCAAGGGCTTTATGATCGAGTCCTACCTGGAGGATGGCAACCAGCCGGTCGACGGCGGTGTCTTTGGCAAGTCGATCACCGACCCGTGCCTGGGCTGGGAAAAGACCGACTACCTCATCCACGAGATCGCGGAGCGGGTGTAGGTTACGGCGTTTTACCAGACGCCGTAACGGCTCGACGCTGCGCGGGCCGCATTTGGACAATCTGACGTTCAACTTCAAGGGCGCGACCAGAAGGTCAGCGCCCTTTCGTTTCACGCCACCTTGTCTCAAATGCGACCCGCTCGCTGTCCGTCCTCTACCTGCGGCGTCGTCATGCTCCGGATGCGGCAGTCAGGGACATTCCTTGGGGTAGTCATTGGGGGCGTTCTTGTTTGACTAGTCGTTTAAGAACGTCCCCAACGACTACCCGGGGGAGTTGCCTTCCCTCGTGGCGGTCTTTTAGCAGAAAAACCAAGTGAGTAGGCTTTTTGCAGGAGGCCAAGCACACCCTAAACACGCCACAGCTCTGACCTGCAGTTTTATAGATCATTTGTCGCGATGTGCTCGGCAAGTTCAAAAAAGTCTACTCACTTGCATCCGAAACGCACCAGATAGGCAAAATAACCGCCGCGAGAGGGCCCCAGTCCCTTCGCGGCGGTCATATGCCTCTGATTTTGCGACGATTTTGCCCGCTTGTTACTCGCTGTAGCGGGTGGCTATGGCGGCTTGTACCATGCCGGCACTCATGAGGTAGGTCACCAGGAAGTAGCCACCGTATGCTGCCAGGAAGATTGCACAGGTGAGGCCCACGGTGCCGCCGATGCTCATATTTCCGAATATGCTCACCATCTCGATGATCACCTTAAGCGCCACAAAGGAGTGCGCCAAGCCCACTGCCAACGGGAACAGGAAGAATACCGCTTGCTGCGCCATCACCGAATGGCGAATCTGGCGGTCGTCGCAGCCGATCTGTGCCAGCACACGATAGCTGCGGCTGCCGTCGGCCACGTTGGAGAGTTGCTGGATCGACAGAATCGCCGCGCATGCAACGACCAATACAAAGCCGATGTAGATGGCTAGGTAGCTAATAAGACCGTTCATTTGCGCTGCTTGCGTGTACATCTCGGAGCGTGTGATAAAGATTCCCCACGACCCCGGCTCCTTGCCGTCAACGAGCAGATTGTCGAGCAGAGTGTGTTTAATGCTCTCGTCTGCCTCGGTCGTATCCATCCCCTGTTTGTAGTTAACGAGCAGGCTACTGGAATACGGCTGCAGATTAAGTTGGGACAACAGCTCGTCGGCAACGACGACGGTACCCGGATTACTGCCCATCGCCGAGTTGGCGATGGCCGCCGTATCTTCGTCCGACTTATCGGTTGCGGGCTTGAGCGTATGCCCACCCAAGGTAAGGGCATGGCCGCCAGCCATATACTTGGTGTACATGTCGACCAGCTCGCCGCCCATATCACACGTGAGCAGATACTGGTCGTGACCGATGTGCACCGGCTCCTCGCCCATCATCTGGCGCAGTTTGTTGTACTGGCTCGCCGGCGTCACAAACAGACCCATCGCATCGGCATTGCTACCCCCGAACGCCTTGGGAAGCTTTTCGCCCATGATCTTGCACATCTCACTTGGGGTCACCGAAGGATTCGAGCCGCCAACTGGGTAACTCAGATACGAATCGATCTGCACATGCTCACCGGCAACATCGGCGATATTGACCTTCTTGCCGGTCTCGTCGTTGTTGCCCGCCGACTTGCCCTTACCGTGCCATGCGGGGTACAAATCGACCGTACTATCGGCCAGCACCATGCGATCGGCTTCAGACGGATTGACATACTCTTTGTAGTAGTCGAGCGTATCGGGCGTGTAATAGGCATACGTCTGAGACACGTCAACAGGGTTATAGCGCTCCAGGTTTTCGTTCATCACGTTGGCAATCGACATACCGCACGTCACCGAGGTGATGGCCAAAAACAGGAGCATCGCGATGACACCCATCGAAAAGCACACCGTGTTGACCTTGGCCGCAAGCTGGCGCACGGTAAACATGTTGAGGCCGCGCCAATACACGCCGCGCAGGCTCTGCAGCAGCTTGATGAGCATGCCCGAGAGTCCCCAGAACAGGGCAAAGGTGCCAACTGTAACCATAGCGGTCGTAATACCAAACTGGTTCATGGCCTCTTGCAGCTTGCTGTCCGTCGCGGTTAGCGGGAACCCATCACGGAGCAGACGGTAATAGGCCACGCCCACAAGCACCACGCCCACGGCAAAGATGGCAATCGCAATCCAGGGGTTGCGTGTCTTGATGCTCTCGTTGCGACGCTCGGCACCCATAAGCTCGATGAGTTTGGTACGACGCACGGCGCGAAGGTTCAGCAGTAGCGTGAGCACAAACATTACGAGCATGCAGGCAAGGGTCAGATTGAACGCATGCACCGAGAAAAAGAAGTGGAAATTGGCGATCTGTGTCTTAAAGAGCGAGGCCGTAAAGAACGTCATGAGCTGGGAGAGTCCCACACCCAGCACAATGCCGGCGACAAAGGCCACGACCGATACTATCACGGTCTCGAGCGCCATGATCGTGGCGACGCGCCCGCGCCCCATGCCGAGCACCTGGTACAGGCCAAACTCCTTCTTGCGGCGTTTCATGATGAAGTTATTGGCGTACACCATCAAAAAGGCCATGACACCGGCCAAAAAGTACGTCAGGTCGCCGAGTGTGCTGCCCATAACCTGCGCCAAGCCCTCTTCATCGATTCCGGCGATGTCGACCTGCATCGAGATGGTGTTAAAGGCATAGAAGACCGTGACGCCCAGGGTGAGCGTCAAAAGGTAGACGAGGTAGTCGCGGCCGGCACGGCGGACGTTGCCCCAAGCGAGTTTACAGAGCATCGGAGCCCTCACCGCCCATCATGGCAACGACCTCCATAATGCGGTCGAAGAACTCGCGACGGTCGGTGTCGCCGCGGCGCAGCTCGGTGAAGATCTTGCCGTCGCGGATAAACAGCACGCGGCTCGTGTAGCTGGCGGCAAAGCTGTCATGCGTGACCATGAGCACGGTGGCGCGCAGGCGGCGATTGAGGGCCTCCAGGCTCTCGAGCAGCAGGCGGGCGCTCTTGGAATCGAGGGCGCCGGTGGGCTCGTCGGCCATGATCATGGTGGGGTCGGTGACGAGCGCGCGAGCCGCGGCAACGCGCTGCTGCTGACCGCCGGACATCTGGTAGGGATACTTGTCGAGCACCTGACTGATGGACAGGCGCGCTGCCACATCCTGCACGCGGGTCGAGATCTCTGCCGAGTTTGTGTGGGCAATGGTGAGCGGCAGGGCGATATTCTCGCGTGCCGTGAGCGTATCGAGCAGGTTGGAGTCCTGGAAGATAAAGCCGAGCTCCTCGCGGCGGAACTGCGAGAGCTTGGCCTGCTTCATGCGCGTCACGTCCTGACCGTTAATGCGGATCGTGCCACTTGTGGCGCTATCGATGGTCGACACGCAGTTGAGCAACGTCGACTTGCCCGAGCCCGAAGCGCCCATGATGCCAACGAATTCACCGCGGTTGACGGTAAAGCTGACGTCGTTGAGCGCGCGGGTCACGTTGCCTAGCGCTCCGTATACCTTTTCGAGATGCGCGACCTCCAGTACCGGGGTCGCCATGTGCGTGGTTTGCATACCGAGTCCTTTCTTGCAATTAGTCTACGGCATCTATGGTCGCAAGAAGACGAGTCGGCTACCATCGATATGGCTTACGCTTGCCTTACCGTTGTGTAAGGTACGGGTAGCTACCCTGCCATGTGTTGATGTTGAGAGAGGACTCCTGTTGAAGACTGTTCATGTTGCCGCTGGGATCATTCGCAAGGATGGATCTGACGAGCTGCTTGCCGTGCAGCGCGGCTACGGCGACATGCAGGGACTTTGGGAGTTCCCCGGTGGCAAGCTCATGCGCGGCGAGACGCCCGAGGACGCCGTACGCCGCGAGCTCATGGAAGAACTGCAGGTAAAAGTCACCAACCTGCGCGATTTCTATACCGTTGAGTACGACTACCCCGATTTCCATCTCTCCATGGAGTGCTACTACTGCTCGATGGCCAAAGAGTCCGGCGAGCCCCAGAAGCACGACCGCCAGCTCGATATCCGCTGGATTCCACGCACCTCGCTTGCCACCGTTGAGTGGATGCCCGCCGACAAAGGGCTTATCGATGCGCTGATTGAGTTGAAGGAAGACCGGCTCGAGGCAAGCTCCGCCGATGACGCCGCGCCCAACACAGCCGCCAAACCCAAGCGCGCACCTAAGCGCCGCAGCAAAAAGCGTCCCAAGCCCGGCCTGCTGGACGGCATCGATACCTCGGACCTTTCCGCCGACGAGCGTGAACTGGTGCGCCGTCGCGCCGCCATCAAAAAGTCAATGAAGGGCAACAAGCGCGCCAACACCAAGCCCGAGCTGCTCGTTCGCCAGCGCCTGCGCGCCGCGGGCCTTACGGGTTATCGCTTGGAATGGAAGGTTCCCGGCAAACCCGATATCGCCTTCCCCGGACGCAAGATCGCCATCTTCGTCAACGGCTGCTTTTGGCACCGCTGCCCTAAGTGCAATCCGAGCCAGCCCAAGCGCAACGTTGAGTTTTGGGAAGCAAAGTTCCGTCGCAACGTCGAGCGCGACCGCACCGCTGTGGCAGCACTCACTCAAATGGGCTGGACACCCATAACCATCTGGGAATGCGAGCTCAAAAAAGACCGCATCGACGCCACGATAGAAAAGGTCATCGAACAGGTGCGCGCCGCAGAGCCTCAGCGCTAACAGCGAGCATTCACACGCTCCGCACGTCCGCGCCACATCCACGTCACAAACCTTAGAAAGCCCTTAAGCTCAAAACCTTTCAAAGGTGTTATTCGATACCTCTGACCTGCAGTTTCATCGTAACACCAAACCTGATTAAGCCTTTCTTTAGCGCTTCTTTGCAACAGCCGCGGCATAATACTGCCAACGCACGGGACCTAGCAGCACACCCAGTGCGCAATCTTTTGGTGGACATCGAGGAGGCCGCATAAGCATGCATTCTTCCAATGGCGCAGCACAGCAGCCATCCCAAACACATGCAAACCTTTTCTCCTTCCCCCCGACACAGAGAAACGGTCTCCTCGACTCCCCCACCACAAAAGCCAAACGCTCAACCGACCAGAATCTCAACTTGCGAGCATCGTTCGAAAAGCTCCAAGCCTCACTAGACCAGGCATTCCCCGAACAGGCAAGAGCAATCTAAGCCCATCGCGCTTTATACTGATGCCATGCGAAACATGGATCACATAGAATTGCACCGCGGGGGACGCGAAGAAGCGTTTCCCGAGACCGCCGAAGACTGGCCCTATATTGCCGAACGCGCAGAATTCGCTCGCTATCCGGGCAATTCCGTCCCCTGGCACTGGCATTCCGAAGTTGAGCTTTTCTACATGGAGCAGGGAGCGATTGACTATCGAACGCGCGCGGCTCATGAACACGTGCGCTTTGAGGAAGGGTCCGCCGGCTTTATCAACGGCGGCGTTTTGCACAGCACGCTGCAATCACCCAATTCGGCACCAGCCATTCAAATGTTGCATATCTTTCAGCCGTCGATGCTCGGCGATCCCGCGGGACGCCTTCAAAAGCGCTATATCAATCCTTTGCTGCAATGTCGAGGCGTCGATGTGCTCAAATGGTCGCCCACCAACCCCGAAGATATGCCCTTTATCGATTTACTGAAGAGTTCCTTTAACCACGACCTTCAACGGCCGCAGAACGAGATGGCGCTTCGGAATTGCTTGTCAGAGCTCTGGATTCAGATTTACGCCAAGGCCGAACCGCTCTTTTCCTCCGACAACGCCTCTTGGATGACCAACCGCGACGTACAGTTCAAGGCAATCCTGGACTATATCCGCGCAAACTATGCAGCCGCTATAGATGTGCCCCAGATGGCATCTGCAGCCGGCGTAAGCGAAAGAGAGTGTTACCGCATTATCGAAACTTGTGCAGGAACGACCCCGGCGGCATATCTACGCGCATACCGCATAAACCGTGCTTGCGAACTTTTGGCACACACCACGCGAACGGTACAGACAGTCGCGCGCCAATGCGGCTTTGCGACAGCAAGCCATCTTGGCCAGGTATTTAAAGAACAAATGGGATGCACTCCTTCGAGCTATCGAGCAGCGAGGCAGAATCTCGATAGTACCAGGCAGAAATCCCGCTAGCCCTTCTTCTGTCACTGCATCAAACTTGCAGGCAAACAACGGATAGGAGCTACTATATGAAGTACTTTGACCATATCGTGTTTGACGTTGATGGGACATTGGCAGATACAGAAGAAAGCGTGCTGTCATCGCTTGGCCAGATTGTCCAAGAAGAAACCGGCAAAACGCTCCCCCGACACGAGCTTGAATTTGCCCTCGGCATACCCGGCAAGAACGCCCTTGAGAAACTTGGGATCTACTCACAGGCAACTTTGGATCGCTGGTGCCAAGTTGCCGCCAGTTTTAAAAGCACCATCAGCGTGTTTCCAGGTTTGCCTGAAGTCATCGCAACACTCGCCGATAGCGGCTGCAAACTTGGCATCATCTCCTCACGTGCGCGCGACGAATACGCAAAAGAAATTGCACCCCTTGGTTTCGATAGGTATTTTGAGCACATCATCCTTGTCGAAGACACAACCGAACATAAACCGGCACCCGCACCCATGCTCGAATATCTCCGGCGTACGGGCGCGAATCCTGGCAACGTCGTCTACGTTGGCGACACTGTCTACGACGAACAATGCGCAACTTCGGCAGGGGTCAGTTTTGCCAGAGCAGCATGGGGATCACACCAAGACATCCCAAATGCCACCTACAACCTCGAAACCCCCAACGACCTGCTAACCCTAACAACCAAGTAACCCACGCGTCCCACCCTTTCAGCCCCAACGCCACAAGGGCGATTGAGCAGGACGGTTTGGGCGGGTCCCGTACTTAGTTTCCAAAATCATTCCGCAGCGCGAAGGCCCCCGTTGCCAACGCTTCGTAGAAGCGAGGCAACGGGGGCCTTCATGCGCGAGGACGTTTTGGAAACTAAGTACGGGGACCCGCCCAAGCCGTCCGGTGGGATCAGAGTACCCTTGCTGTTACTCTGCCTTGCCCACAGAGTTGAGGTTGGTCATGCGGATCTTAACCAGCTCGGTGATCTCACGCATGCCCTCCTTGGCCGGCTTCTTGGGGTCGAAGCAGGCAGGGTTCTCGGCCATGTAGGCCATGAAGCCCTTGGTGTAGGCCTGACGCAGCTCGGTGGCGTAGTTAACCTTGCAGATGCCGTTCTTCACAGCCTCGGCAACCTGCTCATCGGGCACACCGGAGGTGCCGTGCAGGACCAGCGGCACGTCGACGGCGTCGCGGATGGCCTTGACCACGGACTGCTCGATGTGCGGATCGCTCGTGTACACACCGTGGCTGGTGCCAACGCCAATTGCGAGGGAGGTGCAGCCGGTACGCTCGACGAACTCCTTGGCCTCAGCCGGATCGGTGTAGGGGCTCTCGCCCTCAACCGCGGGACCGTCGTCCTCCTTGCCGCCAACCTTGCCGAGCTCTGCCTCGACGGGCACGCCCATGGCGCGGCCAGCATCGGCGACGGACTTGGTCAGGGCGATGTTGTCCTCGAAGGACTCGTGCGAACCGTCAATCATGACAGAGGTGTAGCCGGTGCGGAAAGCCTGCATGCAGCGGTCATAGCCATCGCCGTGATCGAGGTGCAGAGCGACGGGCACGGAAGCGCGCTCGGCGGCAGCCTTGACCATGCCGTAGAAGTAGTCCAGACCAGCGGTCTTGATGGTGCCCGGGGTGGTCTGCATGATGACGGGGGACTTGGTCTCCTCGGCAGCGGCCAGAACGGCCATAACAAACTCGAGGTTCTCGACGTTGAACGCGCCAACAGCGTAGTGGCCGGCCTGAGCGTCCTTGAGCATCTTTTCGGTGGTAACAAGTGCCATGAGCGTTTGCTCCTCTCCCTCGCCCGCATCTGGACATCGGGCGTAGTTGTTCACAAGGCGTTTTACCTTGCGTTTTGCTGCGCTCATTGTATGAAATTCAGCGGCTTTACACGCGCGAGATATTGAGCCCATGCAGGTCAATACAGTCGTTTTTGAAAAGTAAACGGAAGGAATTTGAGCCGAGTGGACATGTTCGATATTGAATTTTGAGCGTTCAGCGTCTTTCTTTTATAGAAAAGATAAGTAATCGAAAGGTGTTTTCTTACTCAAAAAGAAAATGAACGAAAATAGAGTCAACACAATTCCTGCAAATTTCAGACGATGATGGAGCAACTATGGCCCACGCAACAACCCGAGCTTTCGCCGATGAGCGTCGTTCCGCCATCATGGAGATGCTCGAGCATAACGCCTCGGTGCAGGTGGCAGAAATCGCCCAGACCTTTGGCGTGTCCTCCGTTACCGCCCGTGCCGACCTAGACGCGCTCGCCGAGTCCGGCAAGCTGCGTCGCACGCATGGCGGCGCCGTGTCGCTCCAGAAGCGGTTGACCGTATCCACCCAGGATCGCCGCATCAACGTCAATGTCGCCGCCAAGCAGGCCATCGCGCAAAGCGCCATCGAGCTCGTCAATGACGGCGACACGCTGCTCGTAGACTCGGGCACCACCGCTCTCGAATTTGTCCGGCTCCTCGACCAGCGCGATGGCATCACCGTCATCACGGCGGACATTACCATTGCCGATTATATCGACGAGAGCATGCCCTCGGTCGATGTCGTCATGCTGGGCGGGGCGCTGCGCAAAGGCCATCGTTATCTGTACGGACCGCTCACTATGCAGGCGCTTCAAACGGTCCACGCCGACCTTGCCGTCATGTGCCCCGGCGCTTTTGTTCCCGGCTGCGGCTTTACGACCGACTTTCCGCAGATGGCCGAGACCAAAACAGCCATGATCTCCGCCGCCCGTCAAAGCGTCGCCCTCATGGACAACAGCAAGGTTAACGGACGAGGCATGTACCGCTTTGCCGAACTGACCGATGTCAACACCATCGTGATGGACCGCGACCCCGATCATGCCGTCGCCACCTCAATCGCCGAGACCACCGGCAGCGCGCGTCCGGCCCTCATCATCGCCACCAGCTAAAATCAAAACCACCCCTAAAAGGGGTGGTTTGCTCTTAGGGTATAACCCTTGGATTTCCGGCACGCGTCTAAAGGCGCCGGCCCTCACGGGGTTCGGGCCGCACTGCAGATTGACCCGTGACGGGCCGGTCAAACCGGCGC
>DBFOPP010000049.1:0-7259 GCA_048428865.1 Collinsella sp.
CGTCGACGCCGATCCGAACATGACGCTGTAGCTGGTACGGCGCGGTCCCCGGACGGAGGGGCCGGATATAAGGTTTATCGCGAGTTCCGCACGCAAAGAAGGCCACTTAATGTGGCCTTCGTCTTGCGCAGGACTGTAGAGCAGGAAACCTTATATCCGGCCCCTCCGTCCGGGGACCGCGCCGTACCAGCTACAGCGTCATGTTCGGATCGGCGTCGACGTCGAACGGCGAGATTTCACCTCGGTCGAATTTACGGCGAGCGACCTCCGCGATCATGGCGGCGTTATCGGTACAGGCAGACAAGGGCGGCACCGTTACGCGAATCCCCTGACGCCCAAGCTTCTTGATCATCATCTCGCGCAGATGCGGGTTGGCCGAGACGCCGCCACCGATGCAGTATTCCTTGCATCCGGTAGCGTGCAATGCGTTTTTGGCCTTCTTGTACTGCACGTCAAAGACAGCTGCCTCAAACGAAGCTGCCAGATCGGGCAGGTGAATCGTGCACCCGGCCTTGGTCTCCTGTTCAATGTAGAGCGTCACAGCGGTTTTAAGGCCCGAAAGCGAGAAGCGATAGTCTCCCCTGCTGTTAAGCGCACGGGGGAAATCGATCGCCTTGGGGTTGCCCGTCTCGGCCAGCTTGGAAATGATGGGGCCACCGGGATAGCCCAGACCCAACGCCTTGGCTACCTTGTCGAAGGCCTCGCCCACAGCGTCGTCGAGCGTCTCACCGAGCACCTCGTAGTCGCCCCACGCCTTCACGTGCACGAGCATGGTGTGCCCACCCGAGACAAGCGTGAAGATAAACGGCGGTTTGAGGTCGGGTTGCGCCAGCAGGTTGGCAAACAGATGACCCTCAAGATGATTGACGCACACGAGCGGCTTGCCAGCAGCGTAGGCAAAGCCCTTGGCGAAGGCGACGCCAACCACGAGCGCGCCCACCAGGCCCGGACCCTGCGTCACGCCCACGGCGGCAAGCTCACTTGGTGCAATGGCTCCGCCCGTAAGGCCCAGCGATGCTGCGGCATCCTCGAGCGCCGCATCCACGACACTCACAATCACCTCAACGTGTTTGCGCGAGGCGATCTCGGGCACCACGCCGCCAAAGCGGGCATGGAAATCAATCTGTGTCGACACCTGGTTGGCCAGCATATTGCCATCCGCATCGATAATCGCCACGGCCGTCTCGTCGCAGGAACTCTCGATAGCGAGCACTAGGCGGCGGCGCTCAATTTCGGCACGCTCCCCCTCGGAGCGCCCAGGCGCAGGCAGCGGCCATACGCGCTGCTCTGCCGCCGTCGGCTCGGGCGAAGCATTGTCGACCGGAAGTACCAGGGGCAGCGGGGCCGTCATGACGATGGCGTCCTTGCCGGCACCATAGTAGCCGCGGCGACGGCCAGCCTCGGTAAAGCCCAGAGCGTTATAGAGCGCAATCGCGCCCTCATTGCCGTCCTCAACCTCGAGCGAAGCCGTGGTGCAGCCGAGCATCTGGGCATCATAGCTCACATGCGACAGCAGCTTGCGGGCAATGCCCTCACGGCGATGTGCCGGGTCGACGGCGACATCCAGAATCTGCACATCACCGTCCACGACCATACCGCCGGCAAGGCCCAGCAGCTTGCCGTCGTCGTGTGCCACCCACCAACTACGCGGCGCAGCGACGTCCTCGCCCAGTTCGGACAGGAACATGCCCGGCGTCCACGCCTTGTGTCCGGCACCTTCAAAGCAGGCAGCCTCTAACGCGCTCGCGCCCTCGGCATCCGCCGCGCCCATGGGACGGAACTGCAGATGACGACCGGCGAGCTCATCGGCAACGCCCGTAATTTCGCTCTGCGCACTCTCGGCAAGACCAAGACGCTTGCGCTCGTTTTCCTCGGCATCCGAAAGGCGCGTGTAAATCGGCAGGACGCGAGCCGGATCGCCGTCACCCGCAGCGTGCGCGAGCAGCAAGCCCTCGCCCGAAGGCCACCACAGGTCGCGCTCCACGCAGCGGGCGATCTCGTCCTCACCCAGCAGCTTGCCATAACGCACGAGACCGTCACCAGTTAGCTGAACCTGATCCCAGCCCGCGGTCTGACGCCACTCATCAAGCGCCACGGCGGCCTTGACCACGTGTTCGCGCTCAAATTGACGCTCGGGGCCCTCATCGACCAGCATATACAGCGCCGGATATACCTCACCGCGCATAGCATCGGCCAAGATACCAAGCTTGCCGCGCACGCCAGCCTTCCACGCCGTCCAAGCGCAAGCGTCAAGCGTCGACACGCCCAGCAGCGGAACATTGGCACCACGTGCGAGGCCCTTGGCAGTGGAGATGCCGATGCGCACACCCGTAAACGACCCCGGGCCGCGGCCGACCACGTAGCAACCAACATCGCTGCGATCCAGACCGGCTTGAGCCAGCACACCATCAACGGTATTCACGAGCTCAACGTTGGCGTGACGGCGACACATGTGGTCGCCACTCACGAGCTTCGTCTCGCCCGTCTGTCTATCAATCCAACTTGCCGCGCAGGCAAGCATGTCGGTCGAGGTATCGAGCGCCACCACCAGCGCGTTGTCGTTATGCAAGCTCATCTTGTACAGCCTTATCAATCAAATGGGAAAGCTCCATTGCGCGGTCACCGTGCGCCTCGAGCGTTATCGTTCGCACATCGCTGTCGCCCTCATCACGCTTGAGCGTCACCGAAAGATACTCATCCGTCAGCTCGTCCTGGAATTGTTCGCCCCATTCCAGCAGGCAAGCACCCTCATAGCCCAGCACATCGAAAATGCCCGTATCCTCGAGCTCGTAGGCATGCTCCAGACGGTATAGATCAAAGTGAAACAGCGGAATACGACCTTGATCGTGAACGGCCATGAGCGCAAACGTAGGGCTCGTAACCATATGCCCATCGCCCAGCCCGCGCGAGACGCCCTTGGTAAAGTGAGTTTTGCCCACTCCCAGGCCACCGGTCAGGATGAGCACATCGCCGTCCTCAAGGCACGGTGCAATTAGCTCGCCAAAGTACTCCGTATCGGCAGCGCAAGTCGTTTTGTAAGTACCTACCCCCAGGCGCTCCAGGGACATATATGCTCCTTATTATTCCGAGGCGTCCTCTGGTGCGGGATGTCGCTCCAGATAGTCGCCCAGCATCTTAAAGTCTTCCTCCAGCAGCTCCTGCCACGCCGGATTGCGCAGCGCTGCTGCCGGATGGAACGTGGGCATTACTACAAAATGCCCCATCTGGTGGAACCTGCCGCGCAGCTTAGTAATGCCAATCTCGGTCTTAAGCACAAAGTGCGTCGCGGGGTTGCCGAGCGTCACGATAATATCGGGCCAGATGCTTCGAATCTGCTCACGCAAAAACGGCGAGCAAGCCAGCACTTCCTCGGGACGCGGATTGCGGTTTCCCGGCGGGCGGCACTTAAGCACGTTGGCAATGTAGACGTCTTCGCGTTTGAGGCCCGCCAGCGACAAAATGCCGTTGAGGTCCTCGCCTGCCGCCCCCACAAAGGGCTCGCCCTGCAAATCCTCATTGCGGCCCGGCGCCTCACCAATAAACATCACGCGAGCGCGGGGGTTTCCCACGCCAAACACGATATTGTGACGCGACTGGTAGAGCTGGCAGAGGTGACAATCGCCCAGAACGGCCTCAATTTCCTCGAGTGCGACCTCACGTGGTGCCTGATGGGTATGGCCGGGGATGTGCATGACGCCCATAGCGGCTCCTACACGTAGACCTTGTCGAGACGCATGCCAAAGCCGCAGGCGACCTCGTAGTTAATCGTTCCGCGCAGTCGGGCCATCTCGTCCATAGTGATCTCGGCATCGCCATCGCGGCCGACAATGATCATCTCGTCACCATACTCGGCCTCGGGAATCTCGTGTGCCGGGTTGGACTGAATGGCGACCATAAACTGGTCCATGCAGATATTGCCAACCTGATGCACACGCTCGCCGCGATACAGCACATCCATACGATTGGAAAGCGTACGCGATAGGCCATCGGCATAACCGATCGGCAGCGTGCAGATCTGAACGCGCGTACGCGGTACGCGGTAGGTAAAACCGTAGCCCACGCCCTCACCCATCGCAGGGTGTGCCACGCGCGTCACACGCGCATGGACGCTCATAACGGGATCAAGCTGCATCACGCGGCCACTCAGCTCGCACGGCTGCATTCCATACAAGCCAACGCCGGCGCGAATCATATCAAAATGCATCGAAGGGTCGAGCATCGAGGACGGCGTGTTGGCGCAGTGCACGATACCGCACTCAAAGCCCGCATCCTTAATGGCCTGAACGGCCTCGGTAAAGCGCTGACACTGCAGTTTGTAGTCCCAGCCCGAAGGTTCATCGGCCGTGGCGAAGTGCGTAAATACGCCGTCGCACTGAATACCGCGATGGAAATTTATACCGCGGACAAAGTCGAGCACCTGCGTGTAGTGAACGCCGATACGATTCATGCCCGTCTCGATGGCGAGATGATACTTGCCCACTTTGCCCGCCGCGACGGCACATTCGCCATACGCAAGAGCAAAGTCAGACGTATAGACCGAGGGCATGATATCAAACTCGAGCAACGTCGGAATGGCCTCGATAGGCGGCTCGCTTAGGATGAGGATGGGTTTCGTAATCCCGCCCTGTCGGAGCTCAACGCCCTCGTTAACCGTCGCCACGGCAAACATGTCGGCACCGGCCGAATACATGATCTTGGCGCACTCAACAGCTCCATGGCCATAAGCATCGGCCTTGACCACGCAGCACAGGCGCTGACGTGGATTCAGCAAGTTCTTGTAGGCCCTCGTGTTACGACGGAGCGCCCCACGGTCGATCTCGACCCAGGACCAGCGCGTCAAATCGGCTTTATTCATGATTAGTCATCCGACCCTTCGTCCATGATTCCCAGATCTTCGAGCGCATCCTTTGCCGCCAGCTCCATGGCAGGACCGATCAAGTCGATAAGATCGGTCGCGATAACGCTCTTCTCACCATACTCCGTCGCCGCGGCAAAACCGGCGTAGCTGTGAAGTGCGACGGCGTACGAATACAGCAACTCCCAACGATCCATCTCGTCGCGCATGGTGGCAAGCGTGCCGGCCAAAATACCCGCGAGAACATCACCCGAACCGGCAGTTGCTAGAGAAGCCGGACCCGAGAGCGGCAGCAACACACGCTCAACGCCACAGATAGCCGTCGTCGGCCCCTTGGCAATGACCACCAGATTGTCGGAGCCTGCAGCCCAGACAACCTTCTGCGCGGCCGCAATCGCGGTACCAAGGTCGTTCACCTCGTCACCGGCAACCAGACGCGAAAGCTCACGATAGTGCGGCGTCATAACCAACGGCTGCTCGCGACGATACATCTCGGGATTACTATCAATACCGTCAATGGCAATCTTAGCAAGGCAGTTGAGTGCATCGGCGTCCAAAATAAGCGGCACATCAAGCTCGAGCAAGCCCGAAACCACCTGCATAGCGCCGGCAGATGTCGTCATACCGGGACCGCACAGTACACAGCTGTACTTCTTTGCAATCTCGCACACCGTCATGCGCGCAGCGGCGCCAAAGGAGCCGCGGGAATCAGACGGAATAGCAAAGACGGGAATCGAAGGAAGTGCCATGCGAATAAGATTGGCGCAGGCGTCAGGAGCCGCGACTGCCACGTAACCAGCACCCGCGCGAGCTGCAGACTTGGCCGCCATAATGGCAGCACCAGGATATTGCGCAGATCCGGCGACAATAAGCACAGAGCCACGGGAATACTTATCGATATTCGTAGGTAGTGGGGCAAAGTAATCAACTAAGTCACCGGGCTCGACAATCTCGGCGGCGTGGTCGACATCATCGATGACCTCGTCAAGACGGTCGTAAAGATTGCCGCAGATCAAATCGCCAGCATACTCAGGACCATCAGCGCTATACAGACCAATCTTGGGCGCAATCATCGTCACCGTATGCTCGGCACGAATGCAGTCGTCATCAACAACGCCCGTCTCGGCATTCAGGCCCGAGGGAACATCAATGGATACGACACAATCGGCGCATTCATTGACCGTAGGAATCCAGATGGAGAACGGCGCACGCAGATTTCCGTGGAAACCGGTACCAAAAATGGCATCGACAACAACATCGGCCTTATCGATCAAAACCTCGAGTTCGTCACGCGAGGGGCCGACGCAAACGTGCACATCGCGGCCGGCAGTACGACGAGCAACATGACGTGCCAGAGCAGCAGGAATCTCATCCGGCTCAACCGGAGAAACGATATCCACGTCCACACCCTTATGGCTCAGGATATCGGCGGCAACCCAACCGTCGCCGCCATTATTACCAAAACCGACCAGAACGAGAACCCGATCGGGATTGAGCTTCAAGACCTCGTTGGCGGCAAACTCACCCGCTAGCTCCATAAGCTCGGCCTTCGAAGTCCCTTCGCGTTCGATGATATCCTCGAGACGAACGACTTCTTCGGTACTCAAAACCGGTTTCATCTATGCTCCTAGCGTATCTTGCGAAGCATCGCCCAGGTGCTCCGTCAATGCTGAATTCTGCAGCTGCTCAAGCTCATCTAAAACAGAGCGAGCCTCTTTAAATGTCTGCGCTACGCGTTTCTTGGTGCTCACCTTTTCCTCTTTTGGCTTAGGCCGAGCATCTTCGGTAATCGCGATGGCATTCGCAACGGCCAAGTCTCCTGTAAGCGTAATGGAAAGAGCGACCTCAACAACACCCAGTTCTTGAGCGATCTCGAGAGCACGGCCCGAAAGCAGCGCCTTCGGTTTGCCGAGTTTATCACGCGTAACCGAAACATCCTTGCGACCCACGCCTTGACTAAAACCCGTGCCGAGAGCTTTAAGTACCGCCTCGCGCGAAGCAAAGCGGCTCGCATAGTGAGCAGCGGGACGCGATGATGCATCGCAATACGCACGCTCTTCTTCGGTAAACACACGCCGAGCAAACGACGGCGTCTTTTCAAGAATTGATTTCATGCGGGAAATCTCGACGATATCAACGCCGATACCAGCTTCAGCCATGTTCACCTCCATATCGCACAGACTAAGTTATTGTAGCCCGTTCACAGAAGATGCGACAAACGAGGGTTATAAAACACAGCTACTATGTGAGACAAAAGCCCGTAAACGCAAAAAAGGGGGAGGCCGCGAGGCCTCCCCCTTCTCAGTTCAAGCGTACGGCTCGGTGCCGTCCACCGGTCAGCGGCGCCCTGGCCTCCCACGGGCTGACCCCGCAGTACTCTCGGCGCGATGGGGCTTAGCTTCCG
>DBFOPP010000050.1:0-4024 GCA_048428865.1 Collinsella sp.
GGCGCCCGAGCACTTGGAGCTGCACTGCAAGGACGCGATGGGCCTGCTCGGCGGCATTCGCAACGCCGGCGCCATCTTTGTGGGCGCTTGGAGCTCCGAGCCGCTCGGCGATTATGTTGCCGGTCCCAACCACACGCTGCCAACCGGCGGCACGGCCATGTTCTCCAACCCGCTTTCGGTCGAAGAGTTCGTTAAGCGCTCGAGCGTCATTTGCTATACGCCCGAGGGCCTGCTCTCTGACGCTCCCGCCACACAGCGTCTAGCCGAGGCCGAGGGCCTGTGGGCGCACGCGCTTTCTGCTGCCCTGCGTCGTCGCGTGCTGGAGCAGGGCGAGGATGCCGTGAGTGCCGAGTCACTGGCTGCGGCCGACCTGACCAAGGTCGCCTGGCCGGGCGACGCCGTGGCGACGGTTGCTGAGGGCGTGGACCTGGCGGCGGCTGCGGGCGGTGCCGCTGGCGCGACCGGCGAGGAGGCCTAATATGGCCGAGCTGACGCCCCGCATGAAGGAGCTCGTCCAGCCCTACTTGACCGGCATCGAGCCCTACGATCCCAACTTTACGCCCACGCGCATCAATCTTTCGGCCAACGAGAACACCTATCCCGTGCCGGCCGGCGTGCGCGAGGCGGTTGATGCGGCCTTGGCTGCCGCACCGCTCAACCGCTATCCCGATCCCATGTCCAACGACCTGCGCGACGAGCTTGCTGCCTGGCATGGCGTGACGCGCGAGATCATCTGCGTGGGCAACGGCGGCGACGAGCTACTCTATAACTTCCTGCTGGCGTTTGGCGGCGCGGGGCGGACCCTGCTCAACTGCCCGCCGTGCTTTAGCGAGTATGCGTTCTTTGCGTCGCTGTGCCAGACCGAGGTGCGCGACGTGTGGCGCGACCCGGCGACCTTTGAGCTCGACCAGGCGGCGGTGCTTGCGGCGGCTCCCGAGTGCAATCTGGCGATCGTGACCTCGCCCAACAATCCCACGGGTGACGTGGCGCCGCTCGACTTTGTTGCGGCTCTGTGCGATGCCTGCCCCGGCATGGTCATGGTCGACGAGGCCTACGTGGAGTTTGCCGACGATTCGTTTGGCGCGGCAACTACGGCGCAAGGCCTTATTGCCGAGCATCCTAACCTGGTGATTCTGCATACACTGTCCAAGGCGTTCGGCGCCGCCGGCACGCGCCTGGGCTATGTGATCGCGGCGCCCGAGGTCATCGACGTGTTCGCGGCGATTCGCCAGATCTATTCGGTCAACGTGTTGAGCCAGGCGGCGGCGCTTGCCTGCGTGCGTGCCCGCGATGCGTACGCGCCCGTGGTGGCACAGGTCGCATCCGAGCGCGAGCGCGAGTTGTGTGCCCTGCGCGCGATGGCTGCCGAGGGTCTGCCCGTGGAGGCGTGGCCGAGCGCGGCGAACTTTGTGCTTGTGCGCACGCCGCATGCCACGCGCGTGCGCGAGCGTCTGCGCGACGAGTATTCGATTTTGGTGCGCGACTTTAGTTACGCGTCGGGGCTCGCGGACTGTCTGCGCATTACCGTAGGCACCCCGCAGGAAAACGACGAGGTGCTGGCCGCGTTTGCCGTGCTGGTGAAGGAGGAGATGTAGATGGACCGCTATGCCGAGGTGACCCGCAAGACGGGCGAGACCGACATTGTCGTAAAGCTCGACCTGGATGGAAGCGGCGTGTGCGATATCTCGACCGGTGTGCCGTTTTTCGACCACATGCTCAACGCTTTTGGCCGCCATGGCCTGTTCGATCTGACGGTGCACGCGGTGGGCGACGTGGAGGTCGATGCGCATCATACCGTCGAGGACACGGGCATTGTGCTGGGCGAGGCGTTTAGCCAGGCGCTGGGCGACAAGGCGGGCATTACACGCTTTGCCGATGCAGCGATTGCCATGGACGAGACGCTTGTGATGGCTGCCGTGGACATTTCGGGCCGCGGGCAGGCCTACTGCGAGCTGCCCGTGCCGACTGAGCGCGTGGGCAGCTTCGATACCGAGCTGGCCGTCGAGTTCTTCTACGCCTTTGCGCGCGATGCCAAGCTCACGCTGCACGTGCGCGAGCTGGTGGGCGGCAACTCGCATCACATTATCGAGGCCGCCTTTAAGGCCGTGGGCCGCACGATGCGCCGCGCCTGCGAGCTGGACCCCCGCGTGCAGGGCATTCCCAGCACCAAGGGCTCGCTGTAACCGTCACAAGGGTAAAACCACCACGAAGGTGCCTGTCCCCTTTGCGGTGGTTTTGGATGATGAGAAGTGGAGGGTCGCGTGGGCGAACCGAAGATCGTGGTGGTCGACTACCACAAGGGCAACTTGTCGAGCGTTGCGCGCGGGCTTGCGCGCGCCGGTGCCGCCGCCTGCACGTCGGACGATCCGGAGCAGATCCGCCGCGCCGACGGCCTGGTCATCCCGGGCGTGGGCGCGTTCTATGACGCGATCGCCTTTATGCGCCAGAGCGGCGAGGCGGACGCGGTGCTCGATGCCGTCGCCGCCGGAACTCCGCTGCTCGGCATCTGCCTGGGCCTTCAGCTATTTTTTGAGCGCGGCAACGAGGGCGTGCCTGCGGACGAGGGCGCGGTCGCCGACGGCAATGCCTCTGAGCAGACTGGCGGTCCCTGGGTCGATGGCCTGGGCATTATGCGCGGTTCGTGCACGCGCTTGGAGTCGAGCCGCCTTAAGGTGCCGCACGTGGGCTGGGACCAGGTGCATATGACGCCTGCCGGTGCGGCCGATCCGCTGCTCGCCGGTTTTGCCGAGGGCGCCAACATGTACTTCACCCACAGCTATGCGGTGGCCGACGACGCCGATACCGCCGATGTGCTGGCACGCACGCACTATACGCGGAGCTTCCCGTGCATCGTGCGCCATGGCAACGTGTGGGGCTGCCAGTTCCATCCCGAGAAATCCTCCGCGCTGGGTCAGCGCATCCTTAAGAACTTCGTCAACATCGTCGAGGAGGCCGGCCGATGATCCTGTTTCCCGCAATCGATCTGATCGGCGGCAAGGTCGTGCGCCTGGAGCGCGGCGACCGCAGCCGCTGCAAGGTATATTCCGACGACCCTGTGGCCGTCGCCCGCTCGTTTGCCGAACAGGGCGCAGGCTGGGTGCATGTCGTCGACCTGTCCGCTGCCTTTGGCGAGGACGAGGACACATGCGCTGCTAATTCGGTGGCGATTAAGGCCATCTGCGGCGTCGATGGTCTGTCTGTGGACGTGGGCGGCGGCGTCCGCTCGCTCGCGCGCATCGACGAGTTGGCAGGCTACGGCGCACGCCGCATCGCACTGGGCACCGTGCTGGTGACCGAGCCGGGTTTCGCCGAGGTGGCGGCCGAAGGCTTTGGCGAGCTGTTGGTGGCTGACATTGCCGCCCGCGACGGCCAGGTCAAGGTGAACGGCTGGCGTGACGGCGCGGGCGTGGCGCTCGACGATGCCGTGGCGCAGCTTACCGAGCTGGGCTTTAAGCATCTGGTGTATACCGACATCGCGCGCGATGGCATGCAGACGGGCATCGATGTGGCGGCGTATCGCCATGTTGCCAAGGTCGCGGGCTTTCCCGTCGTGGCTTCGGGCGGTATCTCGACGCTCGACGACATCCGCGCGCTGGCCGCGGTGGGCGAGGTCGCGATTGAAGGCGCCATTACCGGCCGTGCGCTCTACGAAGGCAACTTTACGCTGGCCCAGGCGCTGGCCGCCGCCCGAGGGGAGGAGTAGCCCATGCTTACCAAACGCGTAATTCCCTGCCTAGACGTCAAGGACGGCCGCGTGGTCAAGGGCGTCAACTTTGTGAGCCTGCGCGATGCGGGCGACCCGGTGGAGCTGGCCCGCGCCTACGACCGCGAGGGTGCGGACGAGGTCGTCTTCCTGGACATTACCGCCACGAGCGACAACCGCGCGACGACCATCGAGATGGCGGCGCATGCGGCCGAGGAGCTCGCTATTCCCTATACCGTGGGCGGCGGCTTTCGCGACCTGGCGGGCATGCGCACCATGGTTGCAGCCGGTGCTGACAAGGTGTCGCTCAACTCTGCCGCC
>DBFOPP010000051.1:0-69936 GCA_048428865.1 Collinsella sp.
GGCCTTTGACCGTCATTTCCCCGGACAGGACCACCTTTGCCGCCGAGACCTTGAACTGCCTGTCGTATCGCTTTCTTCTTTGGGTCATCTTGAACACCTTTCGCTCTTAACTAGGTGTCCAATTCATCATACCCACTCCACTCCAAACCGGACCTGATGGTCCAACTTTTTGTCCGCAGTCCCAACCGACCAAAATAAACCTGTCCCTTTTTGGTAGGTTAGCCGATGGGTTCGGTGTATTTGGCGCGGTCGGTTCGTTGGATACGCTTGGAGATGTGGAGCGGGCGGCCGTCGGTGTCGTAGACGTAGTCGGTGATTAGGATCAGCGCCTGCCCGCGCTCGACGTTGAGCAAAAACGCCTCGTTTTGCGAGGCATAGCACACCTCAAAGGTCTTATGCCCCTGCGCCGGCGTACGATGGAACTCCTGGCGCAGCGTGGCGTAGAGCGAACCGTTGATATCGCGATCGATGAGCGACCCAAAGCTTGGCGGCAGATAGGTGGTCTCCAGGCACAGCGGCGCGTCGTCCAGGTAGCGCAGGCGGACAAGTTTGACAAGCTTGCTGCCCGCGGCGGCGTCAAAGAACTTAGCTATGCTGCCGGCCGCCTTGGTAAAGCCCGAGTCCACCGTGCGCGTGGTGGGCTTCATGCCCTGGCCTTCGACCTGCTTGGTATAGCTCGAAAACACCAGGTTGTTCTCGTGGAGCGCGGGCGTGTCGGCCACAAAGGTGCCACGTCCGCGCTCGGTGCGCACCAGGCCCTCGTCAACTAACACCTTAAGCGCGTGGCGCACGGTGCTGCGCGACAGCCCCGATTCGTCCATGAGCTCCATCTCGGACGGCAGCTTGTCTCCGCGTGCGTAGGTGCCGGCGGCGATGCGGTCACGCAGCGTACTCGCCAGACGCTCGTATTGGGCCAAGTTCTTTTTTGACGAAGTGCTCATGCGAACAACCTGTATCTAACCTGTATGCTTACTGAACCAAGCATGTATCCAACATGACAACAAAACCGCTGGTAATGGATTGTCGAAAACTTTACCAGCAAAATTTCTAAGACAAATATAGCATACAACTAGTCGACATAACCAAAACGTGTATGTAACTTGTATGCCATCGAGAGCATCAAACGAGAAGAAAGGCTGATGCACGATGACTACTCAGGAACAGGTTAAGGACGTCGTCTCCCAGGTTTTGGCTGACAAGGCAGACAAGGGCGGCATCAAGCGCGTCGTGTGGATTGGCGCCGGCGGATCCAACGGCGGCAACTATCCTGCCCAGTACTTTATGGAGCACGAGGCCACGCAGGTCGTGAGCTCCAGTTACACCAGCAACGAGTTCGTGCATGCCACCCCGGCCTACGTCAACGAGAACACCCTGGCCGTCGTCGTGTCCATGCGCGGCACCAAGGAGACCATCGTCGCCGCCCAGGTCGCCAAGGACCACGGCGCCAGCACCATCGCCATCTATGTTGACGAGTCCGGCCTCACCGAGGTCTGCGACTACAAGATCCAGTACGACAGTCTGGCCGTCGACGAGTCCTGCATGGGCCGCACCAACTCCGCCGTCGTGACCATGATCGCCATGGAGCTCACGCAGCAGACCGAGGGCTATGCCGAGTATGAGACCGCCATGGCCGCCTTCGATCTGGTCGATCCCATCTACCGCAAGGCCGTCGAGTACACCCGCCCGTTGGCCGCCAAGTGGGCCGAGCAGAACGCCGACAAGCCCTGCATCAACGTGATGGCTCAGGGCCCGCTCTTTGGCGCCGCCTACGTCTTTAGCATCTGCAACGTTCAGGAGATGCTGCAGATCGACTCCTGCGCCATCAACACCTGTGACTTCTTCCACGGCCCCTTCGAGATCCTGGACAAGCGCACCTCGCTGTTCCAGCTCATCAGCGTCGGCCGCAGCCGCTGCAACGACGAGCGCGGCATCCGCTTCGTTAACCAGTATGGTGGCGAGCGCGTCTATCAGCTCGACGCCAAGGAGCTCGGCCTCAACGACATCAAGGACAGCGTGAGCGAGTACTTCAACCACCTGATCTTCGCCCCGATCCTCAACAACGTCTACATGCGTGCGCTTTCCGCCGTCACCCACAAGGACTACATGACGCGCCGTTACATGTGGAAGCTCGATTATTAGTTACGCGGTTTTACCAAACCGCGTAACAGGCCGACGCTGCGCGGGCCGCATTTGGACAATCTGACGTTCAACTTCAAGGGCGCGACCAGAAGGTCAGCGCCCTTTCGCTTCACGTCACCTTGCCTCAAATGCGACCCGCTCGCTGTCCGTCCTCTATCTGCGGCGTTGCCTCGGTTGGCACTTGGGGACGTTCCTTTTGTGCCGGCACTTGGGGACACTCCTGGGATTGGTGCAAAGGGGTCAGGTTACTTTGCACCAAGTTGGTGCATATACACCTGACCCCTTTGCGCCACCCGCTCGCCGATTGTGTCTTGAAAATTGTATATAACGACTATAACGTAGTACGAAACATATTGGTAACAAAGCCAAGGAGGCTGCGTTGAAGAAAAGCAATCTGGGCTATGCGCTGGTGCTGATCGCCGCGCTTATGTGGGGCACCATCGGAATCTTTGTCAATGGCATCTCGGCCATGGGCATTACGTCCCAGAGCATGGCGGCCTTCCGTCTACTGGTCGGTGCGCTTATCCTGGCGCCTGTCCTTGCGTTTATGGGCTGCCGCCCCGGCGAGGGAGCGACCACGGCGCCGAGTCCGCTGGCCCTGTTCAAGGCGAGCCCCAAAGAGCTCATCCCCTGCGCGCTCGTCGGCATCATCGGCCTTGCCACCGCCAACACGCTCTATTACGAGTGCATGCGCGAGGTGGGCATGTCCACGGCATCGGTCCTGCTCTACACCTCGCCGGTCTTTGGCTGCATCTTGGGCCGCATACTCTATAAAGAGCGCGTCACCTCGGTAAAGCTCATGGCTATCGCCTTTAACATCATGGGCTGTGTGCTCGCGGTGACAAACGGTGACCTGTCTGGTTTTCATTTCTCGGTTTGGGGCGTTGCGTCGGGCGTGATCGCAGGTCTTTGCGGTACGCTGCTGGCAGTATTTAGCCGCATGGCCACCAAGACGGTCCACCCGCTGGCGGTCACGTTTTGGGGTTTTGTCTTTGGTGGCGCCGTCATGGCGGCCATCACGGCGCCGTGGCCGGATGTGGTGGCGGCAATGTCGCCGCAGCTCATCCTGCTCTTCGCGGGCTTTGGCCTGATCCCCACGGCCGTGGCATACATCCTATATATGCAGGGCCTGTCCATGGGGCTCGAGACATCGAAGGTTCCGGTTGTGATGTCGTTCGAGACGGTCGTCACCGTTTTGCTGGGCATCGGCATCTATGCCGAGTCCGCCGGCGCGATCAAGGTCCTGGGTATCGTCTTGGTGCTTTCGTCCATCCTGATTATGAACACCGACTTCTCCAAGCTGCGCAACGGCGTCATTGTGAAACGTATTGTCGAGAGCATGACCTTTAAGCCCAACGCGTGGTGGACCGAAAAATCGCAGGACATGGATCTGTTTAGCGAACGCACGGGCATCACGCTGCAGACCAATGTTCAGGAAAGCCCCTGGTACTTCGTGCGATAGGGGATGGGCGCGCCGCCAAATCGCCTGTCACCCATCCAGCGCCGGCCCACCCCGCGCCAACGTTTCAAATGCGTTAAACCCGTAAACGGTCGATTTTCATCCGCGAACGGTCTTTATACTAATTAACAATATCACCAACGTATAAGACGTTATAATGACCATAACGAAAAGGAGGAGGCAAGATGAATCAGATCATTCTCGCATCTCATGGCGGCCTGGCCGCAGGCGCCAAAGACACGCTCGAGATGGTTCTCGGCGACGTGTCGAACGTCCACGTCGTGTCGCTTGCTCGTGACGACAAGGAGCCCATCACCAACAAGGTGGACGCCATGATCGCCACGTTCAACGCGGACGACACCGTCTATGTGCTAACCGATATGCTCGGTAGCTCGGTCAACAACAACATGGTCGAGCTTTCCAAGAATGGCACGGCATTCACGGTCATCAGCGGTTTCAACATTCCGCTGGCGCTCACGCTCGCTATGAGCCCCGCCCCCATCAAGGGCGCCGAGCTCGCGGCCCTCATCAACGAGGCCCGCACCGGTCTGACCAACCCCAACGCACCGGTCGAGGCCGCCGCGGCTCCCGCCAAGAAGGCCAAGGCGTCCCGTCACAGCTCCGGTCCCGCCAAGATCGTCCTCGCACGTCTTGACTACCGTCTGCTGCACGGCCAGGTCGTCTTTACCTGGACCACCAAGGTTCAGGCCGAGCGCATCATCGTCGTCGACAACGCTGCCGCCAACGATGACATCAAGAAGGGCGCTCTTAAGCTGGCCAAGCCCCAGGGCGTGCGCCTGAACGTCTTCACCGTCGAGCGTGCCCTCGCCAAGATGGACAAGCTCAACACCCTCGGCGAGCGCGTCATGTTCGTCTTTGGCAACACTGCCGAGATGCTGCAGTTCTGCCAGGGCTACAAGCTCGACGCCATCAACCTGGGCGCCACCGCCAACCACGACGGTGCCGATCAGATTGGCGGCAAGGACAGCTCCGTCTTCCTCGACGCCACCCAGAAGGCCGACGTCAACCAGCTGCTCGACATGGGCATCAAGCTCTACGTCCAGCAGACCCCTACGTATCAGAGCGTCGACATCGACGCCAAGCTGTAATCAACCAGGCTTTTGCCTGACTGAAAGGAGAAGGGTATGAATACGTTCATCAGTGCGGTGCTCGTCGGCCTCGTCGGCGTGTTCTGCATGTGGGACTCCCGCCTGCTCGGTCGTCTTAACTTCGAGCAGCCCCTCGTTGGCGCTACGCTCGTCGGTCTGCTGCTGGGCGATGTACCCACCGGCCTTGCCGTCGGTGCCGCCGTCGAGCTCGTGTCCATGGGCCTGGTGCAGGTCGGCGCCGCCGTTCCGCCCGATATGGTCCTGGGCGGCATCGTGGCCGCTGCCTTTGCGTGCCTGACCGATGCTTCCGCCGAGACCGCCATGACGATCGCCATCCCGGTCGCCGTCCTGGGTCAGCTCCTCGGCATCGTGTTCCGTTCCATCATCGCCGCCCTCACCCATGTGGCAGATAGCGCGATCGATAACGGAAAGTTCAAGACCGCTTACCGTATGCACATCTGCGCCGGCTCCGGTCTGTACGCCGTCATGTACTTCCTGCCGATCTTCCTCGCCGTCTTTGTTGGCACCGACTTGGTTCAGGCCATCGTCAACATGGTTCCCGAGTGGCTGTCCACTGGTCTTAACGTTTCGACCAAGATCATGACCGCCTACGGCTTGGCCCTGCTGCTCACCATGATGATCAAGAAGGGTATGACTCCGTTCCTGTTCATCGGTTTCCTGCTCGCCGCTTACCTCAACCTGTCCGTCATCGCGGTCGCTCTGATCGGTGTGTGCCTGGCTGTCGTCTTCATGGGCTTCAAGTTCAACGGTTCCCATGCAGCCGCCGGTGTCGATTCCGACTACGATCCGCTCGAAGACGACGAAGACTAAGGAGGAACACACTATGGCAACCGCAACCAAGGACGTGTCCCTGAACAAGAAGGTCAGCCAGTTCTTCTGGCGCTCCTGGGCCATCCAGGCCTCTTGGAACTACGAGCGTCAGATGAACATGGGCTTCCTCTACGGCATGGTTCCCACGCTCGATCGCCTCTATCCGGATGAGTCCGACCCCAAGCAGCTCGCTGCTAAGAAAGAGGCTTACCACCGTCACATGGCGTTCTACAACTGCACCCCGCAGACGAGCGCTTTTGTCCTGGGCCTCGCCGCCTCCATGGAGGAGGAGTACGCCAAGGATCCCGAGAACTTCGATCCCGATTCGATCAACGCGGTCAAGACATCCCTCATGGGTCCGCTTTCCGGCATCGGTGACTCCTTCTTCCAGGGCACCATCCGCGTTATCGCCTTTGGCCTGGGCGTTCAGCTGGCTCAGCAGGGCTCCATCATGGGCCCGATCCTGGCCATGCTCATCTCCATCGTCCCCTCTGTGCTGATCACTTGGTTCGCAGCCAAGATGGGCTATCAGGGCGGCCACGAGTACCTGAGCAAGCTTCAGGGCGGCGACCTCATGGAGAAGCTCATGTATGTCTGCGGCATCGTGGGTCTTATGTCCGTGGGCGGCATGATCGCTACGCTGATCGGCGCCACCACCCCGCTGCAGTTCGCTGACGGCACCGTCTTGATCCAGGACATCCTGGACGGCATGATGCCTCAGATGATCTCCCTTGGCCTCACCGGCCTTATGTACTGGCTCATCAAGAAGAACGTCAACACCGGTTGGCTTCTCGTGATCGCCATCGTGGGCGGCATCGCCCTCTCCGCGGCCGGCATCCTGGCCTAGTCGCGACTAAGCGCCTAACCGCTTTCCCCCGGGAGCCTGCCTGGCATCCCATACCCCAGACAGGCTTCCATCCCTAAATGTGTCAAAGGGACAGTCCCTTTGACACATCCTCAACGGGCCGGCGACTCGGTCCAAATCACGGTAACCCTGCGTGCGTCCGGCAATGTGGCGTCGCAAAAATCGAAAGGAATGTGTCAGATGTACGAGATCGACCTTAACCTCCCTAAGCAGATCGTCGCTGACGTCCTGTCCAACCACGAGATTCACAGCGTTGCCTTCGTCGGCTGCGGCGCTTCCATGTCCGACCTTTACCCCGCCAAGTACTTCCTGGCCAACAACACGGACAAGCTGAACGTTCAGATCTTCACCGCTAACGAGTTCAACTACGACACGCCTTCCTGGGTCAACGAGCACACCTTCGTGATCACCTGCTCCCTCGGTGGCTCCACGCCCGAGACCGTCGAGGCCAACAAGACCGCCAAGAAGCACAACTGCCCGGTCGTCTCCCTCACCAACAAGGCTGGCTCCGCTCTGACCGTCGATGCCGACCACGTCATCGTTCACGGCTTCCACGCCAACTACGCTGCCAAGTGCGAGAAGCCCGGCTATGCCATCGCTCTTGCTCTCGAGATCCTTCAGCAGACCGAGGGCTATGACCACTACGAGGACATGATCACCGGCCTCACCAACGTCTTCGATCTCTGCGAGAACGCCGCTCAGCACTGCAAGAAGCTCGCCAAGAAGTTCGCCGAGGACTTCAAGGACGACAAGATGATCTACTTCATGGCTTCCGGTGCCTCCGAGAAGATGGCTTATTCTCACGCCGCCTTCCTGTTCACCGAGATGCAGTGGATCGACGCCGCCGCCTACAACACCGGCGAGTACTTCCACGGCCCGTTCGAGGTTTCCACCGAGGGTAAGCCCTACGTCTTCTTCATGTCCGATGGCGCTACCCGTCCGATGGACGCCCGCGCCCTCACCTTCCTTGAGCGCATGGGCGCCAAGGTCGCTCTGATCGACTCCAAGGACTACGGCCTGGCTGACGCCGTGCCCGCGAGCGTCATCACCTACTTCAACCCGCTGCTGCACCTCGCCGTTATGCGTGAGTACGGCAACCAGATCGCCGAGGCCCGTCAGCACCCGCTGACCATGCGTCGCTACATGTGGAAGCTTTCCTACTAATCACAAAGTAAGTAGACCTTACGGATTGATTGAGAGGGGATGGGGTTTGCGCCCCATCCCTTTTTTGCTTTGGGAAGGGCGTGCCCGTCGCGCCGCAAAACCCCAGAAAACCCTACCAAAATAAACCTGTCCCTTTTTGGCAGGTGGAAGGAGATGCGTATGATCAAGGCGGTGCTGTTTGACATGGACGGCGTGCTGGTCGATACCGAGTGGTTCTACAACCGTCGTCGCGTGGCGTTTATGGAAGAGAAGGGGTTCCATTTTGACGAGATCCCCGATCTTTCGGGGTCTAACGAGCCCGCCATTTGGGAGGCGCTGGTGCCCGACGATATTGAGCTGCGCGAGCGCCTGCGCGTGGAGTACAAGCAGGTCTACAGCCCGGACCACCCTGTTCCGTATGCCGAGCTACTCAACGAGCAGACGGAGCCAGTGATGCGCGAGCTGCACGAGCGCGGCGTGAAGTGTGCCATCGCAAGCTCGTCCTATCGCGAGCTCATTGACGAGCTGGTTGAGATTGCCGGTATCGCCGACGTGCTGGATTACACCATCAGCGGTCACGAGTGCAGTGCGTTTAAGCCCGACCCCGAGATCTACCTGCGTGCCATGAAAGCGCTGGGTGTGGAGCCTGCCGAGTGCCTGGTTATCGAGGATTCGCCTTTGGGCATCGAGGCTGGCAAGCGTTCCGGCGCCCGCGTCCTGGCGCTGCGTCCGCACGAGGGCGTCAACCTGGATCAGTCCGCCGCCGACGTTGTCATCGACAACCTGACCGACATCCTACCTGCCATTTAGGGACAGGTTTATTTTGGCAGGTTTTATCTGGGCAAACGCCGAATTCGCCGTGAAGGGATCGCTCTCTTCACGGCGTTTTTCTTTTAAGCGGCCTCACGGTCCTTCTGACGGTTGTCGAGAGAGGGTGAATTGAAGCGCCCCCGCACGCTCCATGCTACAATCGCGGCCATGCCCCACAACTACATCTGCCTTCGAAAGGAGCCTACGTGGCGAACGCCATCGATCAGCTCACGGACCGCGTGCTCGTGCTCGGCCGCCTCACCATCGTCCGCCGCGCCATCACCGCCGTGGCGGTCACCATTTCCGCCGTTCTCCAGACATTCCTGATCCAGGCGTTCATTCAGCCCGCCGACCTGCTTCCGAGCGGCCTCACCGGCGTCGCGGTCCTGCTCGATCGCGTTACCTCGCTGGGCGGCGTTCACATCGACATCTCGCTCGGTATGCTTGCGCTCAACATTCCCGTGGCGCTCCTATGCTGGAGCGGCATTAGCAAGCGCTTCGTCATCTTCTCGATGATGCAGGTTGCGCTCTCATCGCTGTTCCTCAACATCTTTCACTTCGCCCCGTTTCTGGGCGACAAGATTATGCTCATCATTTTTGGCGGCGTGGTCTCGGGTCTGGGCGCTGCCATCGCGCTAAAGTCCGGCGCATCCACCGGCGGAACCGACTTTATCGCGCTGTGGGTTTCCAACCACACGGGCAAGACCATCTGGGGCGTCATCTTTGGTTTCAACTGCGCTATCCTGGCGATCTTTGGCTTTATGTTTGGCTGGGACAACGCGGCGTACTCCATCGTGTTCCAGTTTATTTCGACTAAGACTATCGACAGCTTCTATCATCGCTACGACCGCGTGACGCTTCAGATCACGACGCGCAAGGCAGATGAGGTCATGACCGCCTATGTTGACCATTTTCAGCACGGCATTAGCTGCGCCGAGGTCATCGGCGGATACAGCCGCGAAAAGATGTATCTGCTGCACGCTGTTGTCTCGACCTACGAGAGTCAGGACATTATCAAGCTGGTGTGCGACATTGATCCCGGCGCCGTGATCAATGTGTTCCACACGCTCAACTTTGTGGGCGGATGGTGGGGCGGTCATGTCGACGAGCCCATGCCCACGGCCGTACCCGATCCCGACAAGCCCGCTCGCATGGCGAGCAGGCAGGCTCGCCTCATCGAGCAAGACAGCCTGCAGCAGGACGACGGCAGGTAAGGATTTGCTGTATGTGGTGTATCGTTTTATCAAACTGAGGTAACATATAAAAAGACGTTATATACGTATTAGTTATTTCGATATTTTGATAAGAGTGATCAGACATGCCTGCACCCAAAAATGCACCGCTTTACCAGCAGATTTACGACGAAATCAAGGATGCGATCGAGAAAGGTGTTTATGCACCCAAGGAGCGTATTCCTTCCGAGCTTGAGCTAGCCGAGCAGTATGAGGTGAGCCGAATTACGGTGCGCCGCGCCGTCGAGGAGCTGTGCTCCGATGGCTATCTGGTTAAGCAGCAGGGCCGCGGCACCTTTGTCTCCACGCCGCACATCAATCGCCAGTTCCACGCCTCGACGCTGCAGACGTTTACCGCGCTGTGTGCCGACAACGGCATGAAGGCGGGCGCACATGTGGTCGATCGTCAGATCGTTCCGGCGCGCCAAAACGAGATGGAGTTCTTTGGCCTGCAGAAGGATGCGCTGCTGCTGCATATCAAGCGCGTGCGTACGGCCGACGGCGAGCCCATCTTTGAGGAGAACATCTTTGTGCCGTTTGACGCCTACCGTGAGCTGTTGACGGCCGATCTTGAGGACAAGTCGATTTTTGCCGAGGTCGAGCGTGTTGGCGGAACGCCGATTGTCTCGGTTGGCTACCGCACGGTCGAGGCCGTTCGCGCCAATGCCGAGCAGGCGGCCGAGTTGGGCATTGCTCCGCACGATCCGCTGCTCAACCTGCGTGCCGGCTTTATCGGCCCCAATGGCGAGCCGGTCCTGATGGGTAAGCAGTACTACGTGGGTAGCCGCTACGTCATGGTCATGTAGGGTTGGTTCCGCCGTTCTGACGAACGGCGGACCGGTCGACGCCGCAAGCCCGCCAGAGCGGCAATCTGCAGAATGAGCGTGGAAAATCTCCCGTCTTTGGCTCGGTTACGGCCTCAAAGTGGGAGATTATCCACGCTCATCCGGAAAGTGTCCAAAAATCCACGCTCGTTCCTTTCGGATTGCGCCGCCCGTGGCCGGCAGCCGTGCGCCACCGGTCCGCGTGGCGGCGTATAATCGGCGGCAGATGACTTGGACGTTAGGAAACCATGACCGATAGCATGCAGCAGATGGCGCTCGACACGCTCGGCGCCTATTTTGGCTACACCTCGTTTCGCCCGGGGCAGGACCGCATGGTCGATGCGATCCTTGCTGGCCGCGACGCGCTGGGCGTTATGCCCACGGGCGCCGGCAAGTCCATTTGCTACCAGGTGCCCGCGTTCATGCTGCCCGGCATTACCTTTGTGGTGAGTCCGCTGCTGTCGCTTATGGAGGACCAGACCCGTGCGCTGCTCGCGGCGGGCGCGCGACCCAGCTATCTCAACTCCAGCCTTACTCCGGCCCAGCAAAATACCGTGCTCAAGCGGGCGCGCGAGGGCCGCTACCAGCTTATGTACGTGGCGCCCGAGCGCCTGCTCGAGCCGCGCTTTCTGGCCTTTGCGCAGGAAGCTGCGGCCGAAGGCGGCATCGGCGTTCCGCTCGTGGCCATTGACGAGGCCCACTGCGTGAGCCAATGGGGCCAGGATTTCCGCCCCGCCTATCTGCAGATTCGTGAGTTCATCGATTCCCTGCCGCAACGCCCTATCGTGGCGGCCTTTACCGCCACGGCGACCGAGCGCGTACGCGCGGACATTCAGCAGATGCTCGGCCTGCAAAACCCGGCGACGGTGGTGACGGGCTTCGATCGCAAGAACCTCTACTTTGGTTGCGAAGAGATGGGCGACAAGGCCAAGACCGCCTGGGTGCGCGACTACGTGATCGCGCATTCGAGCGAGAGCGGCATCGTGTATTGCTCGACCCGCAAGACGGTCGATGCGCTGGCAGGCGATCTTGCCGAAGCGCTGGGCCCCAGCGGCATTCGCGTTGGCCGCTACCATGCCGGCATGGGCAATGACGCCCGCCGCCAAAGCCAGCGCGCCTTTATCGACGACGACATCCAGGTGATGGTTGCCACCAACGCCTTTGGTATGGGCATCGACAAGCCCAACGTGCGCTACGTGATTCACAACAACGTGCCCGAGAGCATCGAGGCCTACTACCAGGAGGCGGGCCGCGCCGGCCGCGATGGCGACCCGGCCAGCTGTCACCTGCTGTGGAACGGAAACGATTTTCGCATGCGTCGCTTTTTGATCGACCGCGGCGATGCTGCCGACGAGGCGCTCGACGACGAGCAGCGCGCGTGGGCGCTCCAGAATCGATATCGTCTGCTCAGCCAGATGGAGGGCTACTGCAATACCACCGGCTGCCTGCGCGAATACATGTTGCGCTACTTTGGCGACGAGGCCGCGGCCGAGCATGCGTCAGCGGCTGGTGCGGGCAGCGCCGCCACGGATGACGCCGAGGGCTGCGGCAACTGCAGCAACTGCCTCACACAGTTCGAGGTCGAGGACGTCACCGATATGGCCCGCGCCGCTGTGCGCTATGTGGCCACGCGTCCCATGCGTTTTGGCAAGTCGCTGATCGCCGACGTGCTCCACGGCGGCAACACCGAGCGCATTCGCCAGATGCATCTGGACGAGGACCGCGGCTACGGTGAGCTGTCGAGCGAATCGGTCGGGCGCATCAAGGACATCATCGGCCAGCTGTGCGGCCGCGGTTATCTGGCCACCTCGCAGGGGCAGTACCCGGTCGTTGGGCTGGGCCCGCGTGCCGGCGAGGTCGAGGATGAGGCGTTCGCCTTTACCGTTAAGCGTCGCGCGTCCAAGCGCAAGGCCTCGGCCCGCGCCCGCCGCGCGGTGGATCTGCTGCGCGAGGAGGCTGAGCTGGATCAGCGCCCGCGCGTGGGCGACGATGCCGAGCTGTTCGAGCGCCTGCGTGCCCTCCGCAAGGAGATTTCGACCGAGCTGGAGATGGCGCCGTACATGGTCTTTTCCGACAAGGCCCTGCGCGGCCTGTGCCGCCTGCGCCCGCAGACGCGCGACGAGCTGATCCAGGTCAACGGCATTGGCGAGAAAAAGGCCGACGCCTTTGGCGAGCAGTTTATGGCGGCAATTGAAGAGTTTGAGTCCGAGCATGCGCGGGATGGAGCGTAACGATGGTAGCCGATAGCAAGACCGACCGTACTGACGTGTCCGCCGTACCGCTGTACCAGCAGGTCATGGACGACCTAAAGGGCGAGATCGCGCGCGGTGTGTACCCTGCCGGCTCGCGCATCCCCGCCGAGATGGAGCTCGCGAAGTCCTATGGCGTGGGGCGCATCACCGTGCGCCGTGCCATCGAGGAGCTGTCGCGTGCGGGGTATCTCAACCGCCAGCAGGGGAGGGGCACCTTTGTGTGTGCGCCCAAGCTCAAGCGCAAGATTCGCCAGAAGGGTGACGTTCAGAGCTTTACTGAGGGTTGTGCTGCCAACGACATGGTGCCGGGTGCGCGTCTGGTGTCGCGCACGGTGGTCGCGGCGACGCACGAGGATGCGGCGTTCTTTGGCGTGGAGCCCGGCTGCGAGCTTATCGTCGTCGAACGCGTGCGCACAGCCGACGGCATCCCTGTCATGCTCGAGAACAACGCCTTTGTGCTCGCCGACCATCCCTACCTGCAGACGCTTGCCGACAAGGACCTCACGGACAATTCCATCTTTGCGCTCGTTGCCGAGCATTCGGGTCGCGCGCCGCTCAAGTCCGACCCCTGCACCGTGGAGATTGCGCTTGCCGATGCTCAGGCGGCCCCGCTGTTGGAGGTGCCGGTCGGTGAGCCGCTCTTCTATATGGAGGCGTACTTTACCGATGAGGACGAGCGGCCCTTGCTGCTCGGCCGCCAAAAGATTGTGGGCTCGCGCTACGTCTTCGACATCTAACATACACAGATAGAACAACATAGAACAAATTTGCCGAGATGACTTCACGGGCGTCGCCGTGCATGTTATAAATAGGACAACATAGAACGACAGCAGGTACGAGCCGTCGTCGCTCAAAGCCGCCCCACAAGGAGGAACATCACCATGAACGCACATGATCTGGTTCAGGAAATCATCGAGCGCAAGGGCAAGATTGAGAACGTCTTTTGGATCGCCTGCGGCGGTTCGATGATCGACCTCATGCCGGCTAACGAACTGCTCAAGCGCGAGGCCACCACGTTTACCTCGACGGTCTACACGGCGCGCGAGTTTTGCCTGATGGCTCCCAAGAGTCTTGGTGAGAAGTCGCTCGTCATCGCCTGCAGCCACAGCGGCAACACGCAGGAGGTCGTCGACGGCTGCGAGATGGCGTTGGCTGCCGGCGCCGAGGTCGTCGCCATGAGCGACTGCGAGGGCTCCAAGATCGACAACGGCAAGTGGACCACCTGGGTCTATCCGTGGGGCGAAGGCGTGCCGCAGGCCGAGGTCCCGCAGGGCATCGGCGCCCTGATGGCTGCCGAGCTGCTCGACCAGCAGGAGGGTTACGAGGCGCTTGCCGACATGTACGCCGGCCTTAAGCAGATGGATGCCCTGCTGCCCGCTGCTCGCGAGAAGGTCAACGCCGAGCTGGGCGCCCGTTTTGCCGAGCTCTGCCAGCAGCATAAGTTCTTCTATATCCTGGGCTCCGGCCCCAACTTTAGCCAGACCTACGCCATGGCGATCTGCTCGCTCATGGAGATGCAATGGCAGCACTGCTGCTACATCCACTCCGGCGAGTATTTCCACGGTCCCTTCGAGGCCACCGAGCCCGGCGTGTTCTACTTTGTGCAGCTTGGCGCCGGCGAGTGCCGCCCCATGGAGGAGCGCGCTCTTGCGTTCCTCAACACGCACACCGATACAGTCATGGTGCTCGACGCGCTTGAGTACGGCGTGGGCGAAGTGCCTGCCAGCGTGCGTTCGTTCCTGGAGCCGATCTTCTTCTACAACATGAGCTGCGAGCTGCGCGCCGCCCGCGGCAAGGTCTTCGACCACAGCCCCGAGGTTCGTCGCTACATGGGCATCGAGCAGTACTAATATACCGGGAATAACCTCTCACGACGGGGTCTGCGCTGCGCGCGGGCCCCGTTTTGCGTTGTGGCAGCCGGATTCGTGTCTGCGCGAAAACGAAGGTGAATACTTTTCCGCGAAGTGAACGACCTATTTTGGACCCCCGAAGCATCCACACTTTTTGACGCCAAAACTGCAGGGAAAACTCGACGAAACCGCAGGAAACGGCGTCTGAAAAGTGTCGATGCTTCGGGGGCTCGTTTTTGCTCGTTCACATCGCGGAAAAGTATTCACCTTCGATTCGCAAGGGCACTGTGCGAGTCAAAAAAGCGGGCCGTGCCGGAAATCCCCGGCGCGGCCCGCTTGGTATCGAGCTTCGATTTGCAAGGTTGCGGCAGCCAGCGGCCTACTTTGCGTTGTAGGCCTCGGCGTCCCACCAGTCGAGCTGGGCGATGTTGTCGCGGATGTGCTGGCAGCTCTTGTGGAAGCCCTCGAGCTCGTACTCGGACAGGTCGAGCGTATAAACCTCCTCGACGCCCTCGGCGCCGATCACGCACGGCAGGGAGGTAAAGATGCCCTCCTCGCCATACTGGCCGGTCATGAGCGTGGAGGCGGAGAGCACGGCGTGCTCGTTGTGCAGCACGGCGGCGCAGACGCGCGCGGCGGAGTTGGCGACGGCGTACTCGGTGCACTGCTTGCCCTGGTAGGTCACATAGCCGCCCTTGCGCGCGAGCTCCTCGACCTCCATGTGGTCGAAGGCGTACTTGTCGGGGTTCTCGGCCTGGAGCTCGTTGAGGCTCTTACCGGCGATGGTCGCGGCCTTAAAGGCGGTCAGCTGGCTAAAGCCGTGCTCGCCGATCATGTAGGCGTCGACGGACTTGGGGCTCACGCCGACCTTTTTGGAGATCTCGGTGCGCAGGCGGGCAGAGTCCAGACCGCAGCCCGAGCCGATGATCTTCTTGGGATCGTAGCCGGTCAGGTGCCACAGCTCGGTGCACACGACGTCGCAGGGGTTGGAGATGCTCACAAAGATGCCGTCGAAGCCGGCGTCGACGATGCGTTTGGCAAAGGTGCGGGCGGCGTCGGTGGTAAAGAACAGCTCGCCGTCGCGGTTGCCGGCGGCCAGCGCGACCTTGCCGGCGGCGTTGACGATGACGTCGCAGCAGGCCAGCTCCTCGTAGTGGTCGTAGCAGTTGACAATCTTGGTGTTGTACGGGACAAACGAAAGGGAGTCGCGCAGGTCCTGGACCTCGGAAGTCACCTTGGCCTCGTTGATATCGCACAGGTACAGCTCGTCGGCAATGCCCTGCATGAGCAGGCTGTTGGCGACATGTGCTCCTACGTGGCCCTGGCCGACCACACCGATCTTACGCGTCTGGTACATATATGTATCCTTTCGGCCGAGTTTTTCGCGTCGAACCATTGTAGCGTCCAGCTGCCACTTTGCTAGACTAAAGCGCCGTAGATTTTTGGGACATGCCTTAATCTCTACTTTTGGAGTGATTTGGGCCGCTGACGGCATCGCTGGGCGATGTGCTCGCGCGGATAGGGCTGCTCGTTGTACCATAGCTGCAACTGACTCGTAAGGAGCATCCATGCCCATTCGTATTCCCGACGCCCTTCCTGCCGCTGCGCAGCTCGAGAGCGAGAACATCTTTGTCATGACGGAGTATCGCGCGCTGCACCAAGACATCCGCCCGCTGCGCGTGCTCATCCTCAACCTCATGCCCACCAAGATCGCCACCGAGACGCAAATCATGCGCAAGCTCTCCAACACGCCGCTGCAGGTGGAGGTGGACCTGCTGCGCACCAAGACGCACGAGGCCACGCACGTAAGCGCCGGCCACCTGGAGACGTTCTACCGCACGTTCGACGACATCCGCGACATCCACTACGACGGCCTGATTATCACGGGCGCGCCCGTGGAGCAGATGCCGTTCGAGGAGGTCGACTACTGGCCCGAGCTCTGCCAGATCATGGATTGGTCCACCACGCACGTGCACTCTACGCTGCACATTTGTTGGGGCGCGCAGGCCGGCCTGTACCATCATTACGGTATCCAGAAGCACGACCTGCCGGCCAAGGCGAGTGGAGTGTTCGAGCATTATCTGGTGAAGCCGCAAAGCCCGCTGGTTCGCGGCTTTGACGACCGTTTCTATGCCGTGCATTCGCGCAACACCGATGTGCGCCGCGAGGACGTGGAGGCCGAGCCGCAGCTTGAGGTCGTGGCCGTGTCCGACGAGGTGGGCCTGTACATCGTCAAGTCGACCGACAGCCGTCGCTTCTTTGTTTTTGGCCATCCCGAGTACGATACCGATACGCTGCGCCTGGAGTACGAGCGCGACGTGAAGCGCGGCCTCAACCCTCAGGTGCCGGCGCATTACTTCCCAGGTGACGACCCCACCGCCGAGCCGCGCAACGTCTGGCGCAGCCAGGCTCAGTTGCTCTATACCAACTGGCTCAACTACTACGTCTACCAGACCACGCCCTACGACCTAGCCCGTGCCGGCGAGGAGCACTAGGCTACGGCTGCTGCTGTGCCGGCGGCGTGACGAGCGTGGATATCCGGACGGACGAGCGTGGATTTTCGGACATTTACAAATCGAGCGTGGATAATCTCCCACTTTTGGCTTGAAACTAGGCTCAAAACGGGAGATTATCCACGCTCATTTTTTAGGCATGTAGATGCCGATGGCTCGGCTAAGCGACGGTGCGTGCAGAGGCAAAGTCGCATTTGGCGTAGTCTTGAATCTCGACGGGTTTTTCTTTCTGATAATCCGATGGACCAAGGCCTCAAAATGTGGAGACAGGGACCTCTCGACAACCGCCCTACCTGCAGATATAAGACATCAGCCTAAAACGTCCAAAACCGTCAAGCATTTGGTCAGCGCCTGGTCGGTATTTGGTCAGACTTCGCATGAAACCGTCTGGTACGTTTGCGCCGTTCCAAGATTTGGGAGGCGACATGGGAAACATGACGGCGAATCAAAGGCTTGCAAGTCACATTAAAGCATGCGAACAGCAGATGAGCTGCGTGTACGCGCGCACGGCGGCGGAGGCAAAGCAGATTCAGCGGCGGGCGGAGGCGGGAAGTCTCGAAGCGGTCATGCCGGGGCTGTATGCGCGTCCGGAATACTGGTCCGAGCTCAAGTTTCGGCAGCGTTATCTGCATCGGGTGCGGGCGCTTGCGCAAAAGCACCCCGACTGGACATTTTGCTCCTATACAGCGGCTGTTATCTATGGCTTTTCGGTTTCGCATGCCAATTTGACGCACATCCATATCGCCGCGATGCCGGCCCAATCGACGACGCCGGGCTCTCAGGTCATTCGTCATCGCTATGCTCGTCAAACACGGGCCACCCAGATGGATATCGCCGTAACCGATATCGATCAAACGATTACGGATTGCTTGGTCGATGCATCGTTTGTCGAGGGACTGATCATCGCGGATTCGGCGCTCCATGAGCAACTTTTTTCGAAGGAGCATCTCGTTGAGACTGTCGACAAGCTTGGCCTGAATCGTCGCGGTGTTGTGACGGCGCGCAGGGTTGCACGATGTGCCGATGGGCTGTCGGAAAGCGGCGGCGAGTCCAAGGCGCGTGCCCTGATGATCGAGCGCGGCTGGCAGACGCCGGAGTTGCAAGTTGAGCTGTTCGACCCGGTTGAGCCGGGACGACCGTATCGCGTCGACTACTTGTGGCGCGTGGGCGACCGGCTGATTATCGGGGAGTTCGACGGATTTGTTAAAAGCGAGAAGGCGGCGGAGGAGGGCAAGCTCGCGAAGACGCAGTTCGATGAGCGCCAGCGCGAGTCGAGGCTTTCGCTGCTTGATAACTGCAAGATCGTGCGCTTGTGCTGGGATGATCTAAGGGATCCGACAAAGTTCGATCGCAAGCTCAAGGTCGCCGGCGTGCCGCGTGCGTGCTGAGGCAGTTGCAGAGCGTTTGGCTGCACAAGCGTGGAAAATCGGACGGACGAGCGTGGATTTTCGGACGCTTGTTGAATGAGCGTGGATAATCTCCCGTTTTTAGCTCGTAAGGGGGCTCAAAGTGGGAGATTTTCCACGCTCATCTTGCGGGTGCGATACAGCGGCGGCTAGGCGCTGACGATGTGGGACAGCGGCAGGTCGTGCGCATCGGTGGGAACGTGGTCGACGCGTTGCTCGTCAAAGGCGATGCCGACGACCTGGCATGTTGCCGAAAGCGTGGGCAGGTAGCGGTCGTAACAGCCGCCGCCGTAGCCCAGGCGCGCGCCGGTGCGGTCGAAAGCCACGAGTGGCACGATAATCATGTCGAGAGCCTTGGCGGGCACGATGGGGAAGTGGTCGCTGTCGACGTCCGTGGCTGCGAGGGCTCGCGTAGGGTGGGCGATAAACGGGGCCTCGGACGCATCGCCGGCAGAGACTGCCCGCATGCACATGCGCTGGCCACAAGCCATGGCGTCTGTTGCCGAGAGCATGCACGGATAGGCCACGCGCCAGCCGCGTTTGGCGGCCGCAGCGGCAAACGCGGCTGGGTCGACCTCGGAACCCATGGCGGCATAGACGGCAACGGTGCGCGGTGCCGCGGCACCCAAGCGATCCAGCAGCTCAACAAGCCGCGCGCATACAACAGCAGACTTCGCCGCCCGCACATCCAAATCAATAGCATCGCGCCGGGTAATCACCGCTCGCCGCAACTCAGCCTTATCCATCCCGGCCCCATCTCCCAAACCTTCTAAAAAGGGACAGGTTTATTTTGGCAGGTTTTATCTGGGCAAACGCGATATGGGCAGAAAGCCACCGCAAATATGCCTGTGAACTGCGCCCTTTGAGTTGTTTGGGCTTATGCGTTAATGCTATAACGCCGCAGCGATTGCTTCAGTCACAAACTTATTGAGTGACTCGCCCTTCTTTGCCGCTGCCAGCGCTGCTTGCTTGTGGAGCTCAGAGCCCGTTCTTACGTTGAACGACCCCTTAAAAGCCCGCTCGGGTTCCTTGCCCTTCTCGGCGCAAAACTCAAGGTAATCGTCGACGGCGTCGTGGAAACATTGCTCCACTTCTTCAGCCGTGGAGCCTTCAAATACGATTGCGTCCCTAATGCCGGTGACCATACCTGTTAGCACATGCTGTTCGGCATCGAACTCGACTGGGGCGAAATAACCCTTGTATGCCAAAACGTTACTCATGACTACCTCCGACATCTTGCAGAAATCGAACGATGTTTCGAATGGTCCTCGCTGTCAATTCGTCAGATGGATGTGGCGCGTGCATTACGAACATCCTGCCATCCGATGGCCTGTAGAAGCGAACGCGCGATCCGGATGTCTTGCCTTTGTTGTCCATTTCAAAGCCATATGAAGCCATGACTTTTAAAAAATCGGTATACCGATACGTCGAAGGGCAGCTAAGCAGCTGGGCGATGAGTTTATCGGTCCGCGTCATCCCGCCTCACATTCTGCAACTATATCCTAGTTGCAATTTAAGTCCGATGCAAGCACCCCTACTATAGAACATGTGTACGTATAGAACAAGTGTTCGAACTAACACAAAGGCACCTGTGAACTGCGCCCCTTTGTGATGGTTTGGGCTGAATGTTGCGCAACAAGGGCTGCATTTTTGGGTTTACCTTCATGGTGGAAGGAATGAACCGAAAGGAGCCCGCCATGTTTTGTCGCTCGTGTGGCACGCCGCTTGTCGACGACGCCCTCTTTTGCCCCGTATGCGGTGCGCCCGTAGCACCCGACCAGGTCGCGGCCACACAGCAACCCCAGCCTGCCGCGCCCGCTCCTCAACAATACGTGCCCGTGCAACAGCCCGTGCGGCGCAAGCGTTCCAAGAAGCCCCTCATCGCTCTCGCCGCGGCACTTGTCGTGGCGGCGGGCATCGGCGGTGGCGCGCTGTTCTACTTCACCCAGGTAGCGGCCACCCCAATCGACGAGAAAACCTTCCCTGACAGCGGCATGCGTGCGCTTGTCTCGACCAAATACGACACCAACGGTGACGGTCGCATCTCGCGCGACGAGGCCAAGGCGGTGACGTCGGTCGAGCTGGACAGCATCGCGTCGACGCAGGGCCTGGGCAAGACATTCCCCAATATCGTTACAGTGGAGTCCGGCGACGACAAACTCGTCAACCTGGACCTCTCGGGCTGCGGAGACCTTAAGACCGTCGAGCTTAACTCGGCGAGCAACGTCACCGTCGTTAACCTGGACGGTTGCGACAACATCGAGAAGCTCGACCTCAAAAATGCCGAAAACCTTAAAAGCGTCGATCTTTCGGGCAAAAAGAAGCTCGCCACGTTGGAACTGCCGCAGGATACGAAGGTTAGCGGCATTAAGGACACACAGCTCGACGAGCTGTGGCTGCCGGTGTCCTACGAGGGTACCGATAAATCGGACCAGTACGGCGATATCTACGAGATCGAGCGTGACGAGAACGGTTACGTCACGGGCTTCACGTCTGCCGTCAAGCAAGGTGGCGGCGTAAGTTACAGCGTCGAGCACGATGAGTCACATCGCATTTCGGAGATTGAGGAAGACCTGGCGGGCGGTTACGAGAACGTCAACACGTTTACGTACGACGCCGACGGTAACGTCACGCGCATCGACTGCGATGCCGACATGAGCGATTCGTCGAGCACCACGACGTTTACCTACGACGCGGACGGAAACCTGATCAATAAGACGACCCATGCGGGTTACGGTGAGAGCGCGAGCACGTATATTTATCAGGACGGCAACATGGTGACCAACACCGATACCAGCCCGGCCAATCCTCGGACGGCCGTGTATTCGTACGGATACGACAAGGATCGCGTGACGTCCTTTACGCTGGACTGCCAGGGCGACACGGTGGGAACTACGTGGACGATTACCGCGGGCTACGAGTATGACAAGGACGGCAACATTTCGCGTATCTCGCCTGTGGCATATGACTCGCACGGCAACGATTACGGCTCGCTGAACTCGTATGCCGCGGTGGATTATTCGTACAGCAACGGCAAGCTCGACAGGATCGATTCCGAGCGCGGCGGCTATGCGGAGTTCTATTACGACGAGCACGGCAACCTGACGTCGGTCGACGAGTATGCCGGCCGCGGTTCGGATGCCGAGTTTGAGTTTGAGCACGAGGTCGAGTACCAGCGCTACTTCTGCAGCAAGCACGAGAAGAACAAGCCGGAGGAGTGGATTCGTCTGGATGCAGAGTACGACGTCGACCAGGGTAGCTGGAGCAATGACTCCGATTATGGTCGTGAGTGCTTTGCAACCATGTACAAACTCGATCCACTGGCGGCCAGGCTGAACCCGTTCATCAAGTAGCGGCCCACTCGCAAACCACCCAAAGGGGACAGACACCTTTGGGTGGTTTTTGCTGAAGGGCGGGCGTCTGCGGCGGTTTGTCTCGATCTGTAACAGTAACTCGGCATAAATGGGCCTAGCTGTTACAGATTGAGACAAAGAGCCGGCGCCATTCGGAAACGTCTCGATCTGTAACATCTGGAGCCGATATTGCCGCCTAGATGTTACAGATCGAGACAAAACTGGTGGGACGGTCTGAGCTGGCCCTCCCAAGCGGCGGAAAAAGAAAAGGTAGATTTTAGGCATGTCCCAAAAATCTACCTTTGTGGTTAGCCCAGCAGGTCGACGACGTTAAAGCCGGCGTTGCTCTTGGCGATGACGTCGCGGCCGCCAAAGACGCAGGTGGGTGCGACGGCCGCAATACGCGTCACATCGGCGCCGAGCGAGCGAAGCTCAGCGGGCGTGGCCGCGAGCATCTGGGCGCGGCGCTCCTCGCGCGCGTGCGGATCGAGCCCAGCCAGGTAGGTCGTATTGCGGCGCTTGGTGAGCGCGTACGGCTTCACGGGCGCGTCCATGCCGCTCACGCAGCTCACGATAAAGCCCTCGAAGGCGGCCTCGTCGGGCTCAAAGCTGCCGAGCCATGCGCCCGCGCGTTCCATGCGCTCAATCGAAGGATCGACCGCCGGGTCGCGGTAGGTGTAGAACGCCGTCTGGCGCTCGCCGGCCGCGCGGAATCCGCATCCGTACGCACCGCCCTTCACGCGGATCTCGTTCCACAGGTAGTCGTAGGAGAGCGCGTTGGCGGCAACCGCCCAGGCGCCCGTCACGTCAATGCCCAGACGGCGCGGGTCGCACGCGCGCGCCGCAAAGCAGATGTCGCTGGGGATGACGAAAGCCTCGTGACGGTCGCGCGGCTCCGGCACCACGAGCGCGTTGCGGCCGGCATCGGCGCCGTCACCCGCGCCAAGCCCCAGGTCGCCCGCGGCATCCCAGTACGCGTCAAAGTCCTCGTCGCTGCCGGTAAAGCTCGCCATGCAGCCATCGGCCACAAAGATGTGGTCTGCCAGCTCGGCAAGCTTGGCGCGCAGGCCGTCCAGTCGCTCGTCAAAGTGCTCGAGCAGATCGCGCAGGAACAGGTAGAAGTCCACGCCCGAAAGCTGCTCGCGCACCACGGCCGAAGGCGAGCTGTAGCTCATCGCGCGACCCAGCGCCGCCGAGTGGCCGTTGTTGATAAAGCCCTGCTCAAGCCCAATGCGAATCTGCGTGAGCACGTCGCGCACGCGGTCGGCGTCAGCATCGAGCAACAGCGTGCTCGACCACACCTCGCGCGGCAGGCTCGCCAGCGCGTCGATCTTTTCGGACAGGGCGCCGGCGCTCACCAGCAGGTAGGGGCGCACGCCGTCCACGTCGGGCTGCGTCATGACCTCGGTCGTAAAGCTCAAGAAGCCCAGCTTGCCGGCGAGCAGGTTGTCGAGTTCCTCGGCCGAATGCTCGCGCGTAGGCAGCTGCTTGAGTAGGCGGCAGAGCAGCGTTACGTAGGGCAGGTCCTCAAATGCGGCGCAGCTCAGGTCGAAATACTGCATGGCGTAGGCCAGACGGTTGGTGGGGATGCCGTGGCGCAGGCAGGGGATAGGCGCAGTCGTATCCACGACCAGCGGCGGCTCGGAGCGCGCCTCGCCAATGTCGGAAACGTGCAGGCGCGGCAGCGTGGCCTTGGCCTCGGGCGTGTCCTCGGCTTCCTGCGCGGCACGCAGCGCGGCTGTGCGCTCGACCACGTCCGCCAGCTCGACATCGGTCATGGCATCGCGCTTTGCAGCCAGCTCGGCGGCCTCGGCACCCTCCGCGCCCTCGGCGGCGTCCACCGGCACCAGCTCGACCAGCGCCATATGGTCGTTCTGGAGCACGAGCTCGCGCAGCAGGTCCTCAAAGTAGCTGCCGTCCAGCTCGCCGCGCAGCTCCTCATACACCGGGCCGTACTTGAGCGCCAGCGTCGCGGCGTCGTCATCGTAGAGCCAGGTGCTCAGCGCGTCGCACGCAATGGCCACGCCGTCGGCGATACCGTAGTCGCGCTGGCGCAGGTCGTATTCGTTGCTGCTGATGATGGCTTCCAGGCGCTCGCGCGGAACGCCGTGCTCGCACAGGTCGCGGCAGGCGTCCTGGAACACGCGGCGCAGCTCGCGCGCTACGCCGGGCTGTGCGTTTTGCAGCATGATGAGCTCGTAGGGCTGCAGGCTCTCGGCCGCGGTGTAGCTCACCACGTTGCCGCCCAGGCCGGCGGCCAGAATGGCCTTCTTAACTGGTGCCTCGTTGGAACCCAGCAGCGCCTCGAACAGGATGTCCGCCGCGATCGTGCGCTTGCGGTCGAGCGCACTGCCCAGCACCAGGCCCAGGCCAACCAGGGCGTTTTCGGGCGTGGTGGCCATCTCGACGCGCTTATAATCGCAGGTCACAGGCGCCTGCACGTCCAGCGGATTGGGCGCCAGCGCGGACGGGTCCTCGCCGGAGGCAACGGCCGCGTCCATGCGGCGGCTCGCGGCGCTCGGCTGCGACAGATAGTGCTCGTCCAAAAAGGCCAGCGCGCGGTCCACGTCCAGGTCGCCGTAGAGCGTGATGTAGGAGTTGGAAGGATTGTAGTGGCGCGCGTGCGTGTCCAGGAACTGCTCGTAGGTGAGCGCGGGAATTGCGCGCGGGTCGCCACCGCTCTCGTGCGCATAGGCGGTGTCGGGATAGAGCGCGGCGTTGACGGCGTCGTCCAGCACGCTCATGGGGTCGGACAGCGCGCCCTTCATCTCGTTGAACACTACGCCGTTATAGCGCAGTGTGCCCTTGCGCAGGCTCGCGGAGCTGTCGTCGCCCTCGCTCTCGGCGCCCTCCGGCAGGTCCAGCTCGTAGTGCCAGCCCTCCTGCTCAAAAATGGTGGGCTTGGTATAGATGGCCGGGTTGAACACCGCGTCCAGGTACACGTCCATAAGGTTGTACAGGTCCTGCTCGTTGGTGGTGGCAACGGGGTAGATGGTCTTGTCGGGGTAGGTCATGGCGTTGAGGAACGTCTGCATGGAGCTCTTGATCAGGTCGACAAACGGCTCCTTGACGGGAAACTTGGCCGATCCGCACAGCACCGAGTGCTCAAGAATATGGAACACGCCGGTGGAATCGGCCGGCGGCGTCTTAAAGCCAATGGCAAAGGCCTTGTTTTCGTCGTCGCACGCCAGGTACAGCAGGCGAGCGCCCGAGGCGATGTGGCGCAGCACGTAGGCGTCCGAGTCGAGCTCGGGCACGGTCTCGCAGCGCTCGACGGCAAAGCCGTGGCAGGTGGTACCGGGTGCCAGCAGCGCGGCAGCAGCGGCGCGCGGATCGGTTGAGGTGGTGGGCATATGCAGTCTCCTTTGACGCCCCAGCGGGGGCGAATCGAGTCGAATCCTCGAGAGTATACCCATATGGGGCCGCGGCTCTGCGGCGAACTGGAGACGATGCCAGCGGATTGGGTAAAGGCCCCGCGTGCCCGCCGCGCGAGCGTGGAAACTTGGACGCCTATCGAATGAGAGTGGATTTTCGGACGGAATCAGCCTCAAAACGCCCAAATACCGCCCAAAATCCACGCTCATCCGCCGCCCGCACATCTCTCATCTCTCATTCGTCACGAATACGAGAGATAACAGAAAGACGAGAGATAAATATGAGAGATAACTGAGCAGCAAAGAGACAAGCAATCATGGTATTATCTCAATACCGATTGTTCTACCAGCAAAAACATGTTTATATGAAACAGATGGCAGACATCTTATCTTTTATCTCTCACTCATCTCTAATATGAGAGATAACAGAAAGATGAGAGATAATTTCGAGAGATAACTGAGAGACGAGGGAAATCTATCCGCGGCATTCTCCGCAGGACCGAGCGAAAGGACGTGCAGATGAACGAAAACGAGCTGACCGGTCTGCTTGAGTCTTTAAGGCGTATGGGCTCGGATGATCTTAACGTCGAAGTGAAGGAGAGCGCCACGACGCTTTCCCGCGACGTATGGGAAACGGTGAGCGCATTCGCGAACACTGCCGGCGGAACCATCGTGCTCGGAGTGAGTGAGCGCGCAGGTTTTGTCCCGGTTGAGAACTTCGAGACCGAGAAAGTGCTCAACCAATTTGTGTCAGGCATGGGTGATGCGGGCGGTCGAGGAAAGCTGGCCAATCCGCCTAAATACACGATCGAGCGAGTGGAGCTTCAGGGCACCGTGGTTCTGGTCATCACGATTGAGGAGCTCGACCCGTCGAGCAAGCCTTGTTATGTCATAGAGCGGGGCGCCCAGGGCGGCAGCTACAAGCGCATCGATGACAAAGATGTGCCGCTTTCATCGACCGAGGTGCTCGCATTGGCGTCATACGGTCGAGCGACTCCGAGCGATCGCGACGCGGTGGCGGGTGCGGGCGCGGACAATCTCGACGAGACGCTGGTCGACCGTACGATAGATCGGGCTTTCTCGTTGACGCCCCGGGCAATGCGCGGCGCGCCGGACAAACAAACGAAGCTGGAGCGCCTAAATATCCTTGATTCCCAGGGCAATGTCACCAAGGCTGGACTCCTAGTTGTGGGCACCTACCCTCAGCAGTTCTATCCCAAGCTCTTCATTGACGTGGCTGTCCATGCGGGAACTCAGAAGGGCATGGCGGGGTCGCTGAGATTCATGGACCGCACAATCTGTGAGGGAACGTTGGGCGAGATGATCTCGGATGCCGTCGCAGCCGTCGCCAAGAATTTGCGGCGAACCTCGACCGTCCAAGGTGTCTCGCGTGTCGACTCGCTTGAGATTCCCGAGGAGGTTCTGCGCGAGGCAATCGCCAACGCCGTAATCCATCGAGAATACGGGGATCGGTTCTGTGGACAATCGATTGCCGTCGACGTCTTTGACGATCGTGTCGAGGTGACGAATCCTGGCGGCCTTTACGGGGGAAAGACTCGCGAGAACTTGTTTGACGGCAGCTCCCGATGCCGTAACGCGACGCTCGTGAAACTCATGTCGATTGTCCCGCTGCCGGATGGCGCAGGTTCGCCGGCTGAGGGCAATGGCTCGGGCATCCCGATGATGATCGATGCCATGCGCGCGCATGGTCTGGCCGAGCCCCTGTTCTGCCCGGGGTTCGATCGGTTCAAGGTCGTACTTTACCGTTCAAAGATCGAGCCGATCGATCATGGCGGGGGCTTAATTGTGGCGGCACTCAAACACTACGGCGAGCTGGGGACGCGTGAGCTGGCAGAACGCACGGGGCTTACAATTTCCCAGGTTAGGTCGCGCGTCAACGCGCTCATTGCTCAAGGCGAGCTTGAGCCCACGGCGCCGTCGACGAGCCGCAACCGCAAGTATCGACTGTCAGAGCGCGTGGAATAAATGCGTTAGTGGACGAGGCGACCCAATAATCGACCCTCAATTGGCGTCCACTAAGGTAAAGCGGTTGTTGCTCAGTCGACGGTGATGCTAAAGACTCGGCTTACGCCGGCATGGCCCCGAACCCGTCCATCAAGAACAGCCTAAGAACCAGCTTGATGACATTTCCCGGTTTGACTTCTGCCGCGTCAAAGACGTGGCGCTCGGCGAGCTCGCTGCAGTATGCATAGATGTCGCGGATAAGGTCCGCGCCCGAGAGCGTAAACATGTAGCCTGCGTCCGAAAGCGTATTGGGCGCGGCGGGCAATTTGGTCATGCGACAAAAGGTCAACAGGTCGGGCGCCATAGCGTCCTGGTAGCCAAGATGGCTGCCGTCTTCTTGTGCGACGAGTTCCAGCTGGCGTACTCGATTCAGCGCCGCTGCCAGCACAAAGCTCGGTGTGGGAGCATTGACGTCCTCCGTGCTCGCCACGAGTCTGCCTGCTGCCTGCGTGACAAGCCAAGCGACCTCGCGCTGGCAACGCACGGCCTTGCGCGTAACCGGCTTGATGGACGAAGAAGAAACGCTTCCCTTAGGCGGATTCGAAACAGCCACAAGAACCTCCCATGAACGACCCGGCCCAACAAGCCCGGATGAAACACGTGCTACATCAGTATACAGGGAAGTGGGATGGAAAAAACGGAGTCGACAGCGTGAACTGCCGGCTCCTGATTGCTTGCCTTAGAGGCTGTACACTTCGACCATAGCTTCGCCAATGCGATGGGGCACGCCGGTGACGAGTGCGTTGCCCATGCAGAAGGCTCGATGGCCGTCAGTCATGCCCGTATCGGTCCAGCCTTTCGGGAATCCCTGAAGCTGATCGAGCTCGTCGGGAACAAGACGGCGGAAACGGCCATCGGGACATTCGATGACGTGCTTGAAGCGGCTCGCTCCCGTGCCGCCTTCTCCTGTGAGGATGGTGCGGCTCGGCTTGTCGGTGGCATCCGGGAAGCTCATGGCTCCTTCGGAATACGTGTACGTAAAGCCTGTCTTTTTGTTAGTGCGCTCTTCGCGCTTGCTGCCCTTAAGGTAGCGCCAGTCGGGAAGCTTTTCGTCGGAGATGTAGAACTGCTCCGGGACATAAGCCTCGTCGACAAGCACGTCGCCAAGCACGTGGCGCTCACCGTGATAGTCCTCGGCAAAGTCGCAGGTCAGAACATGACAGCCCTGCATGACGCCAGCATTCTTGAATTGAGAGGTCTTTTGGCCGACGCCAAAACGAGTTGAGTTCTCGTAGGGGTCGGGTAAAACATCGAGCTCGGACATCTCGTCGGGATAGATGGCGGGGAAGGCTTTAGCCATGACGCCGTTGTGCATGCGATCAACGAGATCAACCTTGCCAGCGTCCTTTTCGCAGAAGATATAAACACGCTTGCGACGCTGGGGAAAACCATATTCCGCGGAGTTGACCACGCGCCATTCGACCGTGTAATCGAGGTCGGCAAGGCAGCTTAGGATGATGGCGAAGTCGCGACCGCGCTGAGACGCGGGCGACTTGAGCAGACGATCGACATTCTCAAAGAGACCGAAGCGCGGCTTCTTCATCTCGAGGAAGTGGTAGATGCCCCACCAAAGGACACCCTTCTTGCCCTCGATGCCATGTGCCTGGTTAAGCGGGCGAGCGACGGAGTAATCCTGGCAAGGGAAGCCGCCGACAACCATCTGGACGTCGGGGATTTCAACCTCTCCGGCTTCAGCCTGTTCCAGGACTTTATTGATATCTTCGTTGACTACGGAATCCTCGCCAAAGCGGTCCATATAGCAGCGTGCCGCGAACTGACGAGCCTTGGTTCCGGGCGGTTCCCACTGATTGGCCCAAATGGTGCGAAAGGGTCCGGCGGGCTTCATGTAGAAATCTGGATAACGAGGGTCAGCATAGCCTTCGAGGCCCAAACGAAATCCGCCGACGCCAGCAAAAAGCTCGGCGATTTTGACCTCTGACATACTCACTCCCCCAAATCGCTGCAAATGCAAAGATCAAGGGTACAGAAATCGGGTTGCAAATGGAAGATCCCTTAGGGGATCTTCACGGTATAACCCGAATTTACAGTAGCATACGTATTAGATCATGTCTTATTTCGAGAGGATTTGCCATGTCCAAGAAGCACCTCGATTTCAAGCGCATGCTTGACGATACTGATTTTTCTGACCCCTCTAGCATCGAGCGGTATGCTGCCAATCTCGACGGGATGACGTTTCGCGACATTCTGGAGCTTGGCATTGCGCCGGAGGGGGAGAGCGCGCCTAAGGACTTTGGATCCAAGAAGTACAAGGGCGGTATGGGAACCCTGATCGAGGAGCGTTACTTTGGCTACAAGGCCAACAGCGACGACCGGCCGGACTTTCCCGAGGCGGGTGTCGAGCTCAAGGCAACGTGTTTTGACGTACTTAAAGACGGTCGTAAATCTGCCGGTGAACGTCTTGTCTTGACGATGATTCCCTACGACCGTCCCGTTTCGCTCGACTACGACAGCTCGCATCTCAAGACCAAGCTCAGCAATATCCTGCTGATTTATTACGGCCGTGACCGCTCCATCGACAAATACGACCAGCGCATTGAGCGTGCAGTCATGGTTCGTCTGCCCGAAGAGGATATGAAGATCATTCGCGCCGACTACGAGAAAATCATTTCGTACATTCAGGATGGTCGCGCAGACGAGCTGTCGGAGGGCATGACCACCTACTTGGGCGCCTGCACAAAGGGCGCAACCGAAGCGACAATGTGGGTCGACCAGTACTACGAGTACTTCAATACCGATACGGGCGAGATCGAACGCCGTCGCGCGAAGCGTCGCGCCTTTTCTCTCAAACGCTCGTACATGGACTATGTGCTTCACGCCTATGTTCTCGGTGCCCCGCGTATCGGCGAGAGCATCGTTCGAGGCGACGACGAGTCCATTGATTTCGAAAGCTACGTAACTGGACTGATCGAGCAACACTATGGCGAAACTGATCGCCAGATTGCGGAGCAGTACGGCTTGGAATACACAGGAAACAAGGCGCAATGGACGACACTCGTTTATCGCATGCTCGGCATAAAAAACAATGCTGCCGAGGAGTTCGTTAAGGCTGGGATTAACGTCCGCGCTTGTCGCGTTAATAAGAGGGGGCACATCGAGCAAGCAATGTCCTTCCCTCCGTTTGAGTTTAAGCAGCTAATCAATGAGGATTGGGAAACGTCTTCCTTCCGTGCGCGCCTTGAGACCAGTCGTTTCTTCTTTGTCGTGTTCCGTGAGGACCACGAGGGGGAGTGGCGCCTTGACCGCTGCCTATTCTGGGCAATGCCGGCAAACGAAATCGAAGGCCCCGCAAAGGCTTGTTGGGATGAGACACGAAAGGTCATTCGCGAGGGCGTTGAGCTCAATCCGTATCGGGATGCAAGCGGAAAGCTCAAAGTGACCAACAACCTGCCCGGTATGGCAGACAACCCGATCGTTCACGTCCGCCCGCATACCTCAAAAGCTGCGTACAGATTCGCCGACGGAACCGAAATCGGCGATATTGCGAGGAACGCCTACGAGTTGCCCGACGGACGTTGGATGACCAGGCAATCGTTCTGGTTTAACAAGGGCTATTTGGAGCATATTTTGGGACTGTAACAAGACCGTCTTCACATGCTGGTGCGCCCCGGACGCTGTCACGGCTGTGGTATCGATGTCGTGTATGACGATGCGGACACCTAATTGTCTGTCGGGTGCTTCTGCCTTTGGGCGATACCTTGCCGCCAGGAGCGCTCGCCGGTACCTAAGATATCTTACAGGTAGATCCCCTCGCACAGGGGCTTGTGGAACTGGGTGTGGTGGTCGCGTGCCCAGGTAAAAAGTGCCTGGTCAAAGTTGCCCTGTCTGGCGTGGATGCCAAAGACGCCGGCGACTTCCACGCGCACGAACTCCAGCGCGGGCAGCTTGTTGATAGCCGTGAGCGCAAACGGCGACATGGGCTCCTCGAACAGGTAATGGCTGCCTTGCAGCGCGCCACAGGCGGTGCAGGTGCTGGCGAGCGATACGGTTTTGGTGGTGCGCGACGTTACGGGCTTGTAGCCGCAGCGCTCGCGCAGGTAGTCGCGGATCTCGGCCGGCACGCAGCCCAGCGCGGGAACGATGGCTATGGCGTTGGCGCGGGCGGTGTCGATCGCGATGTGGCCCGCGTCGTCCATGGCGGGCGCAGCGCCGGGCGCGGCCTTGCTGCCCGAGTCCTCGGCCAACCGATACGGAATGCCAAAGGCCGCGACCGTCGTCTGCTCGTGGCACTTCCAACATTCGCGCTTGCCAAGCACCAGATAGATGTAGGGCGCGCTGGGGTCGGAACGATCCACGCCGGGCAGCCACGCGGCAAAGGGCTCGGGGTTGACGCCATCGGGCACGTACCAGATCTTCTTGACCCGGTCCCACTTGGCGCCCAGGGCCTTGGCCTGGTCTTTGTGCGAAAAGGGAACATCGAGCTCGGTGCGCATGGCGGCTCCTTTGTGCGGCTTGCGGTGCATGTGCTCCAAGGATACCCCAGCGGCGGACGTCCGATGCATGCCGACGGAATTGCTGATGTTCTTGCTGTTGGCCGCGGCTGTTTGCGAACGCGACGGTGCCGTTGGGGCATTGCTATAAGTCAGCAAATGAGCAATTTGGCCGTCCAAGCAGTCGCAAAGCAAAATGGAAGTCCCGCGCCGTCAAGCAGTTTTGCCACTGCTGCACTACATAACCACAGTTAAACGCGGCAATTCGCTCTTGTACAGTCTTAACCGTGATCACACGTCATTAGTAGCTCAGAGGTTAGGGCGGTGACTGAATGGCTCGGTACAAAGGCGAGAATAGGGCATGGGAAGGAGCCGCTCGGCTGCTCGCAAATCCGGCGCGCGGACGTGAAGGTGTGCGAGACCCCCTAAGCACGTGGCCGAGATTGGCGGGTGGAGCCTGCGCCAAGTCCAGAAGTGGTGCGCGGACGGGACGCTCCCCGCGATGATGATCGGCGGCACCTGGGCGATCAGCGGGCAGAAAATCTGCGACATGCTCGGCATTGAGGACTAGCGATGCCTATGGAAGCATTCAAGGAAAATGACACCGGTGGCCGTATACTTGGCGGCGGGGCCACCGGCGGCGAGTGGACAGGCCGGGGGCCTGTCGTGGCTGCATCTTACAGCTCGGTCACGGGGAGCGCCGCCTCGCAGCTCGATTGCGGGGTGAGCCAGCATGAACGATAAGGAGAAGGCCGACTTGGCGTTCCTCTCTATGGAGCCGCCCAAGAACTACGAGACTTGGAAGAACATCGGCATCAGCTACGAGGCCGCTGGAGGCGACCACGACACGTTCCTTAGCTGGTGCTCCCACGACCCCGAGAAGTACGACGAGGCCGTTACCCGCAAGCTCTTCGAGCATGTGGACGAGGGCGGTAGGATCACGGCGGGCACGCTCTTCTGGCATGCGGCGAACGCAGGCTGAAAGAGCACGGGCGACCATACAAGCGGAGCGCTTTGCACGGCCTCCGGCGGCCAGGACCTCTCCGGATTGCCGTACTTGGAGCAGGCGATCAAGCAAATCGAGGCCAAGGCGTTTTACCTGCACTTCTGCTGTTTACGGGAAGCAAACAGCCGTTCGGTGACGTTTTCAAGCTCAGGTCTCCAATCCCTCTGATTGCTGCTAATCTATAAAGTTAGCGAGTTGAATTCTTTTCGAGTTTGTGACGCTCGCATACGGTCATTCTAGGACGCCGAAGGGGTGATTGCGATGAGCGTTGATAGTTCCACGGAGGATAAGGCTCAGAGCGCCTCCATTGGTGCTGTGGATTTGTTTTGCGGGGTCGGGGGCCTGACCTACGGTTTACGCACCGCTGGCATCGATGTGGTGGCTGGGTTTGACCTCGATTCCTCTTGCCAGTACGCCTACGATGCGAACAACGGTAAGGACAAGTTCATCTGCAAGAACATCGCCGAGGTCACCGGGGAGGAAGTCAAGGAGCTCCTGAAGGACTTTGACATCAAAGTCTTGGTAGGGTGCGCTCCTTGCCAGCCCTTCTCGAAGCACCGCAAGGACAAGAAGCATCGCGAGAAGCACAAGGACTGGGGGTTGCTTGCGCAGTTTGGGAGGCTTGTACGTGAAGTGCAGCCAGATTACGTGTCCATGGAGAACGTGCCCGAGCTCGAGAAGGAGAGCATCTTCTCTGGTTTCTTGAACACGCTTAAGGAGTCCGGATACTCGGTGGAATACAGCGTCGTAAAGGCTGAGGAGTACGGTGTGCCCCAGCATCGGCGGCGATTGATTCTGCTAGCTTCTAGAAATGGGTCCATCAGCTTGATTGACCCTACGAATGATAACGCTCATGCTGTTACGGTTCGGCAGGCAATAGGTGCGCTGCCTGCCGTGAGCGCTGGCGGCTCTTGCAGGGGGGACTCTCTGCAAACGGCGTCGGCGCTATCAGAACTAAACTTGAAGCGCATTAAGGCTTCGACGCCTAATGGCACGTGGCGAGATTGGCCTGAGGATCTGAGGCTTGATTGTCATAAAAAGGCTGCTGGCCAAACGTACCCTGCGGTCTACGGGAGGATGGCTTGGGACGAGACGTCCCCAACTATAACTACGCAGTTCTATATGTACGGTACGGGCCGGTTTGGGCATCCAGAGCAAAATCGAGCCCTAACCTTGCGTGAGGGTGCCGTCTTGCAGAGCTTCCCGCAGGATTACAAGTTCATTAGGCCTGGCGAGAAGATCAGCAAGAAAGCTGTGGCACGGCATATTGGAAACGCCGTGCCACCAAAGCTCGGCGAAGCGGTTGGCAAAAGCATAATTGCCGCTTGCGTACACTAGCCCTCTTCTGATTCGGTCATACCGCGCCGATATTCACCGGCGTTGAGGTAGGTCGAAACATCCTTGCGGAGCTGCATCAAAAATGAGTCAACATGATTGACTAGCTCCGCAAGCTCCGATGTTGTCACCTGATTGCTTGCTTCTGCAAACGAAATTGATCCATGAGCTAGGTCATTCCGTCGATTCTTGATGTCTTTAAGCTCGCTCTTAATCTCATCCCTCTTGCAGTTCGCTATATCATCATGAATCGATATTCCGTGGTCATCAAAGAGCTTGAGGATTTTGTCTGCATCTAGATTTCCACCGGCGATGGTGTTCCGAACGCTGAATTGAAGTACGTTATTTTTAACAGCATGATCAAGCAACCTCTTGCTTATGGACTCGGCAGTACTATTGCTGGCTTTTGGGTCGCTCAACCCGTTATACATTTGGGTATGGTGCCAAATCGATTGAAGCTTTTCGGAAACCTCAGCGTAGCCGCAACCCTCGTCCTTTACTCTGTCGTAAATCGCCTGCATGAGATTAGTGACTGAGTACTCAATGATGTTGTAGATCATAAGCTTGACGTTGGAGCGGATGACACTGGAAACGAGGGTCACATCTGGTGTCGATGAGGGCAGGCCACTGGGATTTGCCTTTTCAGCGATTTCGTACGCTCCTCGCATTACAGCATTGTAGCGCACGCCCTCTGCACCTTGGTCAAGCGAATCGAGCAGGGTCGCGAGCGTAATCATGCTCTTGGTCTCACCAAGGCGGTCGTTGTAGACCTCTTCGTACCCCAAGTTAAAGTCATTGGAATCCATAAGGTTTACCGCTCCGCCTTCAGCTTGTTGGCAACGAAATCAATGCGAGCTTTCAACTTGGCCTTTACGTTTGCCGAGTCTGACCGCACAAGGGTCTGGAACTCTTCGCAATCAATCCAAGACATGTCTTTGCGCGAAAGGTCCTTGTCCTCCGACAACGCCACGGCAACGCCGACCGCAATAGCTTCGAAACGCGCATGAGGAGTCGTTTTTCCTGTCGGTGTCTTTTTGAAACCCCTGTCTCCCAAGCACTTCTCAACGTATTCCAACATTTCTTTGAAGCGAGCGACGAGTTCATTGCGCTTGTCAGGTGACTCGGCAAGCTCGATGTTCATGCGATTCGTGTATTCATCCAGGTAACTAGCAACGCGGTCTTTGTAACCCTCGAAATCTGGGTAGCCGTCTGCATAGGCGAAGAAACGAGTGACAAGTTCCATGTCATCGTAGTGTTTGCGCGCCGTCTCGCTTAACGGGGCAAGTTTTATAAAGAGCGGATCTTTGGAGAGCTCGCTTACTAGTTTTGTAAAATCGCCGCCCATGGAGCCACGGCGAATTTCTTGCGATTTGAGCTGCTTGCCCGATGAATTGATACGACGAAAAATCTCCTGTCGGACGTCAAAGGTGGTCCCTTCCTCAAGGTAAACCACTCGAAAGCTCGCGTTATCGAATCTTCTTTGTACTTCTATGGGAAGTTCTGAATAGGTCTTTCCGTTGACAGATGTAAGGATGTCTAGATTGCACAAGGTTAAATCGCCTCTGGCAAAGTTCACCAAGGCGTTCATCCTTTGCGCTCCATCAACGATTTCCGTTCTGCCATCTTCAGCATCGGCAAAGAACATGTAGGGAATGGGCAGGCCAATTAGCACAGACTCAATAAAGTAGCTGCAGTCAACGTCCGTCCAGACGAAGTTCCGTTGATAGTCAAGCGGAATGTAGAATGCATCAGCATTGAACTTATTGATGAGGTATTCCGCAACGTATTCGCGAGTGCTGAATCGCACATCCTTTTTCTTGTCGCGAATCTGTTCGGAAATCTCGATCGTCTCACTTTGTTGATCAGTCAATCGCCTTCACCTCAATCTATAGCAGGACGAAGCCAACTTAGGTCTGACTGGCTGTGGGATGTGAAGCCCTCTCCCATAACCAATGCTGCACTCTAATGATACCAGCAGATGCCTGGCATTAGAGTCGTGCCCCTCTGCCACTTTGTGACGCCCGTCTAGGCTGCTCGTATCGAGTAACTGGGCGGGCGCCTTGTTGTGCCTGCCGCGATTTGAAAGCAGGATACATGGACGGTGAGACTCATGGCGACGAGGCGGCGAAGGTCGAGCTCGCGGAAGGGCAAGAGGACGCGAGGTCGGCAGAGGTGGCGGACGCCCTTCGCTCGGGGATCGAAGCGGTGGAGGGCGCAGCAGCCGACGAGCGCGTGGAGTACTGAGCTCAGGCTCGCTGGGGCGCGGAGCGTCAAGGCCGCGCGTGCCCTTCTCGACGAACACGGGGGCGACGTGGGCGCGCTCAAGGAGGCGGAGCCCTGACTCTTCTCGGTCTCCCCGCGTCCGCTGGGACCACGGGGCTGCCAAACGCGGGAGCCGCTGTTTGTGTCGACGACAAGCTGAACATTGTGGCGCGACCAAATTGAGCACTTTGGCAAACACGCCGCGTTAACCTATCCCACCGCCTTGCCGAGTATGAGCGTCGCCTCCATACGGTGACTCGCGCCGGTGAACTCGACCAGGCGGCCGTGGTGGACGATGCGGTCGATCATCGCCGCCGCCATCTTGTCGTCCCCCAGGACCGTGCCCCACTTGCTGAACTCAATGTTTGTGGTGATGACCAGGCTGTGCCTCTCGTAGCAGTCCGACACCCCCTGGAACAGCAGCCTCGCGCTGTCGAGGTCCAGCGGCACGTAGCCGAACTCGTCCAGGATGACCAGGTCGTTTCTGGCGATGTCCCTCATCGCCGCCTCCAGCGAGTGCTCGCGCGCCGCCTTTTGGGATACATTTGGGATACAGCGCTATATACAAGAAACCGGTCTACCGCATTTCCGCAGGTAGACCGGTTGAACAATTGGTGGGCGTTAGAAGATTTGAACTTCTGACCTCTTCCGTGTCAGGGAAGCGCTCTCCCCCTGAGCTAAACGCCCGATCAAGGGTGCGCAAGCGCGCAAGGGATAATATAACGGAGCCTGAACTCGGTGGCAAGAACATTTTTAAAAATCGCTTACATTGTGGAATTCGGGGGCTTCGTCATATCCATTTTAAAAGAGCCTGCTGCCGCGATTTGGCTGTCGCATAATGCAAGGCCATTGCGGTATCGAGCTATGGAAAGACACCTGCGGAATTGTCCTACCGATAAGCGGACAAGCCTCCAGCTGGTGACTTCGCCGTGGTAAGGTAAGCCGAATTGTTTCCAGGCTGTTTCGGGGGAGTGGAATGAGCAAAGAGTGTGTCGAGCAGGTCGAAGGCGCAGGGGCTTCGGTGCCGATGACCGATATATCGAACATTGATGTGCCCGAGGGCACCGACGAGCTCAGCCGTAGCACCCGCCGCGCCTGGCGCGACCGCCTTAACGATGCGTCGTCGCGCAAGATGATCACGGGCGTCTTGGCTACGCTGGTGGGCGGTTCGTTTTGGGGCTTCTCGGGCACCAGCGCGAGCTTTCTGTTCGATACCTACCACGTCGACACCTTGTGGCTTATGAGCGTGCGTCAGATTCTCGCCGGTCTACTCTTTATGGCCGTGGTTGTTACGCGCGACCGCGAGCGCCTGATTAAGCTCTGGACCACACCCGCCGATCGCAAGCAGCTGCTGCTCTTTACCGCCTTTGGCCTGCTGTTCAACCAGTTTTGCTATCTTTCGGCCGTGCGCCTGACGAACGCCGGAACCGCGACGGTGCTCCAGTGCCTGCAGCTCGTTATCATCATGGGCTACACCTGCGTGATCGATCGCCGCATGCCGCGTACTCGCGAAGTCATCGGCATTGGCCTAGCTCTGGGTGGAACCTTTTTAATCGCCACCGGCGGCGACCCCACCAGCCTGAATATCTCGCCGCTTGGCCTGGCAGCAGGTCTTATGTGTGCGGTCAGCGCCGCGTGTATGGCGGTGATTCCCGCCAAGATCCTGCCCGAATACGGTAGCCCCATCGTCACGGGCTCGGCAATGCTCACGGCGGGCGTGGTCTCGTGCGTCTTCGTGCAGCCCTGGGCGCATATGCCGGCGCTCGACGCTGCCGGCATCGAGGCGCTCGCGGTGTTCGTGGTTATCGGCTCGTTTTTTGCTTACATGCTTTATATGCAGGGCGTTAAGGACATCGGCTCGGTGCGCGCGAGCCTCATCGGAACTGTGGAGCCGGTTTCGGCGACCATCACCAGCGCCGTTATGCTGGGGACGGTGTTTTTGCCGACCGACCTTATCGGCTTTGCCATGATCATCGTGATGATGTTCCTTACGGTGTAGCTAGCGCCGCCGCCAAGACAGAAAAGGTGTTGTGCCGCATTTTCGCCAATTGATGTCCGTGTCTGGAGTTTAGCTGTCGATGCTCAAAATGCCATAAACTAGCAACGTTGTGGACTTTTTCATTGCGACTCAATTGCGAGGATTTCTTTATGGCTGGTAATCACTTTAAGGGCAGCGATAGCGGCCGCCCTGCAGTTCCGCCGCGTCCGAACGGGGCTGGTAAGGCCGGCACGCCGGGCGGCGCTGGACAGGGCGGTTCCGGTAAGCGCGTGTCCCCGGGCGAGACGGCGATGTTTACCGCTCTGTACGAGCAGTCTCAAAAGGCAAAAAAGACCGGCCGTGCAAGAGGGAATGTCTTTGCGGGCGGTGCAACCTCCACGTCGCAGCCGAGCGGGGCTCCTTCGGTACCCGCGAACAACGCAGGTGCTGCCAACGCCGCGAATGCCGCCGGCAACGTTAATGCCGACAAGGCCGCCAACAATACTCCCTCTGCCGGTGGCGCGGGGCTTACGGGTAACCTTGGCACGATTTACACCGGCGCCTCCGAGACTGGCACGTTCGCCCGCCTGGATGATAGCGGTGCCGAGTTTGCGGGCTCGGGTTCCAAGGAAGATTATTACGATTTTGGCTTGAACTACGGTGGCGACGCTTCGCCGAGTTCGACCTCTGACGGTCTGGTCCGTCATCGCCATCGCAAGGGCGAGCGCAAAAAGCGTCACACCGGCGCCATTATTGCCGTTGTAGTCGCGGTGCTTCTCGTTGCGCTTGGCGCAAGCGGCTTTATGCTGCTTAACTCGGCAAAGACCGTAAAGAGCGAAGCGAAGGAGGCTGTCGAGATCGTCGGTGGCCTTAAGGACAAGGTCACGTCTGGCGATTTTTCGACGCTGCCTGACGACGCGAAGAAGATCGATGAGCTCTGCGACAGCATGAAGGCGGAGACCTCGAGCCCGCTGTGGACGGCGGCATCGTTTATCCCGGTGTATGGCAGTGACATCAACGCAGCCCGCACCATGATCGACGCCCTGTCCGATGTCTCGAGCAACGCGCTGGTTTCCATGGCCGACAACCTTTCGCAGGCCACGCCCGGCAAGCTGTTCCAGGACGGCATGATTAACGTGTCCGCGCTGCAGGCGGTCGCCGATTCGCTTTCCAGCAGCTCGAAGGTGTTCAAGAGCGCCAACGAGAAGGTCCAGGGCATTGGCGATACTCATATTTCCCAGGTGACCGAGCTGGTCGATAAGGCCAAGGACGGCTTTGCCACCCTCAACGGTGCGGTTGACGCGGCGGAGAAGGTCGCCCCCGTCCTTCCCCAGATGCTCGGCGCCAACGGCCAGACGCGCAACTACCTTATGTACGCCATGAACAACGTCGAGATTCGTGCTTGCGGCGGCTTTGGCGGTTCGCAGGGCCTGATTTCGGTCACTGACGGCCAGATGTCGATTGGCGAGTTTGTTCCCCGCATTGGACTCAGCGAGGATGAGGCAGTCGAGAGCGTCGACGAAGAGGATGAGGCGCTGTTCGGCAACCACAGTAACCTGTACAACTCGGGCAATACCTATTCGCCTGATTGGCCCCGCAACTCGCAGCGTGTCGCCGCGCTGTGGAAGTCCCAGTATGGACAGGACGTTGATGGCGTCATCGGTATCGACCCGGTGTTCCTGCAGTATCTGCTGGGCCTGGTCGGTAACGTGTCACTGCCCGACGGAACGGTTGTCGACGGCACCAACGCCGCAAAGGTCCTCATGCACGATGTGTACTGGAACTATCCGGTCGAGGAGTCTGACGGCATCTTTGCATCCGTCGCCAGCGCTGCCTTCGACAAGATCCTTGGCGGTATCGGCGATGTCGATGTTACGAAGCTTGTCAGCGCCGTTGAGCGCGGTGCCGAAGAGGGCCGCCTGATCGCGTGGATGAGAAACGATGATGAGCAGAGTGCCATCAAAGAGACGGGCATTGACGCTTCGCTGCCCGATCCGGATGACCCGAGTGCCGATCCTGTTGCCGGCGTTTACTTTAACAACCTGAGCTTCTCCAAGCTCGACTGGTATCTGAACGCCGACACGCAGATCGGCCAGGGCATCAAGAACGGCGACGGCACGTGCTCGTATCGCATCACCGTTACTCTGACGAACATCATGACGCAGGAGGAGGCAGGCAAGCTGCCCGACTACGTTGCGGCGAGCGCACCCGATGCCGCGCGTGACGACGAACGCCTGAATGTCTCGTTGTTTGCCCCGACGGGCGGCAACATCAGTGACCTTACGGTTGAGGGCACACAGTTTGGTCTTGGCGCCGCTACGTGGCATGGAATCCCCTTCTATTCGGGCACCGTTGACCTGCATGCTGGCGAGACGACGACGATCACGTATACGCTGACCACGTCGGCCGAGGCGGGGGACAAGCCGCTTACGCTGCGTCAGACTCCTACATGCCAGGCGGCTCGCGACAGCGCGTCGGCGTAGGGTTTTTCTGGTAGCGCAGATAATCGAGTACCATTTTGGGGCGGACAGGCAATCTGTTCGCCCCTATTTTGTAAGGAGAGCGCATGAAGTACTTTGGCACCGACGGCTTTCGCGGTGAGGCCAACGTTGGGCTGACGGTAGAGCACGCTTATAAGATTGGCCGTTTTGTGGGCTGGTATTACGGCGCCAACCGCGAGCGCAAGGCACGCGTGATCGTGGGCAAGGACACGCGTCGCTCGAGTTATATGTTTGAGGCGGCGCTGGTGAGCGGCCTGGTCGCGAGCGGTGCGGACGCCTATATGCTGCATGTGATCCCGACGCCGGGCGTAGCGCATCAGACTGTGGAAGGCTGCTTCGATTGCGGCATCATGATCAGCGCGAGCCACAACCCGTTTTGCGATAACGGCATTAAGCTAGTCAACAGCGACGGCTTTAAGATGGACGAGGACGTACTGGAGCTCATCGAGGACTATATCGATGGCAAGAGCGAGGTGCCGCTGGCAACGGGCAACCACATCGGCGCCACGGTGGACTACATGCAGGGTCGCAACCGCTACATTGCTTCGCTCATCGCCAGCGCGAACTTTTCGCTGCAGGGCGTCAAGATCGGTATCGACTGCGCCAACGGCTCGGCATCCTCGGTGGCCAAGCCGGTGTTCGACGCACTGGGCGCCGATGTGCGCGTGATCAATGCCGCGCCCGACGGCTTCAACATCAATGTCGACTGCGGCTCTACGCATATTGAGCGCCTGCAGCGCCACGTGGTGGAGCAGGGCCTGGATGTGGGTTTTGCCTACGATGGCGATGCCGACCGCTGCCTGGCCGTGGACGAGCGCGGCCGCGTGGTCGACGGTGACCAGATCCTGTACGTGTGCGGTGTGTACCTGAACAAGCACGGGCGTCTCTCGGGCGGTACCGTGGTGCCGACGATCGCCAGCAACTTTGGCCTGATCAAGTCGTTGGAGCTTGCCGGCCTGAGTGCCGTGACCAGCGGCGTGGGCGACCGTCACGTGTATGCCAAGATGCGCGAGGGCGGCTACAGCCTGGGTGGCGAGCAGACGGGCCATACGATCTTTGGCGATATCGAGCGCACGGGCGACGGCATTATGACCTCGCTGCGCGTGATGGAAGTGATTCGTGCCGAGCGCGAGACGCTCTCGCAGCTCACGGCTCCGTGCAAGCTGCTGCCGCAGGCGCAGGTGGCCGTGCACGTGGCGGACAAGGATGCCGCGCTCGAGAACATGGGCGTGCAGAACGCCATCGCCGAGGCCGAGGCTGCGCTGGCAGGCGAGGGCCGCGTGCTCGTGCGCAAGAGCGGAACCGAGTCGGTTATCCGCGTGCTGGCCGAGGCGCCCGACCAAGCATCCGCCGATGCCGCCATGAAGCGCATCGCCGCCGCGCTGGAAGCTCTGTAAGGTAGTCATTGGGGACGTTCTTAAACAACTAGGTGGAAAGGGGGCGCCGCGGATTGGTTCCGCGGCGCCCCCTTTGCGTTGGCGTGTCGGTTATGCCTTACAGCTCGTAGAGCGTGGTGAACTTGTCCTGCAGGTAGCTGCAGTAGTAGCGGGCATCGAACGCCATGCCGCAGGCGCCCTTGATGAGTTCCGGCGCGTCTTTGGCGCGGCCCCACTGCCAAATGTGCTCGCCCAGCCAGGCGCGGACGGGCGCCAAATCGCCGCTCGCACAGGCGCCGTTGAGGTCGACGCCGTCGCGGCACATGGCCGGCACGAACATGGCATCGTAGGCGCTACCCAGCGCATAGGTGGGGAAGTAGCCAAACGAGCCACCGCTCCAGTGCGTATCCTGCAGGCAGCCGTGCGTGTCGTCGGGAACGGGAATGCCCAGGTACTCGTTCATAAAGCGGTTCCAAAGCGCGGGGATGTCCTTGGCCGTGGCCTCGCCGGCAAACAGCATGCGCTCGATCTCGTAGCGCACCATAACGTGCAGCGGATAGGTGAGCTCGTCGGCCTCGGTGCGGATCAACGACGGCTGCGCGATGTTCACGGCGCGGTAGAGCGTGTCCTCGTCCACGTTGCCGTAGACCTCGGGTGCGTGGCGGCGCAGCGCCTCGAGCAGCGGTCCCATAAAGGCGCGGCTGCGACCCACGGTGTTCTCGAAAAAGCGGCTCTGGCTCTCGTGGATGCCCATAGAGGTGCCGCCCTCCAGGCAGGTGCGCGCATAGGCAGGATTGACGCCCAACTCGTACATGGCGTGTCCCGCCTCGTGGATGATGCTGTAGACGTTGGAGATGCAGTCGTCCTCGTAGATGTGCGTCGCGATGCGCGCGTCACCCACGGCAAAGCCCTCGCTAAACGGATGCTCGGTAAAGGCAAGCGTGGTGTCGTCCAGGTTCAGGCCGACAAGCTTCATCAGGTCGAAGCTCATGGCACGCTGGGCGGCCTCGGGCACGCGGGCGTGCAAAAAGTCGGCAGCCGGTTGCTGGCCGCGCTCGCCGATGGCGTGCACGAGCGGCACGACCGTGGCCTTGACCTCGTCGCAAAACGCGTCGAAGCTCTTGGCGGAAAGGCCGCGCTCGTACTGGTCGAGCCAAACATCGTATGGGTCGCGCTTGGGGTCCATAAGTTCGGCCTGATGCTTAAGTTGGGCGACGATCCTATCCACATAGGGCTCAAAGCTCGCCCAGTCATTGGCCGTCTTGGCCTTGTGCCACACGGCATCGGCCTCGCAGGTGAGCCTGGTCCAGGCCTCGGCCTCCTCGGTGGGGATGACGCTTGCCTCGCGCTGGTCGCGACCGAGCACACGGATCTCGTCGAGCAGCTGCGGGTCGTCGATCTTGCCGCCTGCAACCGTCTCGCGCGCTAACGAGCGTACGAGCTCAACGGACTTCTCGCTGGTCAGTAGCTTGTGATGCTCGCCGGCAAGCGTGCCCATGGCGTCGGCACGGGCGGCAGCACCGTTGGCAGGAGCAATCGTCGCTCCATCGAACTCGGCAATCTTGAGCAGGTACTCGCGAGTCCACAGCTTGCCCTCGAGTTTGCGGAACTTTTTGACGGCCTTGTCGACTTTAGCGGCCTTGACTCCCTTGTCGGCCTTTGCCACGGCGGCCTTGGCCTTCTTATCGAGTTTCTTTCCCATACCGTATCCTTAATCTCGCAGGCCGAGCGCCGCAGGCGGATGCACGGCCAGTTTGCACAGCTACCTGCCTTGTACCCAGCACGAACAAAACGGAACGCGGCGATACGCCCACACAATGTGGTATCCTATAGCCCAATGCGTTGACGGAGAGGGTTTTGCCCGCCGCGTCGCCGGCAAGAGAGGGAAGGTCATGGGCTGCAAGCCTTCCTGCGGTGACAAGGGCCAAGCGTTCACTCCCGAGCAGCGACCTCAACGGGCACGCGGCCAGCGGCGGCGAAGCCCCAGTAGGGAAGCCGTGAGCCTCGCGACAAGGGGCAAAGAGTGGGCGCGGCGGGCCAGACATCCGCCGGGTCAAACAAGGTGGTACCGCGGAATTCAACCGTCCTTGGGCAATGCACATGCCCGAGGGCGGTTTTTTGTTACCGAACCGGGCCGCACATCCGCAGCTATCGGGTGCTAGCCGCCCCGGCAAGCGAGATGCGCGAGAGACGAAAGGGAAGACATGAGTCTGATTGATGATCTGGTCAAACTCGAGGAAGAGGCCAAGGAGCTCGTCACTAGCGCTGACGACGCCGCCAAGCTCGAGGCCGCGCGCGTTGAGCTGCTCGGCCGCAAGGGCCGTATCACCGGCCTGATGCGCATGATGGGCAAGCTCGCTCCCGAGGATCGTCCCATGATGGGCAAACGCGCCAACGAGATGCGCCAGCTGATCGAGGGCATGCTCGACGAGCGCACCACCGAGATGAAGGCCGCCGCCCTCAAGCACGCACTCGAGCACGAGGCCGTCGACATCACGCTGCCGGGCATCCGTCCGCAGATCGGTCACCAGCACCTGATCAAGCAGATCATCGAGGAGGCCGAGGACATCTTCTGCGGCATCGGCTACACCGTCGAGTCCGGCCCCATGGTCGATACTTCCTACTACAACTTCACCGCGCTCAACGCGCCCATGGATCACCCGAGCCGCTCGGCTCGCGACACGTTCTATGTGGTCGACAACAACCCCGGCAGCGTCGCGCATCCCGAGGCTCACGCTCACGGTGAGTCCGACGTGCTGCTGCGCACCCAGACCTCGGGCGTGCAGATCCACACCATGGAGTCGCAGAAGCCGCCCATCTACATGATCTGCCCGGGCACCGTCTACCGTCCCGACACGGCCGACGCCTGCCACCTGCCGCAGTTCAACCAGATTGAGGGCCTGGTCGTCGACGAGGGCATCACCTTTGGCGATCTTAAGGGCACGCTCGACTACTTTGTTAAGTGCATGTTTGGCGAGGATCGCAAGACGCGTTACCGCCCGCACTTCTTCCCCTTCACCGAGCCCAGCTGCGAGGTGGACGTGAGCTGCCACGTGTGCGGCGGCAAGGGCTGCAACTTCTGCAAGCACAGCGGCTGGATCGAGATCCTGGGCTGCGGTATGGTCGACCCCAACGTCCTGATCAACTGCGGCATCGACCCCGAGAAGTACACCGGCTTCGCCTTTGGTATTGGCGCCGAGCGCGTCGCGGCACTGCGCTACGACCTGCCCGACCTGCGAACGCTCATGACAGGTGATATGCGCTTCCTGAACCAATTTTAGGCTTGCCCAGGCACCCCATCTTGGCGTTCAAACCGTCGCTCGCGTACCTTTAGTACGCGTCGCTCCTCTTTCACGCCAACCTGGGGCACCTGGACAACCCTAAGGCGAACGTCTTCATTTGATATTCCTCCCTTTGCGGAGATTAAGAACTAGGAGAGCTACATGCGCGTTTCTTACGACTGGCTCAAGACCATGATCGATATTCCGGAGGATCCCAAGACCCTTTCGGACGAATATATCCGTACCGGTACCGAGGTCGAGGCGATCGACACCGTGGGCGAGTCCTTCGACCACGTGGTGACCGCCAAGGTGCTCACCAAGACCCCGCACCCCGATAGCGACCACATGTATGTGTGCTCGGTCGACGTGGGCGACAAGAACCTCGACGCCGATGGCAACCCCGCCCCGCTGCAGATCGTCTGCGGCGCGCAGAACTTCGAGGCTGGTGACCACATCGTCACGGCCATGATCGGCGCTGTCCTGCCCGGCGACGTCAAGATCAAGAAGAGCAAGCTTCGCGGCGTCGTGTCCATGGGCATGAACTGCTCCGCGCGCGAGCTCGGCCTGGGCGGCGACCACTCCGGCATCATGATCCTGCCCGAGGATACGCCCTGCGGCATGCCGTTTGCCGAGTACGTGGGCTCGAGCGACACCGTGCTCGACTGCGAGATCACGCCCAACCGCCCCGACTGCCTGTCCATGATCGGCATGGCCCGCGAAACCGGTGCCATCTTCGACCGCGATTTCCACGTTGAGCTGCCCGCCATCAAGGTCGAGACCGGCCGCGCGACCGACGACGAGCTTTCGGTCGAGATTGCCGACGAGGGCCTGTGCGACCGCTACGTCGCCCGCATCGTGCGCAACGTGAAGGTCGGTCCCTCGCCCGACTGGATGGTCAAGCGCCTCAACGCCCTGGGCGTGCGCCCGCACAACAACATCGTCGATATCACCAACTACGTGATGATGCTCACCGGCCAGCCGCTGCACGCCTTTGACCTCGACACCTTTGCCGAGCGCGATGGCCACCGTCGCGTGGTGGTTCGCGCCGCCCAGCAGGACGAGAAGTTCACGACTCTCGACGGCGAGGAGCGCGTGCTCGACGCCGGCATGGGTCTCATCACCGACGGCGAGCGTCCCGTGGCGCTGGCCGGTGTCATGGGCGGTATGGATTCCGAGATCGAGGACGATACCGTCGATGTGATGGTCGAGAGCGCCTGCTTCAACGCCGGCCGCACCTCGCACACCAGCCGTGACCTGTCGCTGATCTCCGACGCCTCCATCCGCTTTGAGCGCCAGGTCGACGAGACCGGCTGCGTGGACGTCGCCAATGTGACGTGCGCGCTTATCGAGGAGATCGCCGGCGGCGAGGTCGCCCCCGGCTATGTGGACGTGTTCCCCGCGCCCAAGACCATCGACAGCATCAAGCTGCGCCTGGCCCGCGTGCACGCCATCTGCGGTGCCGACATCGAGCCCGACTTTATCGAGCGCTCGCTCACCCGCCTGGGCTGCACCGTCGAGCGCGACGGCGAGGACTTTATGATCACGCCGCCGAGCTTCCGTCCCGACCTGCCGCGTGAGATCGACCTGATCGAGGAGGTCCTGCGCCTATGGGGCATGGGTCGCGTCACGGCAACCATTCCGGCTGCCAAGAACCACATCGGCGGTCTGACGCGCGAGCAGAAGCTTACCCGCAAGGTCGGCGAGATCCTGCGCGCCTGTGGCCTCAACGAGACCACGACCTTTGGCTTTGCTGCCCCGGGCGACCTGGAGAAGATTGGCATGTCCACCGAGGGCCGCGGCTGCCCCGTGGTTCTCATGAACCCGCTGGTGGCCGAGCAGACCGAGATGCGCCGTTCGCTGCTGCCGGGCCTGCTGCAATCCGTGGCCTATAACGAGGCCCACGGCACGCCCAACGTGCACCTGTACGAGGTCGGCAGCTTGTTCCACGGTCGCGAGAACGCCAGCCTGCCCAAGGAGACCAAGTCCGTAGCGGGCGTGCTCTCGGGCCAGTGGAGCGAGCAGTCTTGGAGCATGAAGTACCGCAAGCTGCGTTTCTTCTTTGGCAAGGGCATCGTTGAGGAGCTGCTTGCCCAGCTGCGCATCGAGAAGGTTCGCTTCCGTCCCGTCGAGGGCGAGAGCTATGCCTTCCTGCAGCCGGGTCGTGCTGCCGAGGTTCTGTCCGGCGGCACTGTGCTGGGCTGGGTCGGCGAGATTCACCCCGAGGCGCGCGAGGCGATGGGCATCGACGAGGTCGTCGTTGCCTTTGAGCTCGACCTGGACAAGCTGATTAAGGGCGCCCGCAATCAGGAGAACTACCGCGAGTTCTCGCAGTACCCGGCTGTTGAGCACGACCTTGCTATCGTGGTCGACAACTCCGTGACCTGCGAGGATCTTGAGCGCCGCATTACCAGCGCCGGCGGCAAGCTGCTCGAGGGCGTGCGCCTGTTCGACGTCTACCGCGATCCCATCCGCATCGGAGCGGGCAAGAAGTCCATGGCCTTTGCGCTTACGTATCGCTCCGACGACCACACGCTCACCAGCGAAGAGGTCGAGAAGGCGCACCAGAAGATCGTCACCAAGGTGTGCAAGGGCGTAAACGGCGAGGTCCGCGGCTAGGGCTTGCGCTGGGTATAGGTTAGCGGTGGCTGCCGCCGAGTCCTACGTGATTGCTATGCTCGGTATAAGGCACTGCTGAGCCTGCATATATGACACGCGCATTACATAACGGCGTGCTGCTTTGTCGGCAGCGCGCCGTTTTGCTATGATAGCCCGCGGCGTGTTACGAATCTGACAATACGTAACACTGACAAGGTGATTCAGGCGGCGTTGCAATTCCGTGCGCCGACAACCGGGAGGCGTACATGCACATTCCAGATAATTATCTGTCCCCGCAGACCGATGCCGTCATGGCAGTGGCGATGGTGCCCGTTTGGGTTCACTGCATCAAGAAGGTGCGCGCCACGCTCGATCGCGAGCACATGGCGTTCCTGGGCATCTGCGCCGCATTCTCCTTCTTGCTCATGATGTTCAACGTGCCGCTGCCCGGCGGTACCACTGGTCACGCCGTTGGTGGCGCGCTCATCGCGCTGCTGCTGGGCCCCGAGGCTGCTGCCATTGCCGTCTCGGTCGCGCTGGCGCTGCAGGCGCTGCTGTTTGGCGACGGCGGCATTCTGTCCTTTGGCGCCAACTGCTTTAACATGGCCTTCGTGCTGCCGTTTGCCGCTGCTATCGTGTTCCGTGCACTCAACAGCCGCTTGCACGACAAGAGCTGGGGCACCTCGGTTTCGGCCATCGTAAGCGGCTGGGTCGGCCTGTGCCTGGCGGCCCTGTGCGCAGCAATCGAGTTTGGTATTCAGCCGATGCTTTTCACGAATGCTTCGGGCGCTCCGCTGTACTGCCCCTTCCCGCTGTCCATTGCCATTCCGGCTATGATGATTCCGCATATGTTGGTTGCCGGCGTGGTCGAGGGCGTGGCGACTGCCGCGATCTACGGCTTTATCAAGAAGACGGCGCCGGGCGTTATCGTCGGGCCCGAGGCCGTCGATGGCCAGCTTGCTGCCGAGGGCACTGCTGCTAAGAAGACCTCGCTGGTCCCCACGCTCATCCTGGTCGCCGTGCTTGTCGTGGCTACGCCGCTCGGCTTGCTTGCTACCGGTGATGCCTGGGGCGAGTGGGACGCTGAGGGCGCCGCGACTGCCGTTCAGGAGGCTGGTGACGACAGTCTGCAGGCTTCGGTCGGCCTCGATACTCCGACCTTTGCCGACGCTCTGCCTACGGGTGATTACCTGCAGGCCTATTCCGAGGAACAGGGTCTTGGCTTTGTCGGTCAGGCTGCCATGTATATCCTGTCCGGCGTGATTGGCGTGGCGGTGCTCACCATCGCATTCCGTCTGATCTCGCTGACGGTCAAGGAAAGCGGAGCCCATGGCGATGGTCGAGCTGCCTAGCTGGCTTGCGGTCGAGCAGCGTTACGAGCCCACGGGCGCTCGTCATCGCGTGATGCAAAAGAACGTCCTGCACCTGGCGAGCCTGCTTGAGCGGGTTCGCCTGGGTGGAGGCGCGCACGAGGGCGGGTCGATGGTCGACCGCGCCCTTTCTTGCGTTTCGGCTCCGGTGCGCCTGGTGGGGATGTTCGTTTGCGTCCTGTGCGTGTGTCTGACGCAGAGCCCGCTGTACCTGATGCTGATGGCGGCTATCGCGCTGGTGCTGGTCGCGGTGCGCCCCGCGCGCGGGTTGCGCGCGACTTTTGTACCGGCGCTTGGCGCCACGGGGCTTGCGGTGGTTCTGGCGCTGCCTGCCCTGTTGCTGAGCGCGTCTGCCATGGGCGCCATGCTCAAGATCGCGCTCAAGACGTTTATTAATGTGTCGCTGGTGCTGGGTGTTTCGTGGACGCTCACCTGGAGCCGCATGTCGGCGGCGCTCAAAATGCTGCACCTGCCCGACGAGGTTATCTTTACGTTTGATATGGCGCTCAAGCATATTGAGGTGCTGGGACGCACGGCGCACGATCTGTGCGAATCGGTCATGCTGCGCAGCGTCGGTTCCGCGCCTGCGGGTTTTTCGCGCACCGATTCGCTGGCGGGTATCATGGGCATGACGTTTATCAAGGCGATGGAATGCAGCCGCGCGATGGACGAGGCCATGCTGTGTCGCGGCTTCGCCGGCGTGTATCCGGCGCCTGCACGGAGCGGCTTTGGCTGGCGCGATGCGGTTTACGCGGCCGTTGTGGCGTTGCTCGCCGTGTTGTGCGCGGTGCTGTAGCGCGGACGGTCGAACCGTTGATGTGAGTAGGGAAGGGCGACGTTTTGGCAAACGATACGAATAACGCGATGGGTGCGAGCGGTGCTGCCGGCGCCGAGGTCACGCCGCTCATCGAGTTTCGCGACGTGGTGTTTTCCTATGCGGGTCATACGGTGGTCGATGGCGTTTCATTGCAGGTGAACCGTGGAGAGCTCGTTGCTCTGCTTGGTCCTAACGGCTGCGGCAAGACGACGATTATGCGTCTTATCAACGGCCTTGAGCTTGCGGACGCGGGTGCGTACCTGTTCGACGGGCATGCGGTCGATGCGGCGTTTCTAAAGGATTCTGCGGCCGCTCAGCGTTTTCATCAGCGCGTGGGCTTTGTGTTCCAGAATGCCGACGCCCAGCTGTTCTGCGCTACGGTGGGCGAGGAAGTTGCTTTTGGTCCCGCGCAGATGGGGTTGCCGGCAGACGAGCTCGAGCGCCGCGTCCGCGATGCCATGGAGCTATTCCAGGTTGCCGACCTTGCCGACGTCTCTCCCTATCAGCTCTCGGGCGGGCAAAAGAAGCGCGTTGCGCTGGCTGCGGTGGTGTCGATGAACCCGGATATCCTGGTGCTCGACGAGCCTACCAATGGGCTCGACGAGGATTCATGCGACATCGTGGTCAACTTCTTGCTGGCCTACGTCGCGGCGGGTAAGACGGTCTTGATGAGCACACATCACCAGGATTTGGTGCGACGCCTGAGTGCCCGTGCAATCTATATCGATCGATATCACCATGTGGTCGAGGCGCCGGTGTCGTCGTATGGAACCGAGAGCGGCGCTGCGGAATAGTTGCTGCGTAGAGCGTGCGTAGCCGCCTGCGCGGCTTTGCCGTGATGGTATAGTTATCCAGGTTTTTATGGGGGTGGCTATGCCAAGCTGGAACATTCATATCGCTCAGACGGAGCGTTTGCTGGAGCGCACCGGTGCGCTTGCCAATAGCGTGCGCGACCGCAATGCCTTTTTGTTTGGCTGCGTGGTTCCGGATATCTTCGTGGGCTATATGGTCCCTGGCATCGCCGATCCCATCCCATACCGCATTACGCACTTTGCAAAGCCCGAACCTATCCCTAAGCCGCGCGAGCACGAGTTCTGGGATACCTATGTGGCGCCGCTGCTCAAAGGGGCGCCTGTTGGTACGCCGGCTGCCGCGACCTCGATTGTCGAGGAGCGCGAGCGACTCAATCGGGTACATTATCCCCAACGCTACAAGGATGCCGAGCCGGTTGCCGGTCCCGGTGCTAGCGAGCTTTCGCTCGCGCCCGATGACGTGGCGCAGTCGTTGCTCGATTTGACACTGGGTGTCTGGTCGCATCTGGTGGCCGATACCGTATGGAATACGCGCGTGAATCAGTACCTGGAGGCGCACGGCGGCAAGCCGTGCGAGGAGTTCCGCATTAAAAAGCAAGGCGACTTTGACTGGTTTGGCAAGACGCTCGGCATTGTTTCCATCCCGCGTGCGACCGATCGCCTGTATACCGCTGCGGCACGTTTTGGGCAGTATCCCATCCATAAAGAATATGTGCTCAAGACCATCGGCGTTATGCACGAGATCGTGCGCGAAAACCCCGGTGAGCCCGATCATCCGCCGTATCGCCTGCTAACCGAGGAGTTTTTCGATGCGACGTTTACCGAGGTCATCGAGCTGACCGAGGCGGGTTTTGCCGTCCGTGTCGAATCGCCCGATGTGCCTGCGCTGCCCCTGATTGCTAGCTGCTAGCTGGCCGGCCCGGCAGTGAATAGCTCAACCCAATCGACAAGTAGCTCTTGCCGTAAGGTATCTTCGGCAATGCGTTCCTGTTTGGTCTTTGGGATGTGGGGAAGCCCGGCCTTTTTATGGATGAGCTCGGCTATGTGGTCGAAGCTCTTCTTCTCCTTGATCTGGTCATAGGTAATTTGGATGACGTCGTAGCCCATGCTTGTGAGTGCGGTGGCGCGCTCGGCATCGGAGAGGCTCGCGGCTTCGCTGTCGTGGGCAGAGCGGCCTTGGCATTCCAGAATGACGCCCATGCTGTCGGTGGCGCTTTCGACGAGGATATCGGCGTAGCAGCAGGTTTTGTCATACAGCGAACGTGCGGCTTCACTGAGCGGGATGCGCGCGTTGTTGGCGATCTCGATGCCCTGGCCGCCCTCGTCGCGGGGGAGCGAGATAAGCATGGAGGTCTGTACTTCGAAGGGCGAGGCGGCCTGCCCCGTCATGTGCTCGGCCGCCCAGCGCAGTTGTTTGACGCCGCGCAGGCCTGCGGCTTGCTTGGCGAACGCGGCGATATCCGTTGCGGTAAGAAGCGGCGTGCGCTTCCACAAGTTGGTGTCATTGCCCTTGGTGTCGTTAACTCGCTCCCAGCCGCAGTTGGGTGGAATGAACTTAAGCGAAATAGCTTCATCGAGTTGTTGTTGCGTTCGCTCGCAGGGCTTAAACACTGCAAAGGAGCCGCACATCTCGTAGCAAGCCATGAGTAACTGGTTGCGTGAAACCTGCGTAGCAAGGTTGAGCAGCGTGAACTCCGGTGACGTGACATCAAACCCATGTTCAGTCTGCCTAAACGGCCCCGGAGGTGGTTCTTGGGTCAGGAGGTGCGATTTAAACAGGCTTCGCGACCCGGATTGTGCCCGAGTGAATACAAGCCTGTGAAGTGGTGCGTGAAGCAGGTCTTTTACAACTGCATGACTTCCGAGGCCACAACATCTGCGATCCATATTGCCAAGGCTAATGGCGGGGTAAAGGCCTAATACCTGCGGCGGGATGCGGTAGTAGTTAAAGGCGGATTGCCCACAAAGCGTCAGGTCCATAATGCCCTCCTGGCCGAAATCATCTCTTTGAAGCGAGTGATGCCAGCGTCAATCCGGAAGTATGCGGCAAAATCTGAACCCTATGAGCGGACCTGGCTTTTGAGGCTAGTTTATCAGGCATTTTGTTGCGAAAAAACAGGGTGTGCTCGGAGGTTCCAGAATTTGCCGCATACTTCCGAAAACCAGGTCGATTTGGTTCTTGCTAAAACGATTTATCAGCCCTGTGTGAGGTGTGGGTTTGCCACCGGGCGAACACTTTTAGCGCTTGGGGCTTTATTTTTTGGCCTCGAAGGGTGGATTTCGCGCTTTTGGTAAAGAAATGAGTGCGTGTTTTGCCGTGCGGCGGCATTGGCACAGAAAAAGGGCCCGGAAGGCAATGCCTTCCGGGCCCTTTGCAATGCAAATCTGCTTGCAAGTACGATTTAGCGTACCTGAGCGACGTAAGCGACGTTGGTCGAGGAGACCTTGTCCTCGAGCTGGACGCTCATGCGGGGATCGCCGGCGGTAGCGACGGTCAAATCGCCAGTCTTGACGTAGCCGAGCTCCTTAGCGGTCTCGATCGCCTTGACGATCGTGCCGTTGACGGTGCCCTGGGTAATCTCGGCCTGATGCGGGATAACGCCCCAGTACATGATCATCTGCTGGACGGCCCACTCGTGGCGGGAGAACGCGCAGATCGGCATGTTGGGACGGAAGTGCGAAATCAGGCGAGCGGTACGACCGGTGGTCGTCGGCACGGTGATGCACTTGGCGCCAACGGTGGTGGCCATGTTCACAGCGGACATACCCACAACGTTGTTGACGACGCGGGTGCCGTGAGCGTCAGCCGGAACCTCGAGCGGGGCGTGAGCCGGGAGGTACTTCTCGGTCTCGAGAGCAATGCTGGCCTGCATCTTAACGGCCTCGACCGGGTACTTACCGGCAGCGGACTCGCCAGAGAGCATAACGGCGTCGGTGCCGTCGTAAATGGCGTTAGCAACGTCGGCAACCTCGGCGCGCGTCGGGCGCGGGTTCTGCTGCATGGAGTCGAGCATCTGCGTAGCGGTGATAACGGGCTTGTAGGCTGCGTTGCACTTAGCGATGATTTCCTTCTGGATGTGCGGAACGAGCTCGGGCTTGATCTCGATGCCCAGGTCGCCACGGGCGACCATGATGCCGTCGGAAGCCTCGAGGATCTCGTCGAAGTTCTCGACGCCCAGGGCGCACTCGATCTTCGGGAAGATCGTCACGTGCTCGCCGCCGTTCTCGCGGCAAAGCTCGCGGATGCCGCGGACGGACTCGCCGTCACGGATGAAGGAAGCGGCGATGTAGTCGATGTTCTCGGTCAGGCCAAAGAGGATGTCCTGACGATCGCGCTCGGTGATAGCGGGCAGCGAGATGTTGACGTTGGGCATGTTAACACCCTTGCGCTCGCCGATCAGGCCGTCGTTCTTGACGACGCAGGTCATGTCCTGGCCGTCGACGGACTCGACCTCGAGGGCAACCAGGCCGTCATCGATCAGGATGAGGGAGCCCTTCTCGACCTCGGAGGGCAGAGCCAGGTAGTCGAGGGAGATGTGCTCAGAGGTGCCGTGGAAATCCTCGGACGTGGGCTGAGCGGTGACGACGATCTTGTCGCCGGTCTTGACGGCAACCTTCTTGCCGTCGACCAGAAGGCCGGTGCGGACCTCGGGGCCCTTGGTGTCGAGCAGGATGCCGACGGGCAGACCGAGCTCCTTGGAAATACGACGGACGCGCTCGATGCGACCGTGGTGCTCGTCGTAGGATCCGTGCGAGAAGTTAAAACGGGCGACGTTCATGCCCGCCTTGATCATCTCACGGATGGTCTCGTCGCTATCGCAGGCGGGACCCATGGTGCATACAATCTTGGTGCGCTTGTACATTCAGACCTCCATCTGACATCGTCTTGCGCTGATAGATAAACCATAAGAAATAAAACTGAGATGATTATAACGAAATGCCGACCGAATACCCCAAAAAATCGACCGTATGCCGAATTAGAAGTTCATTTTTTGCGAATAAACGGTATATGCAAAAACTTTACCAACCGTTCTAACCGCTGCTATCTGGGCGATATTTCAGTTTGATGATGCACCGAAGAAAAAACGTTTTATCAATGTCGAACATCATACGGTCTGCATCGTTGCACTCGAGCCGTGTTTCCAATTGGAATGTTTTGGCTAGACGCGCCGCTTTGGGGTACCATAGCTCCACTATCAACTGCCGCTCAGCACGGCAGCCTTGATGAGCCCTTGCCCTTCTCCTGGGAATTATGATCGGGCATCAATCTGCTGAGTGGCCCGAATCCCAGGAGGGGACTCTATATGCAAAAGGAATACCTGTCCGCCGCGGCGGAGGTACTCAGCGACCAAGGTGTCGATGAGGACCTCGGCCTGAGCAACGACGAGGCGTCGTCGCGCCTCGCCAAGACAGGCCCTAACAAGCTCGAGGAAGCCGAGAAGACGCCGTTGTGGAAGCGCTTCTTTGAGCAGATGGCCGACCCCATGGTCATCATGCTGATCGTTGCCGCCGTCATCAGCGCGCTCACGGGCATGGTCAAGGGCGAGGCGGACTTTGCCGATGTCGCCATCATCATGTTCGTCGTTATCGTCAACTCGGTGCTGGGCGTGGTCCAGGAGGCTAAAAGCGAGGAGGCTCTCGAGGCCCTGCAGGAGATGAGCGCGGCGCAGTCCAAGGTGCTGCGCGACGGCAAGCTCGTGCACCTGCCGAGCGCCGAGCTCGTGCCCGGTGACGTGATCATGCTCGAGGCGGGCGACTCCGTCCCGGCCGACTGCCGCGTGCTCGAGAGCGCCACGATGAAGATCGAGGAGGCCGCCCTTACCGGCGAGTCCGTGCCTGTCGAGAAGCATGCCAACGTGATCGAGCTCGCCGCCGGCACCGACGACGTGCCGCTCGGCGACCGCAAGAACATGTGCTACATGGGCTCCACCGTGGTGTACGGCCGTGGCCGCGCCGTCGTAGTCGGTACCGGCATGAACACCGAGATGGGTAAGATCGCCGGCGCCCTGGCCGAGGCCAAGGAAGAGCTCACGCCGCTGCAGGTGAAGCTTGCCGAGCTCAGCCGCATCCTCACTATCATGGTTATCGTCATCTGCGTCGTCATCTTTGGCGTCGACATCATCCGCCACGGCGTGGGCAACGTTCTCACCGACCCGACCGCGCTGCTCGATACCTTTATGGTCGCTGTCTCGCTTGCCGTCGCCGCCATCCCTGAGGGCCTGGTTGCCGTCGTGACTATCGTGCTTTCGCTCGGCGTGACCAAAATGGCCAAGCGCCAGGCGATTATCCGCAAGCTCTCTGCCGTCGAGACCCTTGGCTGCACGCAGACCATCTGCTCGGACAAGACCGGCACGCTCACCCAGAACAAGATGACCGTCGTCAAGCACGAACTTGCTGCGCCCAAGGAGAAGTTCTTGGCCGGCATGGCGCTGTGCTCCGATGCCCAGTGGGACGAGGAACTGGGCGAGGCCGTGGGCGAGCCGACCGAGTGCGCGCTCGTCAACGATGCCGGCAAGGCTGGTCTTACTGGCCTGACTGCCGAGCACCCGCGCGTGGGCGAGGCCCCGTTCGACTCGGGCCGTAAGATGATGTCCGTGGTCGTCGAGACCCTGGACGGCGAGTACGAGCAGTACACCAAGGGCGCGCCCGACGTGGTGATCGGCCTGTGCACCCATATCTACGAGGGCGATAAGGTCGTCCCCCTGACCGAGGAGCGTCGCGCCGAGCTCGTGGCAGCCAACAAGGCCATGGCCGACGAGGCCCTGCGCGTGCTGGCACTGGCGAGCCGTACCTACACCGAGGTTCCCGCCGACTGCAGCCCCGCTGCGCTCGAGCATGACATGGTCTTCTGCGGCCTGTCCGGCATGATTGACCCGGTCCGCCCCGAGGTGGCCGACGCTATCCGCGAGGCGCACGACGCCGGCATCCGCACTGTCATGATTACGGGCGACCACATCGACACCGCCGTGGCCATCGCCAAGCAGCTGGGCATCGTCGCCGATCGCAGCCAGGCCATCACCGGTGCCGACCTCGACCGCATGAGCGACGAGGAGCTCGACGCGCACATCGAGGACTACGGCGTGTACGCTCGCGTTCAGCCCGAGCACAAGACCCGCATCGTCGAGGCCTGGAAGTCGCGCGACCAGATCGTGGCCATGACGGGCGACGGCGTCAACGACGCCCCGTCCATCAAGCGCGCCGACATCGGCGTTGGCATGGGCATCACCGGTACCGATGTCACCAAGAACGTCGCCGACATGGTGCTTGCCGACGACAACTTCGCCACCATCATCGGTGCCTGCGAAGAGGGCCGTCGCATCTACGACAACATCCGCAAGGTCATCCAGTTCCTGCTTTCGGCCAACCTTGCCGAGGTCTTCTCGGTGTTTATCGCCACGCTCATCGGCTTTACCATCTTCCAGCCGGTGCAGCTGCTGTGGGTGAACCTGGTCACCGACTGCTTCCCCGCGCTCGCGCTGGGCATGGAGGATGCCGAGGGCGACATCATGAAGCGCAAGCCGCGCAACGCCAAGGACGGCGTCTTTGCCGGCAATATGGGTCTGGACTGCGTTGTCCAGGGCCTGATCATCACCGTGCTGGTGCTGGCGAGCTTCTTTGTGGGCGTGTACTTTGACATGGGCTACATCCACATCGCCGATATGATCGCCGGCAATGCCGACGAGGAAGGCGTGATGATGGCGTTCATCACGCTCAACATGGTCGAGATCTTCCACTGCTTCAATATGCGCAGCCGTCGTGCGTCGCTGTTTAGCATGAAGAAGCAGAACAAGTGGCTTTGGGCTTCGGCTGCGCTGGCGCTGGTGCTGACGGTTATCGTGACCGTGCAGCCGACGCTTGCCGAGATGTTCTTTGGCCCCGTGACGCTTGAGCTCAAGGGCGTTCTTGCCGCGCTGGGTCTGGCCTTCCTGATCATCCCGCTGATGGAGATCTACAAGGCGATCATGCGCGCGGTCGAGAAAGAGTAGCGTACTCGTCCGGGCCCGCCCCACGCCCTTTCTCCCTCACTGGTCCTCGCGCTTCGCGCTGCGGGATCGTTCGGGAGAAAGGGCTTCCGGGGCGGGCCCTGCGGTATCCTTGTTGGCTTTTCTCCCGTGCGGATGAAAAGGGCTGAGGGAAAGTTTGTGAGCTGGTCGGGCTTTGCCCGGCCAGCTCTTTTTGATTTAAAATACCTGCTCAGTTGTGATTTTGGGTGCTGGGAGGCATTTGTGGGCAAGGCTAAGGCTAAGGCGAAGAAAAAGACGACGGGGGCGCGGGCTAAGCGCGACCGTCGTCGGAAGCTCGCGACCGAAGCCCCTGCATCTGCTGAGGAGCTGCTGGCAAGCGTACCGGGGCTTGACGCGTTACAGGATGTTCCGGCGTTCGATGACCTGCCGGTCGATGCGGCTCAGCAGGCTGCATTTGACGACTTTTGCGCACAGGCCGAGGAGCCCGAGCAGATGCAGCTCGGTGCCGTGGTGCGCCTGGACCGCGGGTTTCCGCTGGTGGCAACTGCCGACGACACGTTTCGTGCCGAGCATGCCGTAGGGTTTGCCAAGTCGCGTGGCGAGGACGAGGTCTTGCTGCCCGCCGTGGGCGACCGCGTGGCGGTTCGCCGTGCTCCCGGGCACGACATGGGCGTGATCGAGTGCGTACTGCCGCGCCGTACGAGCTTTGAACGTTGGCGTGGCCGTGCCCGCGGTGAGCGCCAGGTGCTCTGCTCCAACGTTGACAGCGTGCTGATCGTGCAGGCGCTCGGCGCCGGCGAGGTGCTGCTCGATCGTGTGGCGCGCTCACTGGTGTTGGCGCTCGATTGCGATGCCGAGCCGGTGGTGGTGCTCACCAAGGCCGACCGCTGCGAGGCCGATGAGCTCGAGCGCGATCTGGACCGCGTGCGCCGTCTGGTGGGTCCGGGCGTGCGCGTGATCGTGACGTCTTCTGCTGAGGGCCTCGGCCTGGACGAGGTGCGCGCCTGCGTGCCGGCTGGGAGCTGTGCCATGATCTTGGGCGAGTCGGGCGCCGGCAAGTCGACGCTGCTCAACGCGCTACTGGGCCACGATGCGCTGGCCACTGGCGGCGTGCGCGAGCGTGATGACCAGGGCCGCCACACTACGGTTGCGCGCGTGATGGTGGCACTGCCGGGCGACGCCGGCGTGATCGCCGATGCCCCGGGCCTGCGCAGCCTACCGCTCGTGGGTCACGAGCGGGGTCTGGCGCGCGCCTTCCCCGAGATTGTCGAGGCATCGCGCGCGTGCCGATTTGGCGATTGCACGCATACCCATGAGCCGGGTTGCGCCGTTCGCGAGGCCGAGGACGCCGGGCAGATCGACAGCCTGCGTCTGGAAACGTTCCAAAACCTGGCGTCATCCATGCGCGTGAGCGCCCAAATGCTCGATCCCGATGTCCATCTGTAATTGATTTTTCCTATGACAGCCGTCTCCCAACTGTTCGGGAGACGGCTTTTTTGCTGCGGAAAAGCCTTGAAGCATGCAGTTTGCTGACGTGCTGACCAAAACCTTGCCATGAGCTTGACGGGCTGGTCAGCTTTTGGTCGGCGATTGGTTTGACATCGAAAACCAAGATCGCGATTGCGCCGCTTTGCACTCTGACCGCCCAGACAATGGTGGTACGGGCATTCGCCCGGCACTGCCATGAGAGGAGCGGCCGTGAACAAGAGCAAGCGCATCGCCATCAGTCTGGTCGCGGGCGTGCTCGCTGCTCTGCTCTGCATGGTTTACGGCTCGTCGATCCGCTCGCAAGCCGAACAGGTCCAGGCTGAGACCTTGGCCAAGTACGGTGGCGATCGCGTCGAGGTATGCGTCGCGGCGCGCGATATCGATGTGGGCGAGACCCTCGATGAGACCAATGTCATAACCCAGGAATGGCTGACGAGCCTGCTGCCGCGTGACGCGGCGACCGAGCTGCGCCAGGTGCGCGGCGACGTGACGACTTCGCGTATTCCCAAAAACGCCGTGATCTGCAATGTCTACACCAAGGCCGAGAGCCACAAGCTCGAGGTGCCTAAGGGCAAGGTCGCCGTTTCAGTGGCGGTCGATGCCGAGCACTCGGTCGGCGGTGCCACGGGCGTGGGCAGCTATGTGGACGTGTACGTGCAAAAAGATGGCGTAACCGATCGACTGTGCGGCGCGCACGTGATCGATACCAGTGAGAATTCCGGTGCCACGCGCGAGGGCAAGATCGAATGGGTGACGCTGGCGGCTGACCCCGAAGACGTCAAGGAACTGCTGGGAGCCTCGGGCAAGGGAACGGTCAGCTTGACGATTCCCGCCACGGCGCGCGGCAAAAAGAGCGGAGGCGACGAGTGATGAAGGCGATCTGGCTTGCGTGCTGCGCGTGCGGCGATTACGGGCTGTTGCAGCAGGAAGTCGAGGGCCGTGATGCGGGTGCACAGGTGCTTCGCGTGGGTGACCTGGACGGGCTGGTTTCCATGGCGCGGGCGTTTCCGTCGCGCCGCGGGGCTGCCATCATCGCGGCGTCTCTGTTTGATATCGAAGATGTGCGCAAGACTGTTGCGCGCCTGACGGCCGAAGGCCGCGTGAGTCGCGTGGTCGTGTTGATAGAAGCGCTCGATCCGTCGGATATCGAGGGACTGTTTCGCGCGGGGGCGACCGAGGTCATCGCTGCGCACAGTATATGCGGCAACGGGCGCGCGGGCGAGGGAGCGGTTGATTCCGATCGGCGCATGACGATTGAGCCCGATGCTTTTGTTGATAGGGAACCCGGGGCGCCTCGCGCTACAAGAGGCCCGCGTGTTGATGATTATGGAAAAGCGGAAGCCGAGCATGGTCGGCGCCCCCGGAACCCCCTTGTATACGATGACGCTGGAGGGCCGGCACAGCATGCTGGCGACTCCCCGGCTGTAGATATGGGATACGTGCACGGCGTGAATCTGGCGGATGAACTCGACGAAGTTGAGGGCTTTGCCGGGTGCGGCGAGTTGTCGCTGATGCAGCATGAGCAGATTGCACAGAACGAGCCTGCCTTGCAGACCGAACAAGCTGCCATGCCGGCTTGGACGCAGCGTGTGGTTGCGGCGGGGGAGACGGGGACGCTGTCGCCGACGCCCGCCCCGCCGCCTCCGATGCCGCCGGCAGACGCTGCCGCTCCGCAGCATCGAGCTCCGGTCATCTGCGCCATTTCGGGTTCGGGCGGTTGCGGCAAGTCGACGATCGTTGCCACCATGGCACACACATCGTCGCTGTTGGGCTTGCGTGCCGCCGTGCTCGACCTGGACCTGATGTTTGGAAACCTTTACGACTTGTTAGGCGTCGATGCTCCGCGCGATATGGCGGCACTTATCGAGCCGGCGGCGGCGGGCGCGCTCACCGAGCCGGATATCGTAGCCACATCGATGCGCGTGGCGCCAGGCGTTACGCTCTGGGGTCCCGTTGCGGCGCCCGAGCAAGCCGAGCTCATGGCACGTCCGGTGGAGCTACTGCTTGATGTTTTGCGTCGCGAATCCGACGTAGTCTTTATCGATACCTCGGTCTTTTGGGGCGACGCCGTGGCGGCTGCGGTGGCGGCGAGCGACCGCTGCCTGATCGTTGGCGATGCTGCGGTGTCGTCCGCGACATCGGCGTCGCGCGTCATTGAACTGGCAAGTCGAGTAGGTGTGCCGCGCACGCGCATGAGCGCCGTGTTCAACCGGTTCGGTGCGCGCGGGGCAGACGAGGACGTCGCCATGCGCTTTGAGATTGCCTGTGCGTTGAGCTCCAAGATTCGTATCGCCGATGGCGGGCAGGATCTCGCCGCGCTCATGGCGTTTGGGCGCGCTGATGAGGCAGTGGGGCAGACCAGTGCTTTTGCGACCAGCGTGCGCGAGGCCACGCGCGAGATGCTCGTGGAACTGGGGTGCGCCGTCGGCCCTTGGAGCGATATGGTCGCCGACCGTGCAACGCGCACCGAACGCCCGCGTATCCGCCTTCCCTGGTCGCGCGAGGGTGATCAGCGATGAGCCTGCAAACGAGGATTAAGGCTGCCGGCGCTGCAGCGGGGGCAGCGCCTGTAGATGCGGGGCGTCGCCGCGCGGTGAAACGACGCACCAAGTGCGCCGTGATGGACCGCATGGGTTACGACGAAGTGGCGCGTATCAGCGCCTATATCGACCCGGCACTTGCCCGCTCGGAATTGCGTCCCGCGGTGGAGGCGGCGCTCAATGTTGAGGAACCGACCGATCTCGCGACGACCGAGCGCGAGACCATCATCGACGAGATTTTGGATGACGTAGTGGGCCTGGGGCCGTTGCAGCCGCTCATCGAGGACGACACCGTTACCGAGATCATGATCAACGGCTGCCGCTCGGCTTTCTTTGAACGCGGCGGCGTCTTGCACCCCATCGAGCATGCGTTTGAGGATGATGAACAGATCCGTGTGCTTATCGACCGCATCATCTCGCCACTTGGCCGCCGTATCGACGAGCGCAGCCCCATCGTCAACGCCCGCCTCAAAACGGGCTATCGCGTCAACGCGGTGATTCCGCCTGTGGCGATTGACGGACCGATTCTCACCATCCGAAAGTTCTCGGACCGCATCTGCTCGCTGGACGAGCTTGTGGGGCTGGGGTCGCTGCCGCTTTGGTATGCGCAGCTGTTGTCGTGCGCGGTGTCGCTGCGACAGGACCTGGCGGTTGCGGGAGGCACGGGATCTGGTAAGACCACCCTGCTCAACGCGTTGTCATGTGAGATTTCCACCGGCGAGCGCATCGTGACGATCGAGGACTCTGCCGAGCTCAAGTTTGCGCATCATCCGCACGTGGTGCGTCTAGAGGCGCGCGAGGCTTCAATTGAGGGCGAGGGCGCGGTGACGATCCGCGACCTGGTGACCAATGCCCTGCGCATGCGCCCCGACCGCATCGTGGTGGGCGAGGTGCGCGGTGCCGAGTGCTGCGACATGTTGCAGGCTATGAACACGGGCCACGACGGGTCGCTCACCACGCTTCATGCGGGTTCCGAGCAGGAGACCGTGGTGCGTCTGACGTTGCTTGCACGTTATGGCATCGATCTGCCGAGCGAGCTCATCGAAGAGCAGATTGCCATGGCGCTCGACGGCATCGTGATGTCCGAGCGCCACGCCGATGGCAGGCGCTTCGTCTCCTCGTATTCGGGGGTGCGTCGCGCCGCGTCGGGCGGCGTAGAGCTCGAGCGCTATGTGACTTTCGATGCCGCCGAGCGCACCTGGACGCTTGACCGCGAGCCGCCGTTTATCGCAGAAGGCCTGCGGTCGGGGACGCTCACACAAGAGGAGGTGGACGAATGGAGGTCGCTGTGCCCCTCGTCGTAGGGGGTTTGGCAGGGTTTTCTGTCGCGACGGCGTGCGGGGCGGAACCTCGTGTGCCGCAGGTGCCGCCGGCGGAGCTGGCGCGTCAGGCGTTCGAGACGGTGGCAGAGAAGCTGCCGCGTGAGTTGGTGGAAAACGATCTGCTGAAAAAGATTGCCCGTTCGTGGGCATCGCTGGCTCCGGCGCGTCGCCTTGGCCTCGTGATCGAAGATGCTTCGGGGCGTTTGGCGTTTCTGCTGCTATCGAGCGGTGTCTGCTGCGTTTTGCTAACGATGGTGTCGTTATCGCCCCTCGGGTTTGCCTTGGGACTTGTTGCTCCGATTGCCGCTGGCGCCGCTCGGGATGGCTTTGAGAGCCGGCGCGAGCAACACGATGCAGAAGAGGCCATGCCCGAGGCGTTTACCGCACTTTCCATGTCGCTTGCCTCGGGACATTCGCTGGCCCAGGGCATGCGCTTTGTGGGCGCTCATGCGCAAGAACCGGTGCATACCGAGTTTTTGCGGGTAGCGGCGGCGATCGATTGCGGCATCTCGGCGACCGACGCGCTCGATGACTTGCTCGTGCGCATCGACGCCCCCGGCCTTTCGCTTGTGACCTTGGCGCTTAAGGTGTCTCAGCGCACCGGTGCTCCGCTTGCCGACTTACTGTCCGAGGCGTCGAGCATGGTGGGGGAGCGCATTGAGCTCAAGCGCCGCCTGGATGTTAAGACGTCGCAGGCTCGCATGTCTGCGCATATGGTCGCGGCGATGCCGGCGGGCATGTGCGCGGTGTTGGCGCTGCTTTCGGCAGATTTTCGTCGCGGTCTTGCGACGCCTGCCGGTGCGGGCGCTGTGGTGCTGGGTCTAGCCCTCAACGTCGTTGCCCTGGTGGTTATCCGGCGCCTTATGCGGGTGGAGCTATGAGCGCCCTGGTTGCAGTTGTGGCTTGCCTGTGTGCCCTGAGTGTATTTGTCGCGACGGGTTTGGATTGGGCGGATGCGCGCAAGATCGCAGGGGCCTGCAAGCGCGAGGCGGTGCTGGTCGCTGCCGCGGGTCGCTCGGTGGTCGATGCCCTGACCGCGCGAGTGAAGGGCGCGGTTGGAGCGGGCGGCCCGGCGCGAGTGTCGCTCGGCGAAGTGTCCGAGATGATCGATGTTGTGCGCTTGGGTCTTTCGGCCGGCCTTTCGTTTGATGCGGCGCTTGAGATTTTCTGCGCCAACCGCCGGTCAGTGCTGGCTCTTCGCCTTGAGCGGGCCTGCATGGCGTGGCAGGTGGGCGTGGGCACGCGTGAGGACGAGTTGTTGGCCGCCGCGCGCGACCTGGACGTGCGAGCGCTCGAGACCTTTGCCATTACGGTGGGGCAGGCACTCGCCCTGGGTGCCCCACTTGCCGAGACACTGGCCGCTCAAAGTCGCGAGATCCGTGCGGCTCATCGCGCCGCGGTCGAGCGCGAGATTGAGCGTGCGCCCGTCAAGCTGCTGATTCCCACCGGCACGCTCATCTTGCCGGCGTTGCTTCTGTCCATATTGGGCCCGCTGCTGGGAGCAGGCGGGATGATGTAGGGAGGAATACATGAACACGATGACTGACGCTGCTGGCAAGGTCCAGGGCTGGGCGTTTTGCCGGGCGGCACATGTTCGTCAGCGCGCCAAGGAGCTACTGCAGGAGGAGAGTGCACAGGGTACCACCGAGTATGCCATCTTGGTCGGCGTGCTCGTGGTGATCGCGATTATCGCCATCGTCGCATTTAAGGGCAAGGTCCAAGATCTATGGAACGCTATCAGCGAGGGCATCAACAGCCTGTAGAGGGCGAGCGCCCCATCGGGGTGCTGCTGGTGTTTGCTTGCCTGACCGTGGCGATAGCGGCGGTGCTTTGGGGGCTTAACGCCGCGCGGCAGCAGCGTCCTGGGGCCGCCTTCGATTCGGGCTCAGATTCGGCGGTGGCGTCTCAAAAAGATGAGATGCGAGATGCGGACGATTCGGATGTCGCTGTCACGGCGCAAACCTTTCTGCGGACGCTCGACAAGCGGTCTGGCACTGCGACGGATTCGCCTGGGGACAACGCGATTACGGTCCGGCTTGCATGGTCTGAGGACCGACCGATGACCGAGGCAGCGGCGGATATGTTACGCGCCTACCGCGAGGTGCCAACGGCCCAGCTCGCCCTGAGCGGCTATCTCGATATTAAGGGTAACGTATGGGGCGCCATTGTGCGCGATGGGCGCGGCTGGGTCGATATGGTGACGGTTGCCGCGGATACTGGCGATGCTTCGTGTCGTCTGCGCGCGGTGCGCCTGGCCCCGCAAACAATAAGCTCAAAGGAGGGGTCGTGAAATGCATGACGTCCTGCGCGAGGAATCTGCCCAGGCGACGGTCGAATACGCCATCGTCACGGTGGCGCTGTTATCGATCGTGCTGGCGATTGCGGGGCTTTGGCGTGCTGGCACCGATGGGCACTTGGCGGCGCTGGTTGAGCGGGCGGCATCCCATGGCGTTGCCTCGACGTCGGTTATCGACGCCGCTGCGGGCGCTAAGGACATCGCGTTGTATTGATATCGCGCGCGAGGACCGGGCGCAGTCTACGGTCGAGGCTGCTTTTTTGCTGCCGACGTTTCTGATGCTCATTCTTCTCGCACTGCAACCGGTGTGTTTGCTCTATACGCGCGCGGTCATGGAGTCTGCCGCTGCCGAGACCGCGCGGCTCATGACCACGACGACGGCGGAGGACGACGATCTTAAGGAGTTCACCCGCCGCCGGCTTGCCGCAGTGCCCAACGTTTCGATCTTTCATGCCGGCGGGCCGTTGTCGTGGGATATCGAGCTTGGCCGGGCCGGTGCGGGTGGTGTCTCGTCCGTGTCCGTTTCCGGCGAGGTCAAGCCGTTGCCTGTGATCGGTGCGTTTGCGCAGGCTATGGGTGGTACCGCCGAGGGCGGCTACGTTGAGCTCAAGGTCGATGTCTCGTATCAATCGCGTCCCGAATGGCTGGAGGGAGATTATGATTCGTGGATTGCTGCATGGGATTAAGCGTTTCTGGTCTAGATGCGTTTTGACGCGCCGTCCGAGCTGCCATCGCAAGCGAGGCGGCTTTATGGGCCGCGCCGGTATTGACCTGTTTATCGAAGACGGTGCCTACACCACGCTTTCTTCTGCCGTGGTCATCCTAGTGGTGCTCACGTTGTTGTTTTCGTCGACCGCGGCGATATGGAGCATGTCGCGTGCTGGGGACACTCAGGTGGCTGCCGATAGCGGCGCGCTGGCGGGTGCCAACGTGGTGTCGTCCTATCACACGGCTGCCACGGTGGTTGATGCGAGCATCTTGAGTCTGGGGCTAGCGGGGTTTGCCACAATCGGGACGGGCCTGGTTGCCATTCTCATCCCAGGTGCCGAACCAGTTGCCGGCAATATGGTCGACACCGGGATTGAGATCATTAAAACGCGCAACAAGTTTGCCAAAAGCGCATCGGAAGGCTTGCAGAAAATCGAGACGGCTCTGCCGTATCTGATTGCCGCGCGTGCCACGCAGGCGGTGTCGGCGCAGGATACCGATAGTGTGGCCTATACCGGTACGGCGCTTGCCGTGCCCAGGACATCCGAGTCGGACTTCGCTGCGCTCAAAGGGTCAGAGATCTCGACCGATACCATTAAAGACACATCAGATGATTTAGAGCGTGCGGCCGAGGAGCTGCGGAAGGCTTCTGAGGACACGGCGAAGGCTAAAGAGCGCGCTTGGCTGGCGGATTGTGGCGGGTCTGACAAGGGCTCGGTCAGCAGCTGTTCTTGCATGTGGGAGCGTGTGAAAAGTCTAACGGATCTCTCTGGTGCTCAAAATCCGCATTACGCTTCGAGCGTTACGTGGGAACCGCAAGTGGCGCTCGATCGCGCGAAGGCCTACTATCGCCAGCGCCTGGCAAATGAGAAACCACTTGGCGAGGGTCCGGAAAAACAGGCAGATTCTGCTGCACGAAAGGTGTTCTTCGCTTATGCGGGCGAAGAAGTCGAGCGGGCATATATAACTGAAAAGGACGGCAAAGTTTCCGCCCGCATCCCTTTCCTTCCGCGAAATCCAGATGAGGCGCGGACGACTGAACTCTATACCGATGCGCGTTGGCCCACGAGTGAAGTAGATAAAGTTACCTATTTGCATTATGGGACTGACTGTCCAAATTACAAAAAAGGAAAGCCGGGTGGGCTGGCATCCGTCGCAGATTTTGACGGTCACGAAACGTGTAGCGAATGCCATTTCGGTGTGTCGTCTTTAGGGTACGTTGCGATTGCAACGACTTCTGTCGAAAGGGGCTTCGAGTACCACTTCGATAAGTTCAAAGAGGCTCTGGAAGACTACGTCGAATGCCGCAACAAAGAACTCGAACTTGAGCGTCAGACCGAGGATGAGGCCGACCGTGCGGGCAATGCGTTTGACCAGGCCATTAAAGCGCTTTCCGGCGAGCGCCCGCGTATCGCCCCACCTGGCCGCAACGGCGTGGTCGCCTTTGCAGTTTCGGGTGACATTACCAGCCCCGATCAACTTAACTCCTCGTTTAACGCGGCAGTCAGGCTTGGCGATCGCGGTGCTATCTCTGCCGCGGTGCTGGCGCCCGATGAGGCGACGGCGCAAAACAACGTGCTTTCGCGATTTTTCTCGACATTGAAGGAACGCTCGGGCGGCGTTGCCGGCGTGCTCGACGGCGTCATGGATGTTTGGGGACGGCTACTCGTGGGATACGGTGATATCCAAGGCTCAGCCGACGAACTTATGGACGAGATGATTAAAGGCCTAGGAGGGGGCAGCGGCGCGTTGGGCTCCATCGCATCGTGGCTCGGCGATACCGTTTCGGCGTCCGTGGCGGCGCTGGGTTTGGAACCGTGCGACTTGCGCCTGCGAAAGCCGGTGCTGACCGATTCCGCCAATATCATTAAGAGTCCGGGGTCTGACATTGCGGGTCTCTCTCAAGCGCAAGACAAACTGCGAAGTATTCCGTTGGGCGTGACCGATCCCAAGGCGCTTTGCGAGGCGTTGGAATATCAAGTCGAACGCACCATTAGCGGTACGGTGTTCACACTTGCGGAGATTCCTCTGCCCGGCGGCGGCTCCATCCCGCTCACCGTCGATGTCGCCACGCTGGTTGGCGCTCTGGGCGGTGGGTCGTAATGAGTATCCGCATGCGTCTGCGCGAGGAGCGCGCCCAAGCGACGGTGGAGATGGCAGTGGTTACGCCCGTTTTGCTGGTGCTGGCACTCATCGTGTACAACGTCATGATCTTTGCCAGCGCTGTCGCGCGCTTCGACCGCGTGGCGCCCGACATCGTGCTAGCGCATGCCGTGGCGTCGGAGGGGGAGGGCGACGAAAGCTCTGCCGATGCCTCGGCGACGGTTCAGACTCAAATTCTGAATGCCATGGAAGGCTATGACTTACAGATCGAAGTGTCGAGCGAGCAAGGCGCGAAGGCATCGGATGGTGGCCTGCTCTCCCTATCCGGTACGTTTAGGACCTACACCTGCACCATGCACTATGAGCCGTGGCCGACTTCTCTCAGCATCGCTGGCGTTCCGCTGGGGGCGCCGACAACGTTGTCGCACGAGCGTGCGGTGACGGTCGATCCATGGCGTCCGGGGGTGGTCATGTGACCGCGGTCTCGTCCTACATCGCCTACGCGCGGGCACTCAATAGGCTGGGTTGGACGCCGGCCGAGTTTGTGGTGGCGGAGTCGTTTGTCGTGCGCCTGCGCGGCATGCTGGGACGGCGTCCGGTTGCCGCCAACGGCCTGCCGCTCGTCATGGCGTTTCCACGCTGCTCTTCGGTCCATACGTGTTTTATGGCCTATCCCATCGACATCGCCTTCATCGATCGCGACGGCAATATCCTCGCGCGCTACGAAAACGTCCGCCCTTGGCGCATGTGCTCCTGCCCCGGCGCCTGGGCCGTACTAGAGCGTCCTTCAATCATTGTTTCGACCCCTGCTCTCCAACGCGTGCCGGCTTAAGAATTGGCGACAGTGGACTTTCGTCATACGAAATTGGGTAAGATGGAGGAGAAGATGCATGGATGTTGAGATCCATCCCAACGCTAAAAAGCACCTGACGGAAAAGCAGGTGCTTAGCGCTTGGCTTGCGGTTACTGAGTGCATTCGTCGCGAGCCGAAGGACGAGCCGCCGAGATGGCTTGCAATTGGATGGCTCTCAGACGGACGAAGCGTGGAGCTTGTCGCGGTCGAGCTTGTCCGTGGGTGGCTTATCATTCATGCCTTGTCTCCAGTCCAGAAGAAATTTTGGCAGGAGATTGAACAGGCTCGGCAAAGGGGTCGATGATGGGCAAGACGTATACGGCCGCTAATGGTCAGGTTGTAACGGATGAAATGATTGACGCGTGGTGCGAGTCGTACGAGCGCGGAGAGTTTCCGGATGGCGAACACACCGTTGGTGGGATCGTGCATGGACGGCCCCCGCTCTCAGGTGAGGGGACGGCAACGCTGTCGGTCAAGATTCCTCTGGGAATGAAGGAGGCCATTCGTCGACGGGCGGCTGCTGAGGGGATGACGCCAAGTGAGTTTGCCCGTGCGGCTCTGAGTGAAAAACTTCTTGCTGCCGGCTGATGCCTCTGACGTGCCGATTTATAGAACCGAGGCTGTGCCCAAAAACTTTTTTAAAATTCTCGGTTGACCGGAACGCGTCCTTGGTTATACTAATCAAGCCTTGAAAC
>DBFOPP010000052.1:0-25813 GCA_048428865.1 Collinsella sp.
ATTCAAAACTAGATAGCCGTACATTCAGTTTGCAAGATGGCTATAATTGTTGAAGAACAATTAGAAAGGACCCTCTATGAGCTGGGCACTTATCTCAGATTCAAGCTGTAACCTCCGCGATTGGCAACCGACCGCACCCCATACCACCTTTGCATTTGCGCCCCTCAAAATTCGAGTGGGGGAGCGCGAATTCGTCGATGACCTTTCGCTCGATGTTCATGAGCTCAACTGCGCTGTTCAGGCGGAGACGAACGCTTCTTCGAGCGCTTGTCCCAGCGTAGGGGAGTGGGCCGAGCTCTTCAAATTGGCAGACAAGACCATCTGCATGCCAATCTCTGAGGGCGTGTCGGGCAGCTACAACGCGGCAGCCACGGCTCGCGATATGGTTCTTGCCGAGGAGCCCGACCGGCAGATTCATCTAGTCAATTCACGCGCAGCTGGCGGCAAAATGGACCTCATTTTCTTGTTGTTCGACCGCTATCTTGCAAGCAATCCGGATGTCTCATTCGAGGACGCTTGCGCATACTTCGATAGCCTTGAGCAGAACAGCAAAATCCTCTTCAGCTTGTGCAATTACGAAAACCTGGCCAAAGCCGGACGTATCCCTAAGGCAGCCGGCGTCATTGCCAACAAGCTCAATATCCGCATTTTGGGCACGGCGAGCGAGGCCGGTAAAATCGAACTCGTCGGGCACACGCGTGGCGAAAAGAAGATGCTCAACAAGATCATCGATACCATGGAAGCCGAGGGTTTTACGGGCGGCGAGGTCGTCATCGATCACGTTGAGAACGAAGCTGGAGCCCAGGCGCTTACTGACCGCATAGTCGAGCATTGGCCCGGCTCCAAAACCATCATCATGCCCTGTAACGGGCTAGATTCATACTATGCCGAAATGCATGGGCTCATTATCGGCTACGGCATGGGCGTGGCTTCGGGCAAATAAAGTCCAATCAAGCAAAAATACGGGCGGTACAAAGCGACAGATGGCTCTTTGTACCGCCCGTTTTATACGTCGGCTAGCTATTAAACCCGTTGAACTTGAGATAGCTCATCAAGTAAGCCTTCGAAACGAAGGACGATACCGCGCTACGCACAAGCAGCGACTCACGCGTTACCTGATGCGCCGTATCGGGCACGGGAGTCTGCTCGACGGAAAACGCCGCACGAATCGATGCCTCGAGCTGATCGACCACATAATCAAAGGCCGTCGGGGCATCGTAGCTCAAACGCTGAATGTTAAAGAGTGCCTGCACAGCAGCAATAGGTAGCACCTGCTTAAAGATGCAGATAGCGATCAGGCGGGCAATCTGCTCGCGGCCATATTGCTTTTTGACCGGAGCAGGCACTAGGCCGACCTTTACGTAGTTATTGATCATCGATGGCGTAATGATAGGCTGCTCAACGCAAATGAACAGCGGCTCCATCCACAGCGCAACATACTCAATAACCTGGTCGCGGTAGAGCGTCACATTGGGCAACTGGTCATAGCGCGGCAGACTCAACGTATTGAGTTTGCGCACGATATCGGACTGAATAAATGCATCGGGCAGCACAGTGGGCTGAATATCCTCAGGCTTAATGCTGACCGACGAATCAGACATCGGAATAACGTGTTTAACGTGGTTCATAAAGGTCCTCCGTTCATTTTCTATATTGTATTCTAGGTTATCTAGTTTTGCATACCATATAGCCTGCAAGAAAAATGGCGGGACAGTGCACTGATGCATCGTCCCGCCATTTAGTTAATAGATAACAACCTTACATAAGATATATTATCGTACTTATCCGCGGAGAAACGCGTATGCGCCCGTTGCTGCTATGGCTCCGTCAGAAACGGCGGTCACAACCTGACGTAAGCGCTTGAAACGGATATCGCCAGCAGCAAATAGACCTGGCGTGCGGGTCGCCATGGATTCATCAGTCAGAATGCCGCCATCAGGCGCCAGATCGACAAGATGCTCAACAAGCTCGGTATGGGGTTGCGTCCCGGTAAAGACAAAGATGCCAAACGAGCCAGGCTCAAAGGTCTCAGCATGCGTCTTACCGCCTGCATTGTCCTTGAACGTAATTGTCGTGGGCATCGCTTCACCAGAAAGCTCAACAATACTAGTTTGGTACCTAACTGTAATATTGTCCTTTTTGAGTACTTTCTGAACAACACCATCAGGCGCACGGAACTGGTCGCGGCGCAGCACGATGGTCACACTGCTGGCAATGTCTGACAGGAACAGTGCCTCTTCGCATGCCGAATTGCCACCACCGATTACAAAGACCTGTTTGCCGCGGAAGAACATGCCGTCACATGTTGCGCAATATGAAACGCCACGACCGCGATAGGTATCCTCGCCAGCGAAACCTGCCGGACGCGGCGTGGCACCCATGCAAGCGATAACGCTCGAGGCAAGCGTATCGCCCATATCGTGATGCACCGTAAACAGCGCTGCATCGGCATCGTAATCGATACCCGTAACCATGCTCCATGCAACCTGCGCTCCCAGCCCCTCTGCATGTTGCTGAAAACGCTCGCCGAGTTCGGCGCCACTCAAGAGCGGAATGCCCGGATAGTTCTCGACCTCATTGGTCGTGGCGATCTGTCCACCCGACATGCCCTGCTCAATCACGGTCGTCGTCAGGTTGGCACGCGCAGCGTAAATGGCGGCAGCATAGCCCGCGGGGCCTCCACCGATAATCGCAACATCAATCGGCTGATCGGTAGTCATGAAGAATCCTCTCGTCGAAACGTTGTCGTTCTTTGCGCTCATACCCAAATTTACGTGAACATGACACTCATGCACTACAATGATAAATCGCGTAACAAAGCTGAAGGGGAGTTATCGATGGATCAAACGCAGACGAGCAATAGCGCTCCCCTGCCCATGCAAGCCACTCCCCAACCGGAGCAAATGACCGTTTTACCTGCACAAAAACCCCTGGTAACCATTGTGCACGCATCAGTTGGATCGGGCCACAAAGCCGCCGCCAACGCGATTGCACAAGCATTTGACCTTATCCGCGGCACCAAGGGAATCCCTGAGGATATTGAAATTGAAGTGCTCGATATCCTTGATTTTGGACGTATTAAATTCGACGGCAATAAGACCGCGGCTTCTTTTACGGGAGCAACACGCCCCATTTACGACCTGACCTGGCGATATACGCTTACGGGGCATCTTCTCTGGGGTGGCGGCACGGCATGGTCGCGAATTATGTTCCCCGCCTTCAACGAATATATTCGTCGCCGCAGGCCTATAGCCGTGGTCGCAACGCACATCACAGCAGCCAATGTTGCCGTGGGTGCCCGCGTTATTACGGGTATCGATTATCCGGTCATCTGCGTACCAACAGACTATGAAGTCGAAGGCTTTTGGCCCCACAAGGACACCGACCTGTTCTGCGTGGCCAACGAGTTTATGGCCGAAACGCTGCGCCCCCGCAAAGTTCCCGAGTCAAAGATCCGCATAACGGGCATCCCCATCCGAGCCGGTTTCGATTCAAATTACGATCGCGAGGAAGAGCTGAGCAAGTTCAATCTCGCCATAGACAAAACCGTCGTATTGGTGATGGCCGGCGCCAGTTTGCCCCAACCATACGTGCGTTTCCGTGCCGCGATGGACCACACGCTCCCCTTCTTACGCAGCTTTGAGGACATGCACTTTGTCTTTTTACCGGGCAAGGATAAGGAATACGCCGCCCGACTCAAGACGCTCTTCGACGCCATGAAGCTCGACAACGTCACGGTTCTGGACTACGTGGACGACATGGCGGCCCTCATGCACGGCTGCGACCTGGCAATCCTCAAATCAGGCGGACTCACGGTCACCGAGTGCCTGTGCGCACATCTGCCGATGATCCTGCTGGGCAAATCATACGGTCAGGAAAAGGCCAACACCACGATGCTCACCGGCATGGGCGCCAGCATGCATGTCACCACCGCACGTGAGCTCATCGTGACGTTGCGCCATCTCCACGATCATCCGGAGTCGCTCAAGGCACTGCTCATCAATGGCGAAGTCCTGCGCCGTCCACGCGCGGCCGAGGATATCGCCATTGCAACCATGGAGCTAACCGGCAAACCCCAAAAGCGCAAACGAGCCTTCTGCCGCTTCTACTGGGGCGGAAAACCTGCTCATATCAGGTAGACGAAAGTCCGCTGCTCAGTGGGAGCCGCCCATATATCATTCCATGCTCAAACATTCTCGCTGCGCTGCGAAACTGCGCGTGGAACGATATATGGGCGGCTCCCACTGAGCAGCTACGTTTACGTACTAGCAGCTATGCTGGATTCCCCCATCAGAAGCTGCAAAGGTGAAACCAAAGTAACTAATTGCAGTTAGCCGATGCGACAAAGGAGCTGTTCCTTTGTCGCATCGGCTAAAAAGAGAGTCAATATTGTTTCAAGCGAGTAGCCACCCGCCCCCTCTCACACATATCATTCCACGCGCAGTTTCGCAGCGAGCGAAGCGAAGCGAGAATGTTTGAGCATGGACTGATATGTGTGAGAGGGGGCGGGAGGGATACGAGCGTCCCTAGGCGACGCCGCTGGAGCCGAAGCCTCCGTTGCCTCGGTCGGTTTCGTCTAGTTCTTCTACTTCTACGAGGTTGACCGTGGGGACTTCTTGGATGACGAGTTGGGCTATGCGGTCGCCTTTGTTGATTTGGATGTTGTTTGAGGGGTCCAGGTTGATGAGGATAACCTTGAGTTCTCCTCGGTAGTGGGCGTCGATGAGGCCAGGCGTATTGACTATAGACAGGCCCTGCTTGATGGCGAGACCGCTGCGGGGCTGGACGAAGCCGGCGTAGCCATCGGGCAGGGCGATGGCCAGCCCGGTAGAGACCAGACGACGTTCGAAGGGCTTCAGGACGCAGTCCTCGTTGGAGCGCAGATCCAAGCCGGCATCGGTGGGATGGGCGTATTTGGGAAGCTCGACGGTGGGGTCGAGACGCTTTATGTTGACGGTAATGCAGGACATGGAATCACCTTAGCTTGTCGAGCTCTTGCAGAAACTCATCGACGTCTTTGAAATCGCGGTAGACCGAGGCAAAGCGGATGTACGCCACCTTATCGATCTTGGCCAAGCGCTTGAGCACCATGTCACCCAACTCATGCGACGTGACGGCCGTCAGCGTGCGAGAGCGCAGCTCGACCTCGATATCGTCGATAATCTCATTGAGCTTCTTAGTGTCGATATCGCGCTTGATGGTGGCACGCATCAAGCCGACGAGCAGCTTATTGCGATCGAACCGCTGCTTCGTTCCGTCCGACTTAATGACCTCAATTGGGTCTTCGCATCGCTCGAACGTTGTAAAGCGGTAGTTACACGAGCAACATTCGCGACGGCGCTTAATGGTGTTATTTGACTCCTGCATACGGGAATCAACGACGCGGGTATGTGCCTTGCCGCATTTAGGACAGCGCATGGTACCTCCTCTTAAACGATAACAAGAGTACCATGCGCAGCGCGATAATGATTACGAACGAGCAGGAACCTTAAGATGCGCACTGGCGGCGAGCGAACCATGCTCCAGATGATTGACGTTACGGATCATGTCGGAAGTCTCTTGCGTGGAAAGGCCTTCGATTGGATATTCCTCGGCAAGCGACCAAAGAGAATCACCAGGCTGAACGCGAATGGTCTCGTAGGTAACGTTGGAAACGGACTCGGCATACGCGGCGTGACGAGCGCTAAAGACCGACGTAGCGAGGACAAAAAAGAGCGTGAGCGCAACGGCGACGGCAACAATCGTCGAGACCTTCAGGGCAGCGGGAGTCGGCGCGGCAACAGCATACTGAGTGCGAGCAGACTTTACGGGCAAAGGCTGATAACCGGAACGTCCACCCTTGACAACAGTAAAAGCGGGCGCGGCAGGCGTCTCGAGCTTAAGGGCGAGGTTTCCCTGGACCATATTCGTTGCGTTCATCATGTTCTCCTCTCGCGTGTTTTGCTGAGAACAGTTTTATCAAGCCGCGCGGACAAAAATGTCTAGCGCGAGAACGAATGTTCGGTTATTATTATCTTCGAACAGTTGTTCCTGTCAAGCAAAATTCGAACATTTGTTTGACATGGGTAGAGAGGATGCCCTGATGGCTCGCAAAATTACCAAGCGTCAGCAGCAAATTTACAACTTCATCAAGGAATATCAGCAGGAGAAGGGTTATCCGCCCAGCGTGCGCGAGATGGCTTCTGCCGTGGGCCTATCCTCTCCCAGCACCGTGCACGCCCATCTCTCTGCCCTGGAGGCGCGCGGGCTACTCAAGCGCGATGCCACCAAACCGCGCGCCCTGGAACTCTTTAACGAGGACGGTTCCTCTGTCTCAATTTCTAAATCTGACGAGCCCACCGCACCTCGCGGAACGGTCTCGCTACCGCTCGTTGGTCGCGTCGCGGCTGGGATTCCCATTCTGGCCGAGCAGAATATCGAAGACACTTTTACTATCCCGACCGAAATCGCCACTGATCAGGGTTCCTTTATCCTTGAGGTGCATGGGAGCTCAATGATCAATGTCGGCATCTTCAATGGCGATTACATCATCGTCCGTGAACAAAAGAGTGCCATGAACGGCGAAATTGTCGTGGCCATGATTGATGGTTCAGCGACCGTCAAGACGTTCTACAAGGAGCAGGGACGCGTACGCCTGCAGCCCGAGAATGACACCATGGAGCCTATCTATGCAACGAATCCCATCATCTTGGGCAAAGTCGTCGGCTTAATGCGCCGGTTCTCGTAATGCAAAAACGCATCACCATCTTTGATACCGTCCGCGGGTTTACGATGATTTCAATGGCAGGTTTTCACGCTTGCTACGATCTCGCCTACCTGTACGACTGGGATATGCCCTGGTTTACCCAGACCGTCTTTCAAGACATCTGGCGCGCCAGCATCAGCTGGGTATTTTTGTTTATCGCGGGTTGGATGTGCACCCTTTCGCGCAACAATATCAAACGTGCCGCCAAATACGCCTTAGCAGCACTCGTCGTCTGGCTGGCAACAACACTTGTCTCAGTCGACGATTCGGTTAATTTTGGCATCATCTACTGCATGGCCGCATGTACCGGCATCGTGGCGTTGACCGATCCCGTCCTTAAGAAGATATCGGCGAGATGGGGCATGTCGCTATGCCTTGTGTTGTTCGCCCTCACCTGGAGTATCCCCAAAACGATCTACCCTGTCCCCTACCTGGCGTGGCTGGGATTTCCGAGCCTTGGGTTTGTTTCAGGTGATTACTACCCCATCATCCCGTTTATCTTTATGTATCTTGCAGGATACTTCGCCGCACATATAGCGCAGGGAATCGATAAGACCGCCCTAAGCTGGGCCTACGCCAACCCCCTGCCGGCGCTCGCCAGCCTTGGACGTCATGCACTCCCCTTTTATCTGCTGCATCAACCCATTATTCTGGGCTTTTTGGAGCTCGTCTACTCGGTGCGATAACGCTTGAGCCGCGGCGCGATACGGGCCGGCAGCTTCGCCACAATACGAACGCCGTCCTCAAGATATTCCTCGTGCAAAAGGGTTCCCTGCTCATGCACCAGCGTGATGAGGGCGCCCTCGCGATACGGGATATCAGCAGAGAGCAACACATCGGTAGCAGCCGCCTCACGAGCAATACGGTCGACGAAATCGTCGAGTCCCTCGCCCGTCTGGGCCGAGAACAGCACGGCCTCGGGATAGCGACGACGGAAGCTCAGACGATCAACGTTATCGAGAAGATCGATTTTATTGAATACGGTCAGCGTTAAACGCTCTCCAGCGCCGATCTCATCAAGAACGCGGTCGACAGCCTCAAGCTGCCGCTCATAGTCCTCGTCAGACGCATCTACGACTTTGAGAATTAGATCGGCACCCAACACCTCGGACAGCGTCGATTTAAAGGCATCGACCAGACCATGCGGCAGCTTTTGAATAAAGCCGACGGTATCAGTAATCGTCATGCCGCGACCGCCGGGCAGGCGATACGAACGCGTCGTCGGGTCGAGCGTAGCAAACAGCTTGTCCTGCGAAAGTACCGTAGAGCCGGTCAGGCGATTGAGCAACGTCGATTTACCGGCATTGGTATAACCGGCTAACGCGACGCGAAACGCCGGTGACTCAATGCGGCTCTTGGACTGGACATCGCGATGCTGTTCAACCTGCTTGAGCTCACGACGAAGCGCGGCAATCTTATTGCGAATCAAGCGACGGTCAACCTCGAGCTGGCTTTCACCCTGGCCAAAGCGCGAACCGATGCCGCCGCGCGTCTGCTCCTTGGCAAGATGGCTCCACATGCCACGCAGACGAGGCAACAGATATTGAAGCTGCGCCAGCTGCACCTGTAGACGACCCTCGCGCGTCTGGGCATGCAGGCCGAAAATATCAAGAATGAGCGCCGTGCGATCGATGATCTTAACCGGTTCGCCCACGGCCTTCTCCAGATAGGACTGCTGTGAAGGCGTCAGATCGTCGTCAAAAATAACGACATCGGCATCCATGCGATGCACTAAGCCGCACAGCTCTTCAACCTTGCCGGAACCGATAAACGATTTAGGATAGGGTTTAACCAGTCGCTGCGACAAACGAGCAACACACCGGGCGCCAGCCGTGTGCGCCAGGCGCTCAAGCTCATCGAGCGAGCGATCGAGCGGCCACGCATTGTCGCGCCACTCGACGCCGACAAGAATGGCACGCTCAGGCTCGGGTGCTGTGGGAACGAGGGGAAACCGGGCCATCAGGCAGCCTCGATGCGATGCAAGATATCCTCAACGACCTCATCGACCGTATATTCGTCCATATCGAACCACACAATACGATCGTCGCGCTTAAACCACGAAAGCTGACGCTTGGCATAGCGACGCGAACGCATCTTAATGAGTTCACGAGCCTCATCCATAGTCATCACACCGTTAAAAGCATCAATGATTTCTTTGTAGCCAATCGCCTGCATCGAAGTGAGCGCATCTTCAAGCCCCTGGTCCATAAGGCCACGGACCTCATCAACAAGACCCTGCTCAAACATGAGGTCAACGCGCAGGTTAATGCGCTCGTAAAGCAGCTCACGATTGCGTGTCAAGCCAAACCACAAGGCATGATAATGCTCACATGGAACACTAAACTGTGACTTTTGCTGTGCGTAGGAAACGCCGTCATCATGCATTTCGAGCGCACGAATCACGCGGCGCACATTATGAGGATGAATGACCGCGGCAGACTCAGGATCGCGCTCGGCAAGCAGCTTATGCAGCGCTTCCTCACCAATGCGCTCGGCAAGTTCCTGATAACCCGCACGGCGATCGTCCTCAAGTTCTCCCGAGGGAAAATCCATCTCATCGAGGGCGGCCTTGAGATACAGGCCCGTACCCCCGCAAAACACCGGAAGACGTCCAGACCCGAGCAGGCGCTCAACATGCGCGCGAGCGTCTGCCTGGTAAAGCGCCGCAGAGTACGCGACGCCCGGCTCTACGATGTCAACGAGACGCAGAGGCGCCGTACACTCATCGGGCGTCATCTTTGCGGTGCCGATATCCATACCGCGATAGATTTGCATCGCATCGCACGACAGCACTTCAGACGAAAGGCGAGCGGCCAAACGGTCAGCGACGTCACTTTTACCAACCGCCGTCGGACCGACGATCGCAACGGCGGAAAGACCTGCCCCGGGAGAAATCATTAGCGCGGCTCACCCACAACGGAGCCTGACAAATACCACGTCTTAGCAACGTCGACGTCAACATCAACGATCTTACCGACAAGCTGGTCGATGCTATATCCCTCGGGAATGGGCGCATGAACGGTCTGATTCTTGGGGCTCTTGCCCAGCAGCACCGCATCGTTCTTTTTACTCGTACCCTCAATGAGCGCCGGCACCACGGTATGGAGCTCACCCTGGTTGTACTCGTGCGCTGTCGTCTCGATAACCTTGACCAGACGGTTAAAGCGCTCAAGGATGACCTCGTGCGGTGTGGGATCATCAATCTCGGCGGCCGGGGTACCAGCGCGCTTGGAGTAGATGAAGGTATAAGCCTGGGCATAGCGGACCGTCTCGGCAAGCGAGAGCGTCTGCTCAAAGTCTTCTTCAGTCTCGCCTGGGAAGCCAACGATAATGTCGGTCGAGAGCGCGATATCGGGCATACGGTTGCGAATGCGATCGACCAGGCCCAAATAGTCCTCACGTGTATAACGGCGATTCATCTCTTTGAGGATCCGCGTCGAACCTGACTGGACGGCCAAGTGCAGCTGCGGCATAACGGCAGGCGTCTCGGCCATGGCGTCGATGGTCTCGGGCAACAGGTCCTTGGGATGCGAAGACGTAAAGAAGATGCGCTCCACACCCGTATCGCCCACGGCACGCAGCAGATCGGCAAAACGCGGCTTGCCAAACAGATCGCGACCATATGAGTTAACGTTTTGGCCCAGCAGCGTAATCTCACGCACGCCCTGGCTCACCAAACCGGTCACCTCGTCGACAATCTCCTCGAAGGGGCGGCTCTTTTCGCGACCGCGCACGTACGGCACGATGCAATAGGTGCAGAAATTATTGCAGCCCGTCATGATGGGCACCCAAGCGTGATACTGGGTCTCTCGATGCCACGGCATGCTCATGGCATCCGTATCCTCATGCTCATTGGTGCGGATATGACGCTTGCCGTCAAGGAACGCCTCGGCAATGAGCTCGGCCACATGTGCGATGGAATGCGTGCCAAAGATGACATTGACGTTATCGACGTTGGTGAGCAGTCCCTCGCCATCACGCTGCGCGATGCAGCCGCCCACGGCAACCACACGCTTGCCCGAAGGCGAAGGCGGCAGGCTTTTGCAGGAATTGCACTGACCGTACAGGCGAGTATCGGCGGCCTCGCGCACGCAGCATGTCATGAAGACAACGATATCGGCATGCTCAAGATCGAGCGCCATGAGGCAACCATACGAATCGAGCAGACCGCTCACGCGCTCAGAGTCGTGCTGATTCATCTGGCAGCCAAAGGTGCGGATAAAGTAGGTTTTACCGGCAAGAATATCGCGTACGGAACGCTGATCCATGTGCATAAGTCCTAACGTTGGGGAGCGAAACGAGGCTAGCAGAAGCTATGCCACAGGCTTAACATCATCCATGACGACGTTATCCATAGCAGCTCGATTGATCTGGTGAACGTAGATAGAAAGGCGGATGGCCGTGCGCGACTCCCCGTTAATGAGAATGTCGGAGAACACGGGCGCGCAGGAAATATCAAAACCGGTTGGGATCAAAAAACCGCGCGCGATGGCAACAGCCTTAATGGCCTGGTTGACAGCACCGGCGCCGACACACTGGATGTTGACGGGTACACCATCCTTGACCATGCCGGCGATGGCGCCGGCAACGGACGCGGGCGATGATTTGCTTGATACCTTCAGGCAATCCATGAAGAAACTCCTGCGTTTAAAAGTACGTTTTAACTGCAATAACTGTATCGTATCGAGAGGACTCGGTAAAGGCACTATTCCTCTTTGGCAAGATCGAAGGTCACAGTGATTCGATCACGCGAAACACGAATCTTTGGGTCGCCGCAAAGGTTGAGATAGTACCTGGCGGCAAGGTCATTGAAGTCCCGCTCCACAGCACGCGAAAACTGTGCCATGTCATCCTTGGCAATACGTAGCCCGCGACGATCCTTCGCGAGATCGACAGGAGCCGGCGCATGCGAGGACGAATCACGCTCGCGCAGCAGACGCGCGGTCACACCGCGAACGGGCTTAATCTGCCCTGCCAAAATGCGATGTGCCGTGCGCTCGGACATCCCAAGACCCAAACCCGAGCAGATACGGATAAAGTCCTCGGCATCAGAGGCAAGGCCTAAACGATCGACAACCGGAAGCTCGCTCTCGTCATCAATAAACAGGAGACGAGACGTATCGAGCCGACTTGACGCCTGAGCATAAAGGGTCGCGGCAATCTCAGACGGAGAACCAAGATAGACATCGCAACCACGCAGCTCCTCGAGCGCAAACTCACAGGCAGCGCGAATAATATTATGCGGGCCGCGAGCACAGACATAACGTCCGTCCTCATCCTTGACGGCCTGGGGCCAGCTGGACTGATCGGCACGCTCACTGAGGCGGTCGGCTGCAACGCTCACCTTAAAGGCTGAACCAAGATCGACGCCGGACGTGACCACACGGGCCTCGTCGGTGTTCTGCTTGATCGAAAACAATGCCATGCCACGACCGTGAACGCCCCAACGGTCCATCTTCATGCTCTCGAGCTTGGAGGTAACGCGGGCATCGAAGATTCGCTCTTGCATATCCTGCGGAACGCCCGAACCGTTATCCAGAAAGACAAGCGTGCGGACGCCATCTTCCTTGGTCGTGGCGAGATAGACCTTGTCGGCGCCAGCATCGCGAGCATTACGGAGCATTTCGATGACGATATCCTCGACATGCTGAATGTCGTGCTTTGCCTGGCGCCGCTCGGCCTCCGAAACGCGGAGGCGGACATACCCTTCGCCAAGGTTCTCCTCGACGCGAAGGTTACCCTCCCCCGACATCGACGCGATAAATGAGATGAGCTCGTTCGCGTCGCTCATGTTATTTAGCGATATCGACAGCGCGGCTCTCGCGAATCACGACGACGCGCACCTGACCGGGATACTCCATCTCTTCCTCGATCTGATGGGCGATATCGTGAGCCAGGACCGTGGACTGGGCATCGGAGATCTTGTCCGGCTGAACCATGACGTGGACCTCGCGACCAGCCTGCATGGCATAGGTACGCTCGACGCCTTCATGGGAGTTGGCGATCTCCTCGAGCTTCTCGAGACGCTTGATGTAGTTCTCGGCAGACTCGCGACGGGCACCGGGGCGAGAAGCAGAGACAGCATCGGCGGCCTGTACCAGGACATCGAGCACCGTGTTAGGGTCGACATCAGCATGGTGAGCCTCGATAGCATGAACGATAACGGGCTTCTCGCCATAACGGCGGGCAAGCTCGGCGCCGATGACGGCATGCGGGCCCTCGACGTCGTGGTCGATTGCCTTGCCCAGGTCGTGCAGCAGGCCGGCGCGCTTGGCGGTCACAACGTCCAGGCCAAGCTCGGAAGCCATCACGCCACACAGGTCAGAGACTTCGAGGGAGTGCTGAAGCACATTCTGACCAAACGAAGTACGGTAGCGCAGGGCACCAAGGGTCTTAACGATCTCGGGGTGCAGGTCGTGAATACCGGTATCGAAGGCAGCCTGCTCGCCAGCCTCGCGCACGCGCTGCTGAACCAGGTCGGCCGCCTTGTGATACATCTCCTCGATGCGGGCGGGGTGAATGCGGCCGTCGGCGATGAGGTTCTCGAGGGCAACACGGGCGGTCTCACGACGGACCGGGTCGAAGCTCGAAAGAACGACAGTCTCGGGCGTGTCGTCGATCACGAGGTTGACGCCGGAAACCTGCTCGAAGGTCCGGATGTTGCGACCCTCGCGACCGATGATACGGCCCTTGAGGTCATCAGAGGGAATGTGCACGGAGGTAACGGTGACCTCGGCAGTGTGGTCGGCAGCGCAGCGCTGAATCGCCAGGGACAGAATCTCTTGGGCGGTCTTGTGGCACTCGGCGCGAACCTGCTGCTCGGACTCGCGAATGATCGTGGCAGCCTCGTGGGTGACCTCACCGCGAACCTTATCGAGGAGCTCCTTGTGGGCGTCCTCGCGGGTCAGGTCGGCGATACGCTCGAGCTCGGAGGTCTGCTTGGCGCAGAGCTCCTCAAGCTCGCGGGAGCGTTTCTCGACCTGACCGGCCTGGCTGGACAGCTGGTGCTCACGCTTGTCGAGAGCGTCGTTGCGGCGATCGAGGGACTCCTCGCGCTGCATCACACGGTTCTCGAGCGTACGAATCTCGCTCTTACGCTGCTTGTCCTCAGCCTCGGCGGCCTGCTTGTTCTTGATGATCTCCTCTTTAGCCTCGAGCAGAGCCTCTTTTTTGAGGGTCTCGGCCTGACGCTTAGCATCACCGATCAGGGACTCAGCCTGTGCGTGTGCCGACTGGATCTTTTCGTCGGCCTCGTGAAGACTACCCTGCTTGGCGGTGCGCATGTAGGCAATGGCGGCGATGGCACCCAAAACGATGCCAACGAGCGCTGCGATGATAGGCATGCTCACTCCTTTTTATGGATTCGTTACACAACAAAGCGAACCGTCCTTACGAACGGCTCGCGACATTTGAGTAATATGGGCGCAGCTTATGCGGGTCGGATACAGATAAACATATAAACAAACTCATCACAGATGAGCACATATCACAAAGCAAATGACAGTTTTTATCGTACGTTGAACCACAACAACTGTCAAATAAATGGCCCCCAGCACGGCGGCTAAAACACGGTGAACGGCAGGGCCACAAAACGCATACGCCTAAACCGCACATTTCTCGCGTTCGGCATCGAGACGTGCCTTAACGGCATCGGCGGCGATGTGATACGAGAAGCCCTTGCCCATCAAAAACCGAACCAGTTTTTCGAATCCGCGCGTCTCTGGAACACGTCGCTTGGCGAGCAGGGCTGACGCACGCGCCAAATCGTCTTCGACGGCAAAATAATCCTCGGGATAACCGGGAATGTCATCGAGCACGACATGACGGCGCTTGAGCTCGGTCTCGATTTTGCGCTGTCCCCAACCGCGCCGCTTGCGCTCCTCGATAAAGTACGAGCAAAAGCGGTTCTCGTCTAAAAAGTGATACTCGGTGGCGCGCTCGACGGCGAAATCGATCGCGGGCTGGTGAAAGCCGTAGCGAGCCAGCTTGTCACAGACCTCACCCGTCGCATGGTCGCGGCGCGATAGCATCTCGGTCACCATGGTAAGTGCACATTTACGCTCGATGAGCTGCACCGCCTCACGAAAGTTGTCCCAATCACAGGGAAGATCGGGGCGGTTTTTGACATACAGCCGCGCGACCCGCACGGGAATCCAAATGGACCGCTCAAAACCGCCCTCAAGCTCACAATCGATATGTGCGCAAGGCTTTTTGGACGCATACCCGCTCGAGAACGAGGAGGCCGCCTTCTTATCGGGAAAGACGGCCGTGGCCTCGATCACCGTATACGACATGAGCGTAACCGCTACTCGTCGTCATCATCGAGCATGGCGGAACCATCGATGGCGTAAAGCTCGTCAAACTCCTCAGGCGCAGGCTGATCGGTCAGCTCGACCTCGGACGGAGCATCGTCATCAAACTCAAGTCCACAGGCAAGGCGAACCTTATGCTCAATCTCGTCGGCGCAATCGGGGTGTTCGCGCAGGAACGCCTTGGCGGCCTCGCGACCGTTGCCGAGCTTATCCTCGCCATAGGCAAACCAGGAGCCCATCTTCTTGCAGATGCCGCACTCGACAGCCATGTCCAGAATCGAGCCCTCCTTAGAGATGCCCGTACCGTACATGATGTCGAACTCAGCAGAACGGAACGGAGCTGCCACCTTGTTCTTAACGACCTTAGCGCGCACGCGGTTACCGATAACCTCGTCCTTAAGCTTAATGCTGTCGATACGGCGAATGTCGATACGCACCGAAGAGAAGAACTTAAGGGCGCGGCCGCCCGTCGTGGTCTCGGGGTTGCCGAACATGACGCCGATCTTCTCACGCAGCTGGTTAATGAAGATGCACGTCGTGTTGGACTTGGACAGCGAGCCGGCGAGCTTGCGGAGCGCCTGGCTCATCAGGCGAGCCTGAAGACCGACCGTAGTGTCGCCGATTTCTCCCTCGATCTCGGCACGCGGGGTCAGCGCAGCGACGGAGTCAACGACGATGGCATCGATGGCGCCGGAACGCACGAGCATGTCAACAATCTCGAGCGCCTGCTCGCCCGTATCGGGCTGGGAAATGAGCACCTCGTCGATATCCACGCCGATGCGCGCGGCATACGTGGGATCAAGCGCGTGCTCGGCATCGATAAATGCCACAACGCCACCCATTGCCTGGGCCTCGGCCAGGATCTCGAGCGAAAGCGTCGTCTTACCAGAGGACTCAGGACCGTAAATCTCGACGATACGGCCGCGCGGCACGCCGCCGATACCCAGCGCGGCATCGAGGGCCAGGGCGCCCGTGGGAATGGCCTCGACCTCGAGCTCGGGACCACCGTCGCCGTACCTCATGATGGAACCCTGGCCGAATTTCTTCTCGATCTCGGCCTTGGTGGTGGCGATCATCTCATCGCGCTCTTTACCCGTCGTGCGAGCATGAACGGTACGTACGGGACCTGAATTCTTGGCCATGAATAGCCCTCCTCTTAACAACCTGCATCGATAATAAACGAACGGCTGTTCGTGGTCAACCGTTCAGGCCAATCATATGCAGGCGGTCTTTCCAAAACCCAACCAAACGCCGACCAAACACTGACCAAAATCTTGACCGCAGGCGAACCAAGAAAATCATGACGAGGAAAAATACGACAACTACCTGCACAAAGATAAAATTCGCCGGAGGTCCCTATCTCCACAATTAAGGGGCTCGGAGGCCCCTTAAAACACGTCTATTCCATAGAATCGAGCACGCAGACAATGCGACCCAGTGCCTCCGCGACCGCATGGGCACGAACACACGAACGGTCGCCCTCATAGTGGCAGCGCACAGAGTCCACGACCGGCACGCCCCCATCGGCGGAACGATACGCCCAGCCAATATAGAAAGAGCCCGCCGGATCGTCCTCAGTGCCACCGCCGGGGCCGGCATAACCCGTTGCGCTCACTGCAATATCGCTCTGGTACAGCTCCAGCGAACCCACCGCCATCTCGCGCGCGGTCTGATGCGACACCGCGGTATAGCGGTCGAGCGTCTCCTGCTCAACACCAAGAACGCGATGCTTAATCTCATCGCAATAGGTCACCGCACCGCCACGCAGCACCGCCGAGGCGCCCGGGATATCGGTAATCGTCGATGCGATCATACCCGCCGTCAGCGACTCAGCCGTCGAAACCGTCACGCCCCGAGCGCTCGCGCGCTCGACAATATCGCGCGCCAGCTCCTCGTTGTGTGCGGAAATCTGCTCAAAAGAGTCCGTCATACCCACCAGGACCTAGACCGAAAAGACGATCTTGCGGCAGTTCCAGAAGTACTGGGCGCCCGAGATAACGGTCAGGACAACGGCAACGGCATACAGGAAGCGCGACACCGAGTAGATGCCGAGCGTCAGCGCCACCGGGCCAAGGTGCAAGCCGGCCATAGCAAAAACGCACAGGTAACCGCAAATGGAGACCATCGTGGTTGCCGTCTTGTACTTGCCGAGCTTATCGGCCGCAACGACCACACCGGCCGCACTCGCGACCATGCGAAGGGCGCTCACCAGAAGCTCACGGAACAGGATAATGAACACGGACCACACGGTCACCGCGCCAAAATCCAAGAACAGCAGCAGGGCCGAGAACACGAGCAGCTTATCGGCGATGGGGTCCAAGAATTTACCGAAGTCGGTGATCTCGTTGCGCGAACGCGCCAGATAACCGTCGACCTTATCGGTGCACGACAGGATCACATACAGAATGAAGGCAGCGGCGGCGAGCGGGCCGTCGAAGGTGCTCCAATCCGTACCGGCAACACTCGTGTGAGAAAGCGCCGACACGATCATGAACACCGGGATAAAGACGATGCGAACGCACGTCACGATGTTGGCGGGCGTCCAGACACTCGTCAGTTCCTTATTGCTCTCGTTAGCCACGACGCTCTCCTACTCCACAACATGACCGATAAGCTCATAGCAGAAGCTATCGGTAAACTCGACAGTCAGAATATCGCCCACGGACGCCTCGCTGGCGTCCAGATGCACCGCTCCATCGGAATCGGGCGCCTGGAACCAGGCATGGCCGATCAGCTCGGCGCCGTCCTCGGTCTCTTCGATACCGTCGACGATCACCTGGGCGCGCTCGCCCACATGGGCGGCGGTGGCGGCAAAGCCGAGCGACTCGGCCAGGTCCATGGCCTCCTGGGCGCGCTCGAGCTTAACCTCCTCATCGACCTGACCCTCCATCTTAGCGGCCAGGCTGCCCTCCTCCTGCGAGTATGCAAAGACGCTCGTGTAGTCAAAGCCGACGGTGTCCATAAAGTCGATAAGGTCGCGGAACTCGTCGGCGGTCTCGGTCGGGAAGCCGACCATGGCCGTGGAACGAATCACGATGCCGGGGATGCGCTCGCGAAGGTCGCGGAACAGATCCTCGAGCTCCTGGCGCGAACCGGAGCGACGCATGGCCTTGAGAATGCGCGCGTCGCAGTGCTGCACGGGGATATCGATATAGGGCAGCACCTCGGGCGTATCGCGAATCGTCTCGATGAGTTCGTCAGTCATGCCCTCGGGCTGCAGATAGAGCACGCGGACCCAGACGTTGTGCGGGCGCACGGCCTCGGCGACGGCACGCAGCAGCTGCGCCAGATTGCGCGGCGAGCCATCGGCGACGTCCTCGTCGGCAAAGTCGGTACCCCAGATGCCCGTGTCCTGGCCGATCAGCACGATCTCGCGCACACCGCCGGCAACCAGGTCGCGCACCTCGGAGATGATGCTCTCGGCATTGCGCGAATGATAGCGACCGCGAATATAGGGGATCATGCAGAAGCTGCAGAAGCGGTTGCAGCCATCGGAAATCTTGACGTAGGCGACAGCACCCTCGACGGTACGTTTGACCTGCGGGATATAGGCTGCAATCTCACGCTCGACACCCAGCACGCCATCAATGACCGCCACGATGCCGTCTTCCTCGTCGGCCTTCACAAAGGCAGCGACCTCGGGCAGCTCGTCAGGCAGGTCATCGCCATAGCGCGACGGCACGCAGCCGCACATGACGATGGGGCAAGAACGAACGCCGTCCTGAACCTCGTTGGCGAGCTCGAGCGTGGTCTCGATGCTCTCGGACGTTGCGGAGGCGAGGAACGAGCAAGTATTGACGATGGCGATATCGGCATCCTGCGGGTCGAATGCCTCCTCGTAGCCCGCGGCGGTCAAAAGAGAACGCATGCGGTCGGTGTCAACCTCGTTCTTAGCGCACCCGAGGGTGATGTAAAGCACGGAGCCCAACGGTGTATCCATGTTGGAGAGCGGTCCTTTCGATTGATATTAGCGGTAGTTGGTGAACTGCAGCGGCTGGCCGTAGTCTTGGTCGCGCAGGAACTGGATCACGGTCTGCAACGCGTCCTTCGAAGCAGAGGAAACACGCAGCTTGTCGGCCTCGATGGTCACCTTGACCTTGAGCTTTTGGTCCTTGATGTCCTTGTTGATCTTCTTGGCGGTCGCCTGGTCGATACCCTCGACGATATGGCCGAGCACGCGCACGGTGCCGCCCGATGCCGCCTGCGGAGCATCCCACGAGACAGCCTTGAGGTCGATGCCGCGCTTGATGAGCTTGGAGCTCAGCACGTCGATAATCTGCTTGGAGACAAAGTCGGCCGGGGCGTTGATCGTAAAGAGCTTGTCGCCCTTCGAAAGCTCGATCGTGGCGCCGGAATCCTTAAGGTCATAGCGCTGGGAAATCTCGCGCGTGGTCTGCTGGAAGGCGTTGTCGACCTCTTGCATGTTGACCTCGGACACGACGTCGAAGCTGGAATCTTTAGCCATGATGTTTCCTTTCGCGTACGAGCGGCTTAGTAGCTATCGTACGAATAGTCGGTAGAATCGGTGGGCGTCTGACCGTCAGTTGCGGTATCGGCGCCATCCGTGGACTGGGCATCGGTACCGTCGGTGGTATCGGTACCATCGGTGGTGTCGGTACCATCAGAACTTTCACCATTCTCGGAATCAGTCGTCTCCTTCTTGGGAACGGTGATCGTCACACGCGCCACGCCCGAGGTCTTGGTATCGTAACGAACCTTTTCACCGTTCTTGGTAACGGTGACATCGGAAGGCTTGGACGTGGTGATCTCGATCGAGGACTCGGGCGAGTACTCCTGCTCAAAGGGGCCAGTCGCCTGGGCGCCATAGACCGACTTTCCGTCGACCTTGACCTCAATCCACGCGGTCTTTCCCTTGGCAACGGAGACCTTGACCTTCGTGACCTCGTTCTCTTCCTTCTTGGCCGTCGTCTTGGTGGCGTCCGAATCAGTCGACTCATCCGTCGCCTCATCGGTGTCTTCATCCTCGTCGACCGTTTCGGTCTTCTTAGAAGACTTCTTAGTCGTCGTCTTGGTGGCAGTGGGAGTCTCGGGCGTGTTCTCGGGCGCCGAAGATGCGCAGCCGCGCAGAAGCACCACGATGAGCACAATCAGCAGCAACACCACGGCACCAATGCCGGCGTAGACGATACGCGGATCGAGCCCGTTGTTTTGAGGAGTACGGGATCCGCCGCGTCCACGACCGGAACTGCTGCGGCCGCCTCCCTGAGGCATACGACCACGATTGCTATCGGAACGGCCGCGATAGCCGCCCTGGCCCTGAAGGCTGCGCTGACCCGAGCGGGGCGCAAGTTCACCGCGGCCTTGATAGCCACGTTGGCCCGAACGCGGAGCCGAAGAGCGCTGGCCATACGGCTGTGATTGAGAGCGAAGACGCGGCGTCACCTGCGTGGTATCGGCATCCGCATAGCCACCGCGAGAGCGTCCGGTGGAGACACCACGGTGACCGCGATCTGAATAGCCGCCGTCGCCGTAGCCGGCACGAGGGTCACGCGCCACGCCGCGGGCAGCGGGAAGTGCACGGTCCTCGGGCATCGGCGTACTGCGGAACCGGTCACGCTGTGAGCGAATCTCCTCGCCCGAACCCGTCTCGGTAATATAACCGGCCTGCTGAGGACGCTGTCCATAGCGGGTCGAACGACCGCCCTGAACCATCAGGAAGCGCCCGTTATCGACCGAGGAACGCGAATTGACGTAGCCGGCGGCGTCCTGAAAACGACCGCCCTGCTGCGACGTTTCGCGTTCGTATGCCATCAGGTCGTCAAAGTAGGCATTGACGACCTCGCGCGGATTGAGGCCCAAAAAGCGAGCATAGCTCGAAATCATGCCCTGCGCATAGCCGCGCGGCGGCATCGAAGCAAAGTTACCGGTCTCGAAAAACTCGATGATCTGCGGCCTGATTTTGATGGTGTTGGCGACCTGCTGAATGGAAAGGCCCATTCGGCGACGCTGCTCGAGCAGCATGTCACCAAAGCGTGCAGCCATCAGAATCCTCCAAACTCACGATCTTCACGTGCCATCTCGGCGTCGACAGATTCCAGCGCGGCAAGCCCCTCCTCGTCCAACAGGACCTCGCGCGGCTTGGAACCGTCGGGCGGGCCGACGACACCCTTTTCTTCCAGCATGTCCATAATACGCCCGGCACGCGCATAGCCAACCTTCAGACGACGTTGCAGGCCAGATGTGGAGCCAAGCTGCGATTCCACCACAATATGGGCGGCTTCCCAAATGAGCGGATCATCGTCTTGCGGCTCGGCGACTCCGGTGCGGACAATGCCGCCGCCACCCGCCATGGACATGGAAGCGGGCGCCACGGCAGACAGAATCTCCTCGTGGTAGTCGGGCTCGCTCTGCGACTTGACGAACTCGACAATCTCGTTGATCTCGTCATCCGAAACAAAACAGCCCTGGATACGGCGAGGCTTGCCCCAGTCGACCTTGGAGAACAGCATGTCGCCCAAACCGGTGAGCTTTTCAGCACCCATCTGGTCGATAATGACGCGCGAGTCGATGCCCGTGGCGACGTTAAAGGCGATGCGGTTGGTGATGTTGGCCTTGATGAGGCCCGTCACCACGTTGGAGCTGGGGCGCTGCGTGGCCACGATAAGATGAATACCGGCGGCACGGCCCAGCTGTGCAATACGTACGATCGAGGCCTCGATATCCTTACCGGCGACCATCATCAGGTCCGAGAGCTCGTCAATGATGATGACCAGATAGGGCATCTTTTGCGGCGGGTTATCGTAATGCTCAAACTCGCCGGCGGCCTGCTTTTCGTTATAGGTCGAGATCTTACGCACATTGAGACGCTCGAAGACCTTCAGGCGACGCTCCATCTCGGACACGGCCCATTGCAGAGCGCTCGCGGCCTGCTTGGGCTCGGTCACCACGGGGACATAGAGATGCGGCAGACCGTTATAGCCCGCAAGCTCGACGCGCTTGGGGTCGACCATGATCAGGCGAACGTCCTCGGGAAGGGCGCGCATGAGCAGGGTCGTGATGATGGAATTGATCATCACCGACTTACCAGAACCGGTCGTACCGGCAATAAGCAGGTGGGGCATCTTGGCGAGGTCAGCGACAACAGGCGTACCCTCGGCATCTCGACCGATGGCGAGCTCGAGCGGACCGCCCTTCACATAGGGAAGCACGTCGCCCAGGTTGACGTTCTGGCGCTTGCGATTGGGGATCTCGATACCCACAAGCGAGGTGCCGGGGATCGGGGCAAAGATACGCACGGACTGGGCAGCAAGCGATAGCGCGATATCGTCCTCGAGGCTCGAAATCTTGCTCACGCGCTCGCCCTCGCCAGGTTGCAGCTTAAAGGTCGTCACCGTGGGGCCGGCAATCCAGCCGACCACGCGGGCACTACGACCAAACTCCAGCAAGGTGGACTGAAGCGACTCGGCAGTCTGTTCCAGCTCCTTGTCAGAAGACGCGGAGGAAGCCGACTGCGGGTTGGCATGCAGAATCTCAAGTGGCGGAAGTTTGAGGCCGTCCTCTTCTTCGCCCTCGTTATCTGCGGCGCCGCCGTCCGCTCCCCCATCGCTAGCCGCAGCCGATTCGACAGCACTCAAGGCAGGCGCATCGGCAACCTTGGGATGCTTCAAGAAGTCGGGGATCTGAGGTGCTGCCGAGACAGGATTCACGGCAAACGGCGGCTCGGACTCGTCGATCTTATCGGGGTCGTCTTCCATCGAAAGCTGACCGGTTACCTGGTCGCGCTTTGCATGGCGACGCGGCAGCAAAGTTGTCTTTGCGGTCTCAATCGGAGCCTCGTCGTCCTCGTCATCGCCCTCGGTGAGCTCAATCTCGCTCTCGGACCAAGACGGGTCGGGCTCACTCGTATTGAGTTTGGGCGCAGCCTTGCCCTTCTTGGCATGGCGGCGCGGCAACAGCGTCGTCTTAGCGCGCTCAGCTTCCACGGCATCGGACACGTCGACAAACGGGTCCTCGTCCTCGTCGTCATCGTCCAAAACCGGGTCCACATCGTTGCCCATGACCGTGGTCACGGCAGCATCGGAGCCCTTTTGACGAAGAATGCTCAGGTGAGGACGGGCAACGCCGGGCACCGACAGGGCCTCATCGTCACCCCACGGACTCGCGTTAACATCGGCACGACGGCGCTCGGCAAAATCAGCCGCACGGTCGCGAGCAGAGCGCAAAACGCCGCCCACCGAAAAGCCGATGATGACCAGGCCCACGACGACAAGGCCCAACAGGACCACCATCGCGATAGGCTTACCCAGGGCATTCTGCAGCGCACTCGCAATAAACGCACCAATGTAGCCACCCGAGGCGGACAGATTTTGCGGCGTGAACATAAGGTCGCACGAGTCGCTCGTACCTGGCACCATCAACGAAAGAATGGAGACGACGGCGATAAAGACCACGGCGCCGCCCGCAACAGAGCGCGCGTTGAGCGGCGAGTCCTCGCCTAAAAAGAGCGTGGCGGCAAACAGCAAAATGACGATCGGCAGCACGTAGGCGCCCAGACCAAAGCCCAAGTGGTAGAAACCGGCAACCGCAGCCGTAACGGGCGCAGTCGCCGGCGAAATCACGGCAATAAAGGACGCAATCGCCAAGACGGCAATGACCACGCCGGCGATATCGCGGTTGGCCGAGGGCTCGACCAAGGGCTCAAAATCATCGAAGTCCGCCTCGTGGCCCTTATTGGCACGCAGATGGGAACCGGCACCCTTAGCAGATGCCGGTTGGTTGTTGGCCTTATTGCCTTTGGCGTTTTGTGCAGATCCGCGCGCCAAACTAAACCTCCATGACGACCGGGATGATCATCGGACGAGTGCGCGTACGGCTCCAGATAAAGTTGGAGAGCGAGTCGCGCACGGCCTTGCGAATGGCATCGGAACCGCTGCTCGTAAAGCTGAACTTGCCCTTCTCGATCGTCTTCATAATGGACGCGGAGGCATCCTCGGAGAACTGGTCGTCGATGGCAAACGAGACGCCGCGGCCCGAGAACTCGATGGCCTCGATCTTCTTGTGCTTGAGCGAGACGATGGCAACGGCCGTGACCATACCGTCGTTGGCGAGCTTTTGGCGATCGCGCAAGACAATGGGGTCGGTATCGCCGATACGCAGGCCGTCGACGTAGACGACGCCGGACTCGACGGGTGTACCGCGCTTGACGATACCACCGCGCATCTCGAGCGTGTCGCCGTTATCGAGGATAAAGATATGATCGTCCTTGATGCCCATCTTGCGGGCGAGCTGGGCATGAGCGCGCAGATGCACGGCCTCACCGTGAACCGGCATAAAGTACGTGGGTTTGGCCATGGCCATCAGGAGCTTGAGCTCCTCCTGGCTACCGTGACCGGAGACGTGGACGAGAGCGCGGTTCTTATCCCACACGTCGCAGCCGAGCTTGGCCAGGCTGTTGACGACCTGCTGGACGGCCTTCTCGTTGCCGGGAACGGGAGTTGCTGAGAGGATGACGGTATCGCCCTCGTGGATGGAGAGCGTCTTGTGCTCGCCATTGGCCATGCGGGACAGGGCCGACAGCGGCTCGCCCTGCGAACCGGTGCACATGACGACGATCTTGTCGTCGGGCAGGTTATCGATATCGAAGGCATCGATGATATCGGCATCGTCGATGTTGAGGTAGCCCAGCTCGCGCGCGACGCGGGTGTTGGTGAGCATGGAGCGACCGGTCACAACGACCTTACGGCCGCACTTACGGGCGGCATCGCAGATCTGCTGCAGGCGATGAATGTGGCTCGAGAACGACGCGACGAACACGCGACCCGGGGCGTTCTTGATGGCGTGCAGCAGATTGGGACCAACCTCGGCCTCGGACTTGGTAAAGCCAGGAACCGTGGCGTTGGTGGAGTCGGAAAGCAGCAGGTCGATGCCCTGCTTGGCGAAGCGGCTGATAGCGGCATAGTCGGGCGTGACACCATCGATGGGCGTCTGGTCGAGCTTAAAGTCGCCGGTGTGCATAACGGTGCCCTGGTTGGTGCGGATGAACACGCCCAGAGCGCCGGGGATGGAGTGCGTCATCGAGAAGAAGTCGAGCGAGATGCCGCCGAGGTTGACATGGCTGCCGCCCTTAACCTCGCGGAACTTGGGCGCGCGGATGCGGAACTCAGAAAGCTTGCCCTCGATAAAGCCAAGCGTCAGCTTGCTCGAGAAGATGGGCACCTTATTGTTGAGGTCCTGCAGCAGATACGGAAGCGAACCGGTGTGGTCCTCGTGGCCGTGGGTGACGACGATACCGCGGAGCTTTTCCTCGTTCTCCAAAACATAGGTGTAGTCGGGAAGCACCAGGTCGATACCGGGCTGGGAGTCATCCGGGAACATGAGGCCGGCGTCGACGAGCACCATGTCGTCGCCGCACTCGAAGACCGTCATGTTCTTGCCGATGCCGTCAAGGCCGCCGAGCGGAATGATCTTCAAGGGAGATGATTTTTTAGCTGCCATAGGTGAGTGTTGTTTCCTTTCTTCGAAACGGGTCTGGAACAACCGACGGGGCGCTTCTGGCAAACCGACCGCCGGGAACGTACAACAATGCATCGCAGAGTCGATGCAATATCTACAGTATGATACCCATTTGCCCACCAACAGACCACCCATGCATCAAAGCCCCATCTGAACTGGTCCATCCCGCCGGTTTCCCGTGGGGCGGGCACTGATGAAGTTTCCTGCTCTACAGTCCTGCTCACGACGGAGGCCACATTAAGTGGCCTCCTGTTCGTGCGGAACTCGCGATAAACTTCATCAG
>DBFOPP010000053.1:0-66909 GCA_048428865.1 Collinsella sp.
GCCCCAACGAACCTCACGCGAATCATTACGTAAACCTCGGTCACCCACGATAGTCTCCCATTAGTTGCGGCGAAATAGTTCCTGCTGTTGCCCTATTCTGCCGTAAACAGGAACTATTCCATCACAAGATATAAAAGGATCATGAGGAGCGCGTTGTGCGGAAGGCTTTAAGCACAGCCGTTACGGGGCCAGGCTGGAAACGTCGGCGCACGTCATCGAGACGCTCGGGAATATCGATGTGCTGCGGGCAGTGACGTGCGCATTTACCGCACTTGACGCAATTGCTCACCAGCTTGGGCTCGCTCGTGCGCACCGCGCTCGCCGTAAAGTATTGAGACAGCCCCGTAAACCAGCTGTGCGCGTAGCTCGCGTTGTAAGCGGCAAAGCAGCCGGGAATGTTAATACCCTTGGGACATGGCATGCAGTAGCCGCATCCCGTGCAGGGCACACGGTTCGATTTCTCAAACTCCATCAACACGCGCGCAATCGTGTCGAGCTGGTTGGCAGTCATCGAATTCGGCAACGCGAGGTCTGCCAGTGACGAATTCTCGTCCACTTGCGCGGTATCGGTCATACCAGAAAGCAACATGGTCACCTGGGGATGATTCCACACCCACGAGAGCCCCCAAGCGGCAGGCGTATGCAAATGCCGATCGCATGCACCATCGAGAACAGCGCGCGCCCGCGGAGGCAATTTGCCTGCCAAGCGTCCGCCCAAAAGCGGCTCCATCACAAACACCGCGAGACCTCGCTCGGCGGCGGCCATGAGCCCCGCCGTTCCCGCCTGATATCGCTCTCCAGCGTAGTTGTACTGGATCTGGCAAAAGTCCCACACATACGCATCGAGCATCGTGAGGAAGTCCGCCGCACTGCCGTGGTACGAAAAACCGATCTGGCGAATGCGCCCCGAAGCCTTTTGGCGCGCAATCCAGTCCTCGATGCCCAACGCCACCACACGTTCCCACTGGGCGGGCGAGGTAATGTTGTGCATGAGGTAATAGTCGATATGGTCGGTCCGCAGGCGGCGCAATTGCTCATCGAAGAACCGGTCGAAATCCTCCGCACACTTGCACGAAGCATGCGGCAACTTGGTCGCCAGCAACACCCGGTCACGCAGCCCCAATCGTTCAAGCGAAGCGCCCATGCACGCCTCGTTGCCGGGATAGAGATAGGCCGTGTCCAGGTAGTTAATCCCCTGCTCCACCGCACGGGAGATGATAGCGTCGGCGGTCTTCGCATCGGGGTGTCCCGGCGCACCGGGAAACCTCATGCAGCCCAGACCCAGAGCGGATATTCGGTTACCACTTTTGGGGTCAACACGGTATTGCACGGCCCCTCCCTTCGCCATCAGCGCCCCGGCAAGGCGAAACACAATGGTCACGCAGCCGAAACATCGTGGAATCGCAATCGAGAACGTATCGTAACGCAGCAGAAATCGAGCCGTCACGGCACCGCTTTAACATCAGCAAAAAGCCCGATGAAAGGAGCCGGGCATGACCACGCGCATGTCTTTGCGGTCTGCCCTGCAGCGTAGCGTCCAGGCAAACGTTTCTTTTTTATAACAGCCGCCCCGCGCACCCACCAATCACCCTGGCAGCATACAATCCATCAGGCGCCCCTTACGCGGGCGCCTTTTACATGGGGAGATGATTCACATGCAGATCAACAAGGTCGCTTTTATCGGCAAGGGCGGCGTCGGCCTGCTCTACGGCAGCATGATTGCCAGGGCCCTCGGCAATGACGCCGTCGAATACGTTATGGATGACACCCGTTTTGAGCGTCACGCGGGCGATGCGCTCACTGTCAACGGCAAGCCCTGCGATCTCACGTCCGTCCGCGCCAGCGAGGCGACGCCCGCCGATCTGGTCATCCTGACAGTCAAGACCACCGGTCTCGACCAAGCACTCAAGACTATGGAGCGCGTCGTGGGACCCAACACGCTCATCGCCTCGCTATGCAACGGCATTACGAGCGAGCAAAAGATTGCCGAACGCTTTGGCTGGGAGCATACCGTTCTTGGTATCTGCCAGGGCATGGACGCCGTGTTCCTCAACGGCGCGCTCACCTTTACCAATGCGGGCGAGATCCGCTTTGGCGCGGCGGCCGGCACGGACCCCGCGACCGTCGCCGCTATCGACGAGCTCTATACGCGCTGCGGCATCGCCCATACCGTCGAGAGCGACATTGCGCACCGCATGTGGGCCAAACTCATGCTCAACGACGGCATCAACCAGACCTGCATGGCCTACGGCGGGACCTACGGAAGCGCCACGGAGCCGGGCTCCGAGCAGCGCCGCTGTTTTGTCTCCGCCATGCGCGAGACGCTTGCGGTTGCCAACGCCGAGGACGTTGAGCTGACCGAGGCAGATCTGACGCAAATGGTGCACCTCATCGAGGGAATCGACCCCGCCGGTATGCCCTCGATGGCTCAAGACCGCATCGCAAGGCGCAAAACCGAGGTTGATGAGTTCGCGGGCACCATCTGCCGCCTCGCAGCCAAACACGATATCCAGGCACCGCAAAACGAGTGGCTCTATCGGCGCATCCGCGATATCGAGAAAAGCTGGTAGCGCCGACGCGCCGCATTCAACAGCCTTAACAGCAAAACCGCCGCAAGGGAACCTTTCCCCTGCGGCGGCCTTCATCTTCGTCTATGACCGGCGGCCGATCTCACAACAGTTAGCGTTGCGACCCCGGCACCTCGTCCTCATCGTCGCGGCAAAGAACCACGCCTGCGCTTCCCAGCAGCGTGGCCGCGATCAGCGCGCCGACCACAATAGAGGCAGCCCCACAAGACCCCTGCACACCTGCGACGAGCGCGGCCGTAGGACCAAGGCAACCAAGCGTCAATGCAATGGCGGCAACGGCGATATCTCGAGCGTTCACAAGACCACTTCCTCCACGAGAAAAACCTTATTTCTCATGAACTAGTGTGCCCCGCATCCATACGCCCAGCGTACCGCCACGGTAAGGGCTCTGTTAACTCGAACGCACATAAAGAACGGGCGGCTTTACGTTGCCTAAAAGCTCAGTAAAGACGCCCGCCCATCATGTGCCTATTTTGCTTATGGCAGATTACCAACCGGTGTAGTAGTCGGTGGTTCCGGCAGCGCAGCCGGAGTCATAGACCTTGCAATCACCCTTGGAGCCCGTAAAGGTCGAGCCCTGGGCCATATCGCCCGCGGCAACAACGTAATAGCCGTCGGAATCGCGCCAGAAGCCCTCAGAATCCTGAGTCCATTCGCCCGTGCGATAGTGATAAAGCACATTGCTGCTGTAATAGGTCTCGCGGCGCCCGTTGTAGTTATTGACACCCGCAGAGCGCGTCAGGCCCGATCCGTTCGCGTAGGACGCGGCAGACGCGTAAGGCGGAGTATAACCGGCGTTGTAGTACGAAGCCTGGGCGGCCTCGGCAGCCTCCGCCTCGGCGGCAGCCTCGAGCGCTTCGCACTTGGCATCCTCAAGCGCAGCGCGCAGCTCATCGAGCTCGGTCGACTTGGCGTCGACCTCCCCCATCGTCAACAGGCTACCCGCACCGTCGATGCAACCCTGCAGCACAGCGCGCTCGTCATCGGTGGCATAGTCGCCATACATATTCATGATGATCTGAGCGCGCATCTCCAGGGAATCGCGCTTGGCCTCCATCGAGGCGTTCCACTCCTGCATGGAACCATAACCATCGCCACGATAGTCAACGGGCTGCACCAGCGTCGTCTCGGACGGAGTAGATCCAACCGTATCGGACAGTGTTGCGGCGTGGGCATCAGTTGCACCGGCGCCCGCCAAAAGTGCCACGGTCAGAGCGGCGGAAAGGGCGGCGGTTTTCGGTTTTCGTGAATCAATCCTCATGTAGCTGGAAACCTCCGTAGTGCGTTTTTGCTGCGTTTGAGCTGCGTGTGATTCGATCGCGCTGCATAGTACCCCGAGCAAATCGCGACCTGCGGTTTTACTTAAAAGGCGCACGTCAATTGCGTAAAACTCACATCCTCTCAACAGGAGTTTTCCACAACTCGAATGCATAAAGCGTGTCAAAAACCCTGTTTTTGCACCCTCTCTATGCAAAAAAGGCGCCTGTGCAACCATTGTGCGCACAGGCGCCTTGAGCAGGCGTTTTATGCAGTTATACCTATCGAGTCGCAAGGGGTCCTTGCACAAGTCGCCTTACTCGTCCAGCGCGGCGAAGGCCTGCTTCAAATCCCAAATGATATCCTCGGCGTTCTCGGTACCGATGGAAAGACGGATCGTGGAGGGCGTGATGTTCTGCTCGGCGAGCTCCTCGGCAGAGAGCTGGGAGTGCGTGGTGGTAGCCGGGTGTACGACGAGTGACTTGACGTCGGCCACGTTGGCGAGCAGCGAGAACACCTGCAGATGATCGATGAACTTCCAAGCTGCCTCCTGGCCACCCTTAATCTCAAAGGTAAAGATCGAAGCACCGCCACGGGGGAAGTACTTCTGATAGAGCTCGTGATCGGGGTGCTCAGGCAGGCTCGGGTGGTTCACCTTGGCGACGTGGCTGTCACCAGCCAGGAACTCAACGACCTTCTTGGTGTTCTCGACATGACGGTCAACGCGCAGCGACAGGGTCTCGGTGCCCTGGAGCAGGACCCAGGCGTTGAACGGGCTGATGCAGGCGCCCTCGTCACGCAGCAGGATAGCGCGGACATAGGTTGCGAAGGCGGCGGGACCGGCAGCCTCGGCAAACGAAACACCGTGGTAGGAGGGGTTGGGCTCAGCGATCTGGGCGTACTTTCCGCTCGCCTTCCAATCGAAGTTACCGCCGTCGACGATCACACCGCCCAGCGAGGTGCCGTGGCCGCCGATGAACTTGGTTGCGGAGTGGACGACGATGTTGGCACCATGCTCCAGCGGACGGAACAGATACGGGGTGCCGAAGGTGTTGTCGACGACAACCGGCAGACCGTGCTTCTTGGCGACCTCGGAGATGGCGTCGATGTTGGGGATGTCGGAGTTGGGGTTGCCGAGCGTCTCGAGATAGATGACCGTGGTGTTGTCCTTGATGGCACCCTCGACCTCTTCCACGTTATGGGCATCGACAAACGTGGTCTCGACGCCAAACTGGGAGAGCGTATGCTCCAGCAGGTTGTAGGAGCCACCGTAGATGGTCTTCTGAGCCACCACGTGGTCACCGGCCTGGGCAAGAGCCTGCAGGGTATAGGTGATGGCAGCAGCACCGGAGGCGACGGCAAGACCTGCCACGCCACCCTCGAGGGCGGCGATACGGTCCTCGAAGACGCCCTGGGTGGAGTTGGTCAGACGGCCGTAGATGTTACCGGCGTCGGCAAGACCAAAGCGGTCGGCGGCGTGCTGGGAGTTGCGGAACACATAGCTCGTGGTCTGGTAGATAGGCACGGCACGGGAGTCGGATGCAGGATCGGCGCTCTCCTGGCCAACGTGCAGCTGCAGGGTATCGAAACCAAAGGTGTGCTCGGGGTTGTTAATGAACTGGCTCATGATGGTCTCCTTGATCGAACAAAAGTAAATAAAAAGAGAGAAGTAAGTCGCTGTCTCCTGATCACGCCGACGGGCGCAAACAGGAGCCCGGCATTCGTCTTGGCAAGCAATTCATATGCGGGCCTCCTTTCGCATCCCGGTTCCGTGGTTGGCTTAATTACCTACCGCCTTTGTGTGTTTTGAATAGTACGAGCATTGTTTCCCTCGGTCAATCACTTAAAAGCGCTAACCTGTTATCGGTTTTATAGATAGCTATCGAAGGGACGGGCGCCGATGACCCTCCAGCAGCTTCGCTTTATGATCGCCGTGGCAGAGTCCGGTTCGATCAACGCCGCAGCCCAGCGCCTCTATACGGCGCAGTCCAATATCTCCAATGCCGTCAAAAGCCTGGAGCAGGAACTTCATATCGAAATCTTTACGCGCTCCAGCCGCGGTGTTGCACTCACCAACGACGGCACCGAGCTTTTGGGTTATGCACGCCAGGTCGTAGAGCAGGCCGACATGCTCGAGGCCCGCTACGAGGACGGCGGCACCCCGCAAGCCCGCCTCGCCATTTCCGCCCAACACTACGCCTTTTCGGTCGAGGCCTTTGTCAACGTAGTCGAGCGCTGCCGCGACAGCAAGTTCGAGTTCATCATGCGCGAGACCACCACAGCGCAGATTATCGACGACGTGCGCGCGTTTCGCAGCGATATCGGCATCCTCTATCTGGATGACTTTAATACCCGTGTCTTGCAGAAGGCCTTTACCGATGCCCGAGCGAGCTTTCATCCCCTCTTTGATGCGAAAGTCCACGTGTTCGTCAGCGAACGCCACCCGCTCGCCCGCCGCCCGCAACTGTCCCTTGCCGACCTCACACCCTATACGCGCTATAGTTTTGAACAGGGCACCTCGAACTCCTTCTATTACGCCGAGGAACCGTTTAGCTATATTCCCTGCAACCGCAATATCCGCGTATCCGACCGCGGGACACTCACCAACCTGCTTATCACCTCGAACGGCTATGCGCTGTCGACCGGCGTACTCTCCAGCGAAATGCAGTGGGGCATGGCCTCGATCCCCCTGGCAGACGCCCCGACGATGCATGTGGGCTACATCATGCATGACGACCGCAAGCCCTCTCCCCTCTTGCAGCAATACCTCGACGAGCTCAACCGCATCATCCATGCCAACCAACTGTCGGAAGACGGGGTAGAAATCGTAGATTGCTAGCCCCCGGCGGGCATGGCGCTACAATGGTCACTCACACGAAACGTACCCAACGAAAGGAACCATGTGAAGGTCATCATCTATACCGACGGCTCGGCCCGATCAAATCCGGGACGCGGCGGCTACGGCGCCGTGCTCAAATACACCAACCCCGCCGGCAAGACCTTCACCTCCGAGCTTTCGCGCGGCTACGCCAAGACCACCAACAACCGCATGGAGCTCATGGCGGTCATCGTGGCACTCGAGGCGCTCAACCGCCCCTGCGACGTCGAAGTCCATTCCGATTCGCAGTACGTCGTCAACGCCTTCAACAAGCACTGGATTGACGGATGGAAAAAACGCGGCTGGAAGACCGCCAACAAGCAGCCTGTCAAGAACCGCGATCTGTGGGAGCGTCTGCTCACCGCGAAGAGCAAGCACAAAGTGGAGTTCATCTGGGTTAAGGGTCACGCCGGCCATGAGCTCAATGAGCGCTGCGACGAGCTCGCCACCACCGCGGCCGACGGAGCCAACCTCGATATCGACACCGGCTTTAACGAGAACGACCTGTAATAGCATTTTCGCGCAGCTTTATATCCCCACGCGCTACACTCATCCTGTAGACCAAACAACGCAAGGGGGACGTATGCTGCGCATCGCGACCATCGGCACATCCATGATCACCGACGACTTTATCCAGGTCGTCAACGCCAACGACCAAGCCGCGTTTGTGGGCACGCTCTCGCGCGACGCAGATCGCGGCACCGCCTTCACCGCTAAGCACGGCGGCGAGCGTAACTTCACCGCACTTGACGAGCTTGCGTCCGCTGCCGACGTCGACGCCGTCTATATCGGCAGCCCCAACGCACTTCACTACGAGCAGGCCCTTGCCTGCATCGCCGGTGGCAAGCACGTCATCGTCGAGAAGCCCTTCTGCGCCACCGAGGCGCAGGCGCTGGAAGTCTTCCGCGCTGCCGAGGCAGCAGGTGTCGTGGCCCTCGAGGCCATGCGCCCGCTCCATGACCCCGCTTTCCACGCCATCGAGGACGCCCTGGGCGAGATTGCGCCCATTCGTCGTGCCTCATTGCGCTTTGGCAAGTATTCCTCGCGCTACAACGAGATTCTCGCGGGACGCTCCACCAATATCTTCGACTGCAATATGGCATCGGGTTCCCTAATGGACATTGGCGTCTACACCGTCGAGCCCATGGTCGAGATTTTCGGCATGCCCTCCGGCCTTACGAGCATGGCTACTCTGCTCGACCCCACCACGCGACAGCTCACGCACGGCCCCATCGACGGCTGCGGTTCTATCCTCGCCAGTTACGGCGGTGGCCGCATCTCCGTCGAGCTCGCGCACTCCAAAATTACGAATGACCTGCTGCCCTCGCAGATCGAAGGCGAGCGTGGCACTATCCAGATCGACCATCTGTCCACGCCCCGCAACGTCCGCATCGACTATCGCGGCGATGTCGTACGCGGCTCAGCGACCGAGGCACCGCGCGAACAGGGCGACAACGGCCGCGTGCTCGACCTGCCCAAATCGAGCAACACCATGGAATACGAACTCACAGACTTTATCACCGCCATCGGCGGCATCGATAACGTCAAGGAAGAGATTTGGGAGACCCCGGCGGGACGCCACGAGCTTGGCCACTACCGCGATGTCACGCTCGTCTCACTGCGCATCATGGATGCCGTGCGCCAGCAGGCCGGCATAACCTTCCCGGCCGACGCAGGCAAGCAGGCATAGCGATGGGCTTCTTCGATACGTTCTTCTCCAGCGTCACCAGCGGCAGTCGAGAGCCTCAAAAGCCGTCAAACGTCGAGCTCGAGCTGCGCCGCAGGCTTACTGTGCTCGCAAGCGACGGGGTCACTCAAGACACTCCCCTGCGCTATTTCCTGCGCTGGGCGGGGCAAGTCCAAGGCGTTGGTTTTCGCTTTACCAACACCAACCTCGCGCAGGCACGCGCGCTCACCGGCTGGGTGCGTAACATGGAAGACGGCTCAGTCGAGATGGAGATACAGGGAGCTCCGGCAAACATCCTATCTCATCTCGAGGCGCTTCATGCCTCCTACGAGCGCATGGGGACGCGTTTTCGCCTCGTAGACGCCCAGGTCCGAGCCCCACTTGCCAATGAAGACGGTTTCACTCCTCATTATTAGTATTGTGTGCTAAATACGGTATCATTTACCTACGACCGTTAGTAGAAAAGAGGCGAGGCGCATGGCGGTGCAAAGAAGGAATACCAGGCAGCGAAAGCTGGTTCTTGACGCCGTGCGCCAAAGCTATAACCATCCCACCGCCGACGAAATCTACAACGTCGTGCGCGCGCAGGATGACAAAATCAGCCGCGGTACGGTCTACCGCAATCTTAATCTCTTGGCAGATGCCGGAGAAATCCTCTCGATCAAGACGCCGGGCGGGAGTCGCTTCGATCGCACCATCGAGTCGCACGCACATATCATCTGCACCTCGTGCAGCCGCGTCATCGACGTACCGCTCCCCTTCGATGCCCAGCTCGACGCCAAGGCGTCCGAGCAAATCGGCTGGCACGTCACGTCGCACTACACCATCTTCGAGGGTCTCTGCCCCGACTGCCGGTAGATGTTCGGGACATGCCTTAAAATCCACCTTTCCGCGCTTTGCAGCAAACAGTACATTTCTAGGCATGTCCCGAAAACCTACTCGGCGAGCAGGCGGTGCAGTTCTTCTTCGACCGTGTGCACGTAACGGACGCGATCGTTGATACCGCGCATGGTGGGGTTGCAGCTCTCCATCAGATAGGGATGGCCCACGACGTTGAGCATGTCGCGATCGTTCTCATTGTCGCCAAATGCCATCATCTCATCGGGCGAAATCCCCAGGACACGACCGTAATCGACAAGCGCGGAGCCCTTGCCCGAACCGAAACCGATAAGGTCCGTCCATGCGGTTCCTGACGTCATCACATCGACACGGTCGCCAAAGAGGCGCTCGAAATACTCCCGGGCCGCCGGATAATCCACCTCGGGCGTCTGGAAGCCAATCTTAATGACATCCTCGTCGATGTCCTCGGGACGGTCGACCACCGCCACATCGCAGTGGACCACATAGCGCAAATGGTCGACGAACGCATCGTTGCCGCTCATGGTGTAGATGTGCCCCTCACACGAAAGGGTCATGTCGGTATGGGGATACGCAACCACGGTATTCGCGATAACCATAGCAAGGCTACGCTCCATGGAACGCTTGACGACGGCACGCCCCTCGCTCATCACCAGGGTTCCGTTTTCGCATACATAGGCGAGCTCATCGGCCACCGGGGCAAACAGGTAGCGCAAGCTCGCATATTGACGGCCACTCGCCGGCATAAACACGATACCACGACGATGCAGCTCATCGATAAGCTCAAAGGCCTCGGAACGCAGCTCGCGCTCCCCCGGATGCAGCAACGTGCCGTCCAAATCGCATGCAATCAGTTTGATTCCCTCAAGACCCATATGCTTCCCCCAAAGCCTCATATCAACAGCAAGACGGACCTTGATCGGTCGCCCCTCAAAGCCCGTCTTGCGCATACGCGCGCTTAGCCGCGCGCCTTTTTTACGATGGTAAAGTCGGGAGCCATGCTCACGACGACCTCCGCCGCACTCGACGCAAAGCGCCGGTCCGAATCGAGTTCACGGGTAACCAGCGAGAGCCGAACACCCTCGACACCCCGGAGCATGCGGCCCAAAACAGGCTGCACCGGCGTATACATGCGCACAGTATGCTCGTCCGAGTCGCCCCGGAAGAGCGGCGCATGCATGTTGCCGATCTCCCAGCACGAATGCGCGAGCGCAATCGGGTCCATGCGGTCAACTTCGACCAAATAAACCTCGGCGCTGCGCAAGCGCACGACAACCGCCACGGGCACCATGCCCGAACGGTCAATGGCGAGCACGTCGCCGTCGGCAAGACGACCGCCGTCGGCAGTATCCAGCCGAACATCGACCGTGCGCCCCAGCTCCGTCACGCCCACAAACGCGTATACATCAGCCTGGTCCCAATCGAGCAGCAGATCGTCAACTTCAAAGACGCCGCCCAACTTCCGGCGAAGCAGGAGTTCATAGGACGGATCGTTGAGATTTCCCAAGCATGTCGTCGAAACCAAGCGTTCAGGCATACTCTAACCCTCGACCTCGACGAGCTCGATATCAAAGTTGAGGTCCTTACCGGCCAGCTCGTGGTTGGCGTCGAGCGTCACAGCCTCGGGCGTTACATCGATGACCACGGCGGGGACGGGCATACCGCTCGGCGTGGACAAGAAGAGCTTCATGCCCTTCTCAATCTGCTCGATGTTGGGAACCTGTTCGGCCGGGAAGGTCAGAACCATCTCGGGATTGTGCTCGCCGTAGGCATCGGCAGCAGGAATGTGCACGGTCTTCTTCTCACCCACCTGCATGTCGACAACAGCGGCGTCGAAGCCCTTGATCATCTGGCCGGCACCGCAGGTGAACTCCAGCGGCTCACCGCGATCGTAGGAGCTATCGAACTGCGTGCCGTCGTCGAGCGTGCCGCGATAATGAGTCTTGACCTTCTTGCCCTGGTTGGACATGGAAACCTCCGTGATAAGGGCGGCGCACAACACGGGCCGCCATGAACATATGGCGCTAACTATACCCTAGTCATACAATTTGAAGACAGTTTGCAAAGAAACGCTGCAACCGGAGGAACCATGGCATATCCCGTATTTGACCTACACTGCGACACCGCCGACCGAATCGGCTGGGCCACGCTCGATCTCGACCTGCGCTTTACCGCCGGCACCGACGGTTATTTCCCCGGCGACGAAACGCATCCGCAAGATTTCGACCTCATCGAGGGTAACGCCTGTGCCATCTCGCTCGCAAAGATCGGCAACACGCCGTGGGCACAGTGCTTCGCCACGTTTGTCCCCGACGAGATTCCCACCGCCCACGCCGCGCGCTTCCAGGCGCAGATCATGGCGCATATGAGCGGCCAGGCAATGCTCAACCACGACCGTATGGTCAACGTGCGCAGCGCCGCAGACATTCGCCCCGCGCTCAAGGACGGCAAGGTCGCTTGCATCCACACCATCGAAAACGCCACGTTCTTTGCCGAGGACCCCGCGCTGATCGAAGTGCTCAAGAGCTTGGGCGTGCTTATGTCGTCACTCAGCTGGAATGCGCAGGGGCCGCTCGCGAGCGGCCACGACACCCACGCCGGCCTCACCGGCGCCGGCATCGAGGCACTTACGCAGATGGAGCACGCCGGCATGGTACTCGACGTCTCCCACCTCAACGATGAGTGCTTTGACGAGGTTGTCGCCCACGCCACGCGTCCCTTCGTCGCCAGCCACTCCAACTCCCGTGCGGTTTGCGGCGTCAAACGCAACCTTACCGACGACCAGTTCCGCACCATTCGCGACATGGGCGGTATCGTCGGCCTCAACTACTGCAGCGAGTTCCTTTCCAACGACGCAACCGACAAGACCGCCGCAGACGTCACCTTCGACCAGCTAGCGGCACATATCGAGCACTGGCTCGACCTGGGCGGCGAGGACGTCATCGCACTCGGCGGCGACTGGGACGGTGCCACGGTGCCCGCTTTCCTCTCCGATGCCAGCAAGATGCCCGAGTTCCAGAACATGCTTTCCAAGCATTTTGGCAAGACCGTGATGCAAAAGCTCTGCAGCGACAACGCGCTTGCCTTCTTTGAGCGTTATTAATTTCACATCCCTTGAGCAGGTCGGCATGCCGAACGGTTGACATGCCGGCCCGTCCCCAATCTGAAGGACCGCTTTTGACGCAGCAGTTTACGATTTCCGTATCCCGACCGCATGGGACGCCCATCCCCGTCGTCGTTACCAAAAAGCGCGTCAAGAACTTCAACCTACGCGTCACATCGAGCGGTGAGGTCCACGCCAGCGCACCGCTCGGCGCCAGTCGCGAGCGCATCGAAGCGTTTGTGAAGCGCAACAGCGCCTGGATTATCAGCCGGCTTGCCCAGCGCGAGCAACGTCAGGCGACGGCACGAGAGCCGCTCAGCCCCTCGTCCATCATTGCGCTTTGGGGCAAGCCCATCACGGTACAGGACGCACTCGATCACAACTTTGCATCACCCGCACCGCGGCCCAAGCAGGCCACCTTCGCAAGTTTTATGGGTGCCGACGAGCCAGACGAACGTCCGCAGGCCAAGTGGAATGCGACCCTCGACGGCTTAACGCCCAGTGAGATCCAAGCCCATATTGACCAGCTCTATACGTCCGAAGTCACATCGGCGCTGCGTGATATGGTGCACGCATACGAAATCGCAATGGGTGTCGCCGTTTCCCGCGTTTCCGTGCGCAGCATGAAAACGCGCTGGGGATCATGCACGCCCAAAACCGGCGCCATTCGCATCGCACGAGAACTTGCCGCCTACCCCGTCGAGTGCCTTGACATGGTTGTCGCCCACGAGCTCGTCCACCTGCTCGAGCCGAGCCACAATCATCGGTTTCACGCGCTGCTCGACACGTACTGCCCCAACAACAGGGCTCTGTCGCAGCGGCTCAAGCAGCCACCCATAGAGACGTATTAGAACCGGTTAGCGCACACGCTCGATCTCGACGCCACAGCTTGCCAAGGGCAGGCCAACAGGCGCCCACGGCTTATCGAGCTTGATGCGCACACCAAGCAGCGAGGGATAACGGCGCAGCAGCATCTGGGCCGTACCTTCAGCTGCCGCCTCGATGAGCTTAAACGTATGCTCGCGCAGATAGCCATCGACATCGTGGCACACCGAGCCGTAGTCAATCGAGGCGTCCAAGTTATCGTGCTCTCCCGCTGCACGCAGGTCAGCATAGAGTACCAAGGACACGATGAATTTCTGGCCCAGCGCGTTCTCTTCGGGATACACGCCGTGGTTAGCAAAAACCTCAAGACCTTCAACGGTGATGCGGTCGGCATGGCGCAGATCGTCATAGTTCACGTGGGGCACCGCCGTTGCGGTGGATATTTCGCCCCTTCCACGGCGGGCGAGCTCGGCGCCTTCAGTCTTGGTTGCATTCTCGGGCAGTTTCTTGTTGCTCATCGCGATCGTCTCCTTCGTTTAGAACCCCGACCGCGTAAACTAACTACACGCGAATCGACAGGTTCTTTTTATCATCGCTCCAGTTGCAAGCATTGCGCGCGGGGCATGCAAAGCAGGCGCGCGACGCTTTGTCGGCTGCATAGAGCAGGCGCTCGAGCGGTTGGCTGTTCACGCGCAGCTTTCGATGGCCCAGAATGGCCGTCTTAATGGCTGCGGCATCGGCCGGCTCAAACGCTACGTCATCGGGCATACCGCCGAGAATCGCATCAGCGACGCGTTCGCTTGCAACATCATGGGATATACCCGATTCATACTGTTCATCTTTGCCGATATCGTGAAGAAGTGCCGTGGCGTAGATGACCTCGCGGTCAAATTCGAGCTGTTCCTCGAGATTCTTGATCCACATAATGCGAGCGACATCCAGCAGGTGGTCAATACCGTGGCGGCAGAAGATGCGCCCCGATTCCAACTGTGCAATGCTGCCCAGGTGCCGCCGGAACAGACCGTTGGCACAGATGTAATCAATGCGAGGCATGGCACCAAAAGGCGCCAGGCCCGAAGCCATAAAACCGCGACGCGGCGTTCCCTCGTCAGTATTCGATGTAAAGTCGTTGACGACTCTCATAGTTAGCGTCCCAGCATCCTAAAGAATCGCTCCTCGAGCGCCGGATCGGCCTCAAAGACGCCGCGACGAGCGAGCGTCACGGTCTTGGTGCCAGGCTTTTGCACGCCGCGCATGGTCATGCACATATGCTCAGCTTCCATGAGCACAATCGCTCCCTGGGGAGCGAGATACTCCATGAGGGCATCGGCAACTTGTGCGCACAACTGCTCCTGCAGCTGCAGACGACGGGCGTAGACCTCTACCGTGCGGGCAAGCTTAGAAAGCCCTGCGACACGGCCGTTGGGGATATAGCCAATGGCAGCCTTGCCGTAAAACGGCAGCAGATGATGCTCGCACAGCGAGTAAAACGTGATGTCGCGCTCGATAACCAAATCGTTCGAAGCGACGGCAAAGGTTTTGGACAGGTGCTCCTCGACACTCTGGTCCATACCACCGGCGATCTCACCATACATACGGGCAACGCGCGCCGGGGTCTCCAGCAGGCCCTCACGAGTTGGGTCCTCGCCTATGCCCTCAAGCAACAGCTTAATGGCGGCCTCGACTTTTTCCTGATCGACCATCTGGGCCTCACTTTTCCGATTTTGCGTTCGCGCTATGGTACCACGCCCTTTGGCATCGGCCACAAGCTACATAGTATGGGTCGAATAGACTGGATCGTCCCGCCAAAGCTCCACAGCGTCGCAAAGCGCAACGCCCTCGTGCACAGCACGGGCGCGCGTGGCGTTCATATCAATCACGCGCTGATTGCTCGAGCCCCTAAAACGCAATGAGATATCGTACAGATCATGAACAAACGGGCCATCCACCAACATATCGAGGCAGGCAAGGATACGGTCCGTCGCCTCGGTATGGTGACGACCACCCGGCATAAGCTCCTCGAGCACGTCGCCGGTAAAGCACCAAATGGTCTTGCCCGACCCCGCGGGATAGGCAGCACGCACGCGTTCGATAAAATCAACAAGCCCCACCTGATTCTCGGGCTCCATAGGCTCGCCGCCCAGAATCGTCAGCCCATCGATAAAGGGATGGTCGAGACTCTCGATAATCTTGTCCTCGACGGCACGGTCGAACGGCTCACCCGCAGCAAAGTCCCACGCGACAGAGTTAAAGCAGTTCTTGCACCCACGACGGCACCCGCTCACAAACAGAGAAGTACGAACGCCTTCCCCATCAGCAATGTCGAAATACTTAATGTTCGCGTAATTCATAGGTAACTCTCCCGGGAGGCCGGGACATATCATCCCGTCCTCAAACATTCTCGGCCTTCGGCCTGCGAAACTGCGGGCGGGACGATATGTCCCGGCCTCATGCAAAGGGTAACTCAATGAACGAAGCGAACATCGAGCATAGGGTTCGAGATCCAATAAAAACTTTGTTGCAGCTCAACCGCCATCGCAAGTAAATCGCAGCTGCAGCTCAAATTATTTCCGCTAAGAACTTCGAGGAGTGAGCAGGCCTCATGCTGCATCTCAGCTACGTCAACTTGGCCGCCCCGTAGCGAGGCCCCGGACCTTTGCTCGATATGAGTTCCGCACGAACAGGAGGCGCCGGTGGCGCCTCCGTCGTGAGCCAGGACTGTCCGAAATAGCGAGTAAAGGTCCGGGGCCTCGCTACGGGGCGGCCTGGGATGGTTATTAGAGATGCAGCACGCGGTCGCGGATCTCCTCGGTTCGACCCTGGTTCCAGAACTGGGTACCGATGTAGCCGCACGTGCGACGGGCAACATTCATCTTCTCCTGATCGCGGTTGCCGCAGTTAGGGCACTCCCACACCAGCTTGCCGTCATCCTCGACAATCTTGATCTCACCGTCGTAGCCGCACACCTGGCAGTAGTCGCTCTTGGTGTTGAGCTCGGCGTACATGATGTTGTCGTAGATGTACTGCATCACGCGAATGACAGCCTTGAGGTTGTCCTGCATGTTGGGAACCTCGACGTAGGAGATGGCACCGCCCGGCGAAAGCTGCTGGAACATGCCCTCAAACTTAAGCTTATCGAAGGCGTCGATCTCCTCGGACACGTGGACGTGGTAGCTGTTGGTGATGTAGCCCTTGTCCGTCACGCCCGGGATGATGCCAAAACGACGCTGCAGGCACTTGGCGAACTTGTAGGTCGTCGACTCAAGCGGGGTACCGTACAGCGAGAAGTCAATATCGCTTTCGGCCTTCCACTCGGCGCACTTGTCGTTCATGCGCTGCATGACGGCCATGGCAAACGGCGTGCCCTCCTTCTCGGTGTGGCTGTGGCCCGTCATGTACTTGACGCACTCGTACAGGCCGGCATAACCCAGACTAATGGTGGAGTAACCGCCCACGAGCAGCTTGTCGATCGTCTCGCCCTTCTTCAGACGAGCGAGGGCGCCGTACTGCCACAGAATCGGTGCGGCGTCAGAAAGCGTACCCATCAGGCGCTCATGACGGCACAGCAGGGCACGGTGGCACAGCTCAAGGCGCTCGTCGAAGATCTTCCAGAACTTATCCATATCCTGATGCGAGCTCAGCGCGACATCGGGCAGGTTGATGGTCACAACGCCCTGGTTAAAGCGACCGTAGTACTTGGGCTTGTTCGGGTCATAGTTCAGCGCGTTGGCCACGTTGTTAAATCCGTTACCGGAGCGGTCGGGCGTCAGGAAGCTGCGGCAACCCATGCAGGTATAGCAATCGCCGTTGCCGGCGGTCTCGCCCTTAGACAGCTTGAGCTCGCGCATCTTCTTCTCGGAGATGTAATCGGGCACCATACGCTTGGCAGTGCACTTGGCAGCCAGCTGGGTCAGGTAGAAGTACGGGGAATCCTCGTGAACGTTATCGTCCTCGAGCACGTAGATGAGCTTGGGGAACGCCGGGGTGATCCACACGCCGGCTTCGTTCTTAACGCCCTCATAGCGCTGACGAAGCGTCTCCTCCACAATCATGGCAAGGTCGTGCTTCTCCTGGGGCGTACGGGCCTCATTGAGATACATAAAGACCGTCACGAACGGCGCCTGGCCATTCGTGGTCATAAGGGTCACGACCTGATACTGAATCGTCTGAACGCCGCGACGGATCTCGTCACGCAGGCGGTCCTCAACAACCTCGCGGACCTTTTCGGGAGATGCGGAAACGCCGAGCTCCTCGAGCTCGCGGGCGACCTCGCCGCGAATCTTTTGACGGCTCACCTCGACGAACGGGGCAAGATGGGTCAGCGAAATCGACTGGCCACCGTACTGGGAGGAAGCAACCTGGGCGATGATCTGCGTCGCGATGTTGCAGGCGGTCGAGAAGCTGTGCGGCTTCTCAATCAGCGTACCCGAGATAACAGTGCCGTTCTGGAGCATGTCCTCCAGGTTCACCAGATCGCAGTTGTGCATGTGCTGGGCAAAGTAATCCGAATCGTGGAAATGGATCAGGCCCTCATTATGGGCATCCACGATCTCTTGGGGCAGCAGCACACGCTGAGTCAGGTCCTTGGAGATCTCGCCGGCCATGTAGTCACGCTGAACGGAATTGACGGTCGGGTTCTTGTTGGAGTTCTCCTGCTTGACCTCTTCGTTGTTGCACTCGATCAGCGACAGGATCTTGTCATCGGTCGTGTTCTTCTGGCGCTTCAGGCTCTGAACATAGCGATAGATGATGTAGTGGCGGGCAACCTCGTAGCAGTCGAGACGCATGATCTCGTCCTCGACCAAATCCTGAATCTCCTCGACCGAAACAGTGTGGCCCGCGTTCTCGCATGCCTCGGCGACGTTTTGTGCCGCGTAAACCACCTGGCGGTCGGTAAGACGAGAGCTCTCCTCGACCTCCAAGTTTGCGGCACGGATGGCATTGACGATCTTATCGATGTCAAAGACAACCTCGGTGCCGCTGCGCTTGATGATCTTCATCCTCTTGCCTCTTTCGCGTCGTAGTCTCATTGCGCTTCAGAGCCAAACGATGCCCGGCAGGGCGTGCCCCTGTCTTGCGGCGCCGTCGCGCAATCTGTGTTCTCGATAACCATAGTCCCTCATGCGGACAATCCTCGCAGCCAATCAAGGGGCTCAAAGATCTATCCAAATGGGGCGAATAAGGTTCTCGTTCTCTGTCCGCCATCTATCATACGACAAAGAGGCATCTATATCCTGTATTCTTTTTTTAGGTCAAACACAACATATAGTGTTTCAGCAGGTCAAAGCAATTAGTCATTTTGCAGACGCATTAATTATGAGGGGTTCTTGGCAAGTCGGTAAAACGTTACCAACACGGCTACCTGCATGGCAGTTATAAAACCCCCTTAGTCAAGCCGCCGACAAATCCTACCAAAACCAAGCCGCTCACGCCAAAAGAATCCAAAAGATTATGCTTGACCAACATGTTGCGGTCACGGTCGGCCAGAACGTATGCAATCTGCCGGCACCTCTACGGGGACCTTGGATCAATATTTGGTGGCATATTTGACGGCGTGCTTGGTAGCAAAACAAAACAGCCCAGAGGACATAGCCTCTGAGCTGCGAACATTTGGTGGGCGTTAGAAGATTTGAACTTCTGACCTCTTCCGTGTCAGGGAAGCGCTCTCCCCCTGAGCTAAACGCCCAAATGGAGCGGACAACGGGGCTCGAACCCGCGACCCCAACCTTGGCAAGGTTGTGCTCTACCAACTGAGCCATGTCCGCTTACGAGGATTAATCTTACGTGATGCCCGCATCCTATGCAAGAACTTTTTTTAAAAAGTTTTGCAACGCCCTCGCGAACCTCGCGAAGACATCAGCCACCACGGAAGGCGCGGGCAAACGCAATCTCGCCGCAAGAGACCCCTACATCTCACCGAGCATGATCCAGGCAGAGCTGTCCTGCGCGAGCCTGCCGTCTGCAAGCGGTGATGAGGTGAGCAGGACCCTGCCCGCCGGCAGCTCCACGGGTGCTGCGCCGAAGTTCGTCACACACGCCCAGCCGTTGTCGCGGCGATAGGCGATAACGCCGCCCTCGGCGCCCTCGGCACCATCCGCAAGACCGGTGCGCCCGTCAAGATCGAGCCACGCAAGATCGTTGGCGCAGCCGCGCAGCTTGCGCCGAAGCCAGAGGGCGTCACGATAGAGCGCAAGCATCGATGTCGGGTCCGCTTCTTCCCTATCGGCAGCGCAATCGGAAAACCATGCAGGTTGCGGCAGATGGGGCGCCGCATCGGCGTCCGCCGGCGAAAACCCAAACGATCCGCCCTGCGCGGGATCGTCCGCCGCCACCCACGGCAGGGGCACACGGCAGCCGTCGCGCCCCTTCTCACGCTTCGGTCCGCGCGTATTGGTCGCAGTAGGATCTTCGAGTGCAACCCACGGGATGTCAGCCACCTCAAAAAGGCCGAGCTCCTCACCCTGATACACGTATGCCGAGCCCGGAAGCGCCAGTTCAAGCAAAAGGGCCGCCCGCGCGCGGCGCTCGCCGAGTTCACGGTCCTCGTCATAAGACGACCCGTCGCGTAAGAGCCAGTCGAGCGCAATCTGGTGGTAGCGCGTCGCCTTGATTTGCGGCAGGGCATAGCGTGTCGCCACGCGCGGCACGTCGTGGTTGGAGAGTACCCAGGTCGAGGCGGAATCGGATTCGACGGCTGCCTTCAAGCCCTTCTCGATTGCAGTGTGCATGTCATCATAGGTCCAAGTGGCCTTGGCAAACTCAAAGTTGAATGTCTGGCCAAGCTCGCCGGGACGCGCATAGAGATACTGGCGCTCGGGCAGCACCCACGCCTCGGCAACGGCACTGCGCGCCGGATTATAGCGGTCGAACACGCGGCGCCACTCGCGATAGATCTCGTGGACCTCATTGCGGTCCCACAGCGGATGGGTGCCGTCGTCAACCATGTCATCGCCCTCGGCGAGATGCCACCGGTCGAGGTCATCGCGGTCGAGATCCTTGGCGAGACCCTGCGCCACATCAATGCGAAAGCCGTCGACGCCTCGATCGCTCCAAAACGCCAGGACGTCGCAAAAGAGCGCATGAACCTCGGGGCATGACCAGTCAAAGTCCGGTTGCTCGGGCGTAAACATGTGCAGATACCACTGACCGTCCGCAACACGCGTCCATGCGGGGCCGCCAAAGTTGGCATTCCAATTGGTGGGAGGCAGCTCGCCATGCTCGCCGCGACCATCGCGGAAGATATAACGGGCGCGCTCGGGCGATCCGGGGCCGGCGGCAAGAGCGGCTTTGAACCAGGGGTGCTGGTTGGATGAATGGTTGGGCACGATGTCGACGATGACCTTGATGCCGCGCGCGTGAGCCGCAGCGATCATGTCATCGAAGTCGTCAAGCGAGCCGAGACGCGGGTCGACATCGCAGTAGTCCGCCACATCATAGCCGCCATCGACAAGAGGCGATGGGTAAAACGGGCTCAGCCAGATGGCCTCGATACCCAGCCGCTCAAGATAGTCCATCTGCTGGGTAATGCCCGCGATATCGCCCAGACCCGAACCAGTCGAATCCTTAAACGAGCGCGGGTAGATCTGATAGATCGCGGCATCGGACATCCATGAGCGCGAAGAAGACTTTTCTGTAGCCATGGGGCGTATCTCCCTTGCAACGAGGTTATGCGAGATGCCCACGATGATACGCCCAAAGCGGACATTCGCGACAAACAACGCCACAGCCACGCCCCAAAACGATCGCCCCCTCTCGGGCTCGAGCCCATGCGATGGATACAAAAAAGCCCGGCTACCGTGGTAGCCGGGCTGTTGCGTTTGGAGCGGACAACGGGGCTCGAACCCGCGACCCCAACCTTGGCAAGGTTGTGCTCTACCAACTGAGCCATGTCCGCATATGTAAAACAAAACGGGCGCCGGAGCGCCCGGATGTTGCCTGGAGGCGAAGCCCGGATTCGAACCGGGGGTAAAGGCTTTGCAGGCCTCTGCCTTACCACTTGGCCACTTCGCCGAAAAAGGACCGCCTAAACGGTCCGGAAATGCAATGGAGCGGACAACGGGGCTCGAACCCGCGACCCCAACCTTGGCAAGGTTGTGCTCTACCAACTGAGCCATGTCCGCTTGCGGGTTATTAATTTACGCGAGTTGTCCAAAAGACGCAAGTACTTTTTTCAAAAAACTTGTCTGCCGCATGTTCTTAGTAGCTAAACGCGCTAAAGCGATTGGCTAGGCACACGATTCCAGCGCTCCGCTAAACAGCTTCACCATCTGTACGCGCGTGCCGGCGCCGTCCGTACGACGAGCAACCTCCACGTTATCGACGAGCATACGCATAAGCTTGATGCCACGGCCGCGCTCCTCGGATGCGACCGGCTCGCTCGTTTCATCGATAGAATAGCCGGCACCTCGATCAAGCACCTCAACCACAACGCGATCGCCATAGGCCTGAACCGTCAGGACGCACCCGATACCGCCCGCATGGTCATAGGCATTACCCAGCGCCTCCCCCGACGCCAATGCGACATCGTAGCGCTCGTCACGGCGCAACGGAAGCGATTCAAGGAGTTCGGCGATGCGATGTCGGTAGTATGGAAGATTCTCGATACCCTGACGGACCTCGACGCTCTTACTCCAGCGAGGCAGCTCCCCCACCGGAATGGCGGGAATAGACTCCCGTGCCGGCCCCGCGACATGAAGGATATCGACAAGACGAGCAATCTCCAAAAAGCGAACGACTTCACCCGATGCATTGACGAGCGAAAGCAGGCCTTCTCGCCTCATGAGCTCACGAGCGCGCGTAAGCAGGAATGCCAAGCCCGTCGAATCGATAAAGCTAACAGCCTGACAGTTGATGACAACACGACGCACGCCGCGGCCAATCAAAACATCCAACCGCCGACGCAGCGCAGGCACCGTGGCGATGTCGATATCGCCTGGTGGCGTCAAAACCGCTATGTCATTCCACTCATTCATACGACCATGGTTCCCCAAAAAAGCCCACTCGATGCATTCGTTTCCCCAACCGTACGGATTCAGCCCGCCCAGCGTCGTCTATGAACGACCCCGTAAAAACTCAAGGGACACCAATGCAATGTCATCGTCCAGCGCCGATTCGGTAAATCGGTCAAGCTCGCCCAAGACCTTGCCGCAGATTCCCGATACGCCCTCACCCGAGACAGAGAGCAGAAGGTCACGAAGGCGCTGCTCACCAAAGAACGCTCCGGTGCGGTCGCGGGCCTCAATCGTTCCGTCCGTATACATGAAGAGCATGTCGCCAGGAGCGAACGTAAACACGCCTGTCTCGTACACCATGCTCTCAAAGGCACCGATTACGCCCGATTGGCATCCAAGCAGCTCGACCTCTCCCCCACGGGCCTCGCCACCACCCAGCGGCATCGACTCTGGCCTAATGACCATGGTCGGAGGATGGCCCGCCGAACAATACGTTGCGCGTCCGGCTTTAAGGTCAATCTTGGCGATAAAGGCCGTCACGAACGTCTCGACCCTCGAAAAGCCCATGAGCATGCTGTTAAGGGAGCGTGCCATGCGGGCCGGGCCAGCGCCCTCCCAGGCATATGCCGTCAGGGCCGTCTTGACGAGCGCGGACATCGATGCGGCCTCAATGCCTTTGCCAGACACATCACCCAAAATCATGACGGCGCAGTCGTCGGGAAGTCGGATGAGCGTATAGAAATCGCCGCCGACCAACGCCGAGTTCGTGGCCGACAGGTACACCGAATCGGTTGCGATACCCGGAACATCCCCCAGGGAATTTCTCATGCCGATCTGGAGGGTCTGAGCGATATGGCGCTCCTCGCGCTTTTGAGATTCGCCTTCGTAGATCAGTTCAAAGTCATGCGCCAAGTGCACCAAGTAGTCATATTCAAGGTCATCAATCGGCTCTTGGCTACTATCACGAAGCAGCAGCGCGCGCGTCGTCGGGCTCTTCGCAACGGAAGCAGGAACAATCGCGTCGTTACTGTGCTTGCCATCACCCTCAGAGCGCGGGCGCCCCGCCTCGATGCCGGAGTCGACGTAGAGACCTTGACAAGGCAGACCATGCGCCCTAAGCCAGCCTCCCATAGGCATCGATTCGTCAACGCGAGTTATACGAACGTGTTTAAGGTCCTCGGCACTCGTACCGCCCAAAACAGATGCCTCAAAGCCATCAGGGCCAGCCCCCAGACGTGCCGCTGGCGCCGTCGTGGAAAAGAAAAGCTTCTCAGGGTCGTCCGGCAAGGCAACGCGACTGCCGCCTTCAAAATCTATGACGTAGGAATCCAGACTAGCGTCATACTCAACAGGGCAAAAATGGCAGTTAAGCATATTGCAGATCTCGGACGATACCGCCTGGGTAGCCGCGGCAGAATCGTCTAGAAAGGTAAACAACTCATCACGCAAGACATTGAGCGAGCGGCCAAGCTCGGCCGTGCGACGGGAGCGAAGGCTCGATGCCATGCCGACCAGCTGGATAGACAGGTAATCGCAAATGACCTCGAGCACATTAACGTCATAGGCAAGCGGTGCCTGAGGGCGTTTCCAACCAACTTCCAGCACGCCAAGGATCTGCGTACCGTAAAAAACGGGAAGACAGATCTCGCTGCGGTACGGAGGCATATCCTGCATACGCAACAGGTGCTTAGAACGATTGTCCAGGTCCATAAACATACCGGAGGCAGCCCTATCGCCCTCAAGGTCCTGTTGAATCGACAAGCGACAGGCACGCGACTCACGAAGAACATACGTCGGAATGCCAGCGCCATACGGCAAAAACTCAGGCAGGTAGCTGTCGTACAGCTCCTTGGAAACACCGCGAAGTTTAAAACCGCCGCTCTCAGAAAAATAGATAGCAGCACCCGAAGCATCGAGCGTTCCTACAAGCTGGTTCAAAACGGTATCAAGTAGGCTGGGCAGCTCATCGGAGCCCACGGTACTCATAATGACCGAGAGCGTGCCAGAGAGGCGCTTGTTAGCCACTCTAAGCTCCGAAAGAGCACGCTTGAGCTGACGGTCGTGCGAATACTGTTCTTCGATGCTATGGAGCGCCACCAGGACACGTGGCGCGCGGCGCCCAAAGATGCGTGGAGGCGTTACGGAGCCCGCACGAACCAAGACGGGGATAAAGGAGCCGTCACTCAGCTTGAGCATCAGTTCGTTCTCGGAGCCATCAGTTTCAAATGGCAGACGATGTTCCGTCGCACGTTCAAAAGCGGACGAGTACAGGACGTCTTTAACATCTCCACCAATGACGTCGGCGCGTTCCTCGCACATCAAACCAAGTAAGCGATTATTCACATGCAGAATGGTTCCGTCGAGCTCGCAGATGATGACAGCATCGCTCGTGATCTCGACTAGTTGGGCAACGTCTGCCCACTCGTTGTGTTCAAGCGTTTCCATCGTGGACCCCGCCGTCTATCGGTAACAAAAAAGCCTCCGAAGAGGCTTCTCAAATGCGATGGTGTCGGAGGCGGGACTTGAACCCGCATGACCAAAAAGCGGTCACTAGCACCTCAAGCTAGCGCGTCTGCCAATTCCGCCACTCCGACATGCTATGTTGTTGATTCACGGTTCGTTTTGTTGGACCCGCGCGTTCAACGAGGAAGATAATAACCTATGATTCGAGAACTGTGCAAGCACTTTTTTCAAAAAAGTTTACGAATTTGTAAATGCGCAGGTAGATCCGTGTGTCCGGCCCCGAATCGGTGTTGCCTCCCGGCGCGTCCTCGGGCATGAGCGATATTTTGCTGCGCACTTCGTGCTGCAAAATATCGCTCCCCCTGCGGAATGCGCCGGGAGGCAACACCGATTCGGGGCCTGCAAATACGTACTTCAGGCACAGTTCTCAAACATGTTCTGGGAGCTGATATAAATTTAGTGGCTCGGCTTTGCCTAGCCCTTATATAAGGAGGCCGGAGCTAAAGCTCCGGCCTCGCTATCTTTCCCATTAGATTAAGTGAGCGATCAAGGAATCGCACCCCCTCTGCAGTGGTAACACAGGGCCCGTGCTGGACTTAGTTTTCAGAACATTCCGCAGACCAGGAAACCCCCTTATCCGCGGCTCCGAAGGAGCAGGATAAGGGGGTTTCCATGGTCGAGGACGTTCTGAAAACTAAGTCCAGCACGGGCCCGGACAAACAACCTACTACAGGTCGATGTGCGATTCCTTGATCGGGAACGGCTCCGCGAAGTGGCACGCGCAGCAGTGACCAGGTGCAACTTCCTTAAACTCGGGAAGCTTCTCAGAGCAGATACCCTGAGCGATCGGGCAGCGAGTGTGGAAACGGCAACCGGTCGGCGGATCCAGCGGCGACGGCGGATCGCCAGCGAGGATGATGCGCTTGCGGGTCTTCTGGATATCAGGATCGGGAACCGGCACGGCAGACAGCAGCGACTGCGTGTACGGATGGTGAGGCTCGCTGTAGAGCGTCTTCCAGTCCGAAACCTCAACCATCTTACCCAGATACATAACGGCAACGCGATCGGAAATGTGCTGCACGACGGACAGGTCGTGAGCGATAAACAGATACGCGGTACCGAACTTGTCCTGGAGCTCCTTAAGAAGGTTCAGAACCTGGGCCTGAATGGATACGTCAAGTGCAGAGACAGGCTCGTCGCAGATAATCAGCTTGGGCTTCAGAGCGAACGCGCGGGCGATGCCGACACGCTGGCGCTGGCCGCCCGAGAACTCGTGCGGATAACGGTTGATGTGCTCGGGATTCAGACCGACGACGTCCAGCAGCTCGCGGACGCGCTCGATACGCTCCTCCTTGGTACCCACGCCATGAATGGTCATGGGCTCGGAGACGATCTCGCCGATGGTCATACGGGGATTGAGCGAAGCATAGGGATCCTGGAAGATGAACTGCATCTCGCGACGCATGTCCTTGATCTCATGCTTGCTCATCTCGGCAACATCTTTACCCTGGAAGAACACCTTACCGGCGGTCGGCTTGGTCAGGCGCATGATGGTGCGACCCGTCGTGGACTTACCGCAACCAGACTCACCAACCAGACCAAAGGTCTCGCCCGGATAAATCTCGAACGAAATGTCATTTACTGCAGAGACAACACGCTTGGAGAAGCGCTTGGCGAACATGCCGGACTCAGCGGGGAACTCCTTAGAGAGGTGCTCGACCTTCAGCAGCGGAGTACGCTCGTTGGTATCTGCCATTACGCCTCGCCTCCCTTCTTGGAATCCTTGCGCGTACGGGACGTCTCAGGAGCGTTCTTGAGGAACTCGGGGTCACCGGAGTAGTGGCACGCAGAGTAATGACCAGACTCGGTGACAACGCGCTCGGGGCGCTGCTTGCGGCACTTGTCCGTCGCATAGGGACAACGAGGCGAGAACACGCAGCCCTCAGGCAGGTTCATGAGCGAAGGCGGGTTGCCGTGAATCGGCGTAAGCGGCTTCTTCTCTTCGATGGCCTGCTCCGGGATGGAGCGGATAAGGCCCCAGGTGTAGGGGTGGCGACTCTCGTAGAAGATTTCCTCAGCAGTACCGAACTCGACGGGACGGCCGGCGTACATAACCATGATCTTATCGGCCATATCGGCAACGACGCCCAGGTCATGGGTAATCATGATGATGGCGTTGCCGTTCTTCTCCTGCATTTCCTGCATGAGCTCGATAATCTGAGCCTGAATGGTAACGTCCAGAGCCGTCGTGGGCTCGTCGGCAATCAGGATATCGGGATCGCAGGCAAGAGCCATAGCGATCATGACACGCTGACGCATACCGCCGGAGAACTGGTGCGGATACTCATTGACGCGCTTCTCGGGCTCGGGGATACCCACGAGGTCCAAAAGCTCGGTAGCGCGCTTGAGCGCCTCCTGCTTGGAGTAGCCACGGTGCAGACGAAGGCCCTCGCCCACCTGCTTGCCGATCTTATAGACCGGGTTCAAGGAGGTCATAGGATCCTGGAAGATCATCGCGATGTCGTTTCCGCGAATGTGCTGCATCTCTTCCTCGGTCATCTCGAGGATAGAACGACCGCGATAGCGAACGTCGCCGCCCTCGATCTTTCCCGGAGGCATCGAGATGAGGCCCATGATGGTCATGGCGGTCACGGACTTACCGGAGCCGGACTCACCGACGACACCCAGGGTCTCGCCGCGATCGAGCGTGTAGGACACACCGTCGACAGCGCGAACGACACCATCCTCGGTATGGAAATACATCTTAAGGTCATCGACCTCGAGCAGATGCTGGCCCTCGGGAACCGGCTGGTCCTTCAGGTCCACATAGTTCTTGTTCTTCTTCATCCTTATGCGTCCTTCATCTTGACGTCGAGGGCGTCGCGCAGACCGTCACCCAGCAGGGTGAAGGCGAGCACCGTCGAGAGAATTGCCAGACCGGGCATGATCATCATCCAGGGAGCAGTCAGAAGATACTGCTGACCGTCCTGAATCATGGAGCCCCACGAAGGCGTAGGCGGAATAACGCCCATGCCGAGGAAGGACAGAGCGGACTCGGTCAGAATGGCGCCACCAATGTTCATGGTCGCGTAGACCACGATGGAGGCGACGGAGTTCGGGAAGATGTGACGCACTACGATACGAGCATCAGATGCACCCATCGCGCGCGCAGCGTCAACATAGTCGTTTTCTTTGACCGTCAAGATTGCAGAGCGGAAGACGCGCGCAATCGAAGGCCAGCCGAGAATACCGATGGCGATAAAGACGTTCTGAAGACCACGGCCGATAACGGCGATCATGGCGACAACGAACAGCACGTACGGGAACGCCAGGAAGATGTCCGCACAGCGCATGATGATCGTATCCCAGATCCCGCCGTAGAAACCGGCCAGAGCACCCATGACCAGACCGATCACCGTGGAGATCGCGGTGGCCATAATGCCGACGGACAGCGAAACGCGTGCACCGTAGATAACGCGGACGAGAATGTCGCGACCAAGGGCGTCGGTGCCAAACGGGTGCTCTGCACACGGAGCCAACAGCGACGTCTCGGCCATGGTGGTCGAGTCGGAAGCCGTCGGCGAACCGAGCCAGGGCTTAGCCCACAGATCTGCGGTCAGGGCAACCAAAACGACGATGATGATCCAGCAGACACCGATAACGGCGAGCTTGTTCTTGCGAAGACGCTTAAAAGCGTCACCCCACAGCGTGCGGGACTTGGCGGGAGCAGATGCGGCCTTGGTGGCGGTAGCCTGCTCCTGAGACTGAGAATCAGTTTCCTGCATGAGACGTACCTCCCTTAGGCCTTATCCGACGGACCGCCAAGGCGGATGCGCGGGTCGAGGAATGCATAGCTAATGTCGACGAGCAGGTTAATCACCATGACGACGACGACGATGAGCGTAACGCCGCCCATAACGATGGGCCAGTCACGCATGCTAATGGCGCGATAGACCTCATAGCCGATACCGGGCCAGTTAAAAACCGTCTCGGTCAGGATGGCGCCCGAAAGCATGCCACCAAAGTCGACACCAATATAGGTAACGACGGGGATGAGTGCATTCTTAAGCGCATGCTTGACGATGATCGCGCGATTGGAGAGACCCTTGGCCTTTGCCGTACGGATGTAATCCTGGTTCATGACGTCAAGCAGCTGCGAGCGCATAATGCGGGCGGCATAAGCGGTCGAAACCGAAGCCAGCGTAATGGTCGGAAGCACATAGTGCATCCAATCCTGATACTGAGAGCTGGAACCGCCGGCACCCGAGATCGGCATGGAGATTGCACCGCCCGTAGCGTCCTTGAGGATGACGCCAAAGAACAGCTGCAGCAACATACCGAGCCAGAAGGCCGGGACCGCAACGAGGATCGACGTGGTGAGCGTTACCAAAATATCCCAGAAGGAATAACGCTTTACCGCCGAAATGATACCCGCACCGATACCCATGATTGCCTCGAGCACGATGGCGCACGCGGCAAGTTTGACCGTATACGGATACTTCTGGGCAAAAATTTCCGTAACCGGCAGCTTGCGCTGATACGAATTGCCCAGATCGCCATGAAGCAGGCCGTTCATGTAATACAAGTAACGGTCCACGAGCGACGTTTGAACGGGGTCGCCGTTCTCGTCAAGGATCGCGTTGCCGTCCTCGTCCGTCTGGACCAGGTGATAGCGAACACGAAGCTGAAGCTCCACCTCGGGGGACAGAGCCTTGTCTCCACCGATCAGCTTGATCGGATCTCCCGGCACGATATTCTGGAGGGCGAACAGAATCAGCGTAACGCCCAAAAACACCGGGATGAACTGAAGCACACGTTTAACGATGTACTTACCCATACCACTCCCCTATCTAGGGATTAACCTAAATGGGATGCCGATCGCCAGACCGGCATCCCAAAATTACCATCAGCCAGTTTACCCCAGGTTAGGGAGAACTGTATGTTTCCCATGAGGTCTACGTAAATACTTGACCCTCACGGAAGCTGCAAACTCTTAAGCGAGCTCAGCGGTACCCAGATCGGCGTGCTTCTGCGGATCGACATAGAGGTGCTTGATGCGATCGGAGCCGGCGATGGTGTGCGTGTAGAACATCACCGGGATGACCGGGCAGTCGGCAGCGACCATTGCATCGGCCTCCTGCATCTTAGCGACGCGCTCCTTGTCGTCAACCGTAGTGCGAGCCTCGTCGACCTTGGCGTCGAACTCGGGGTTGTTGTAACCAGAGCGGTTGTCGCCACCGAGGGAGTCGGAGTGGAACAGCGGATACAGGAAGTTGTCCATGATCGGGTAGTCGGCAATCCAGCCCAGACGACCGAACTGATAGTTGAAGTTCTGATACTGCTCGAGCAGGGCAGACCACTCGGGGGTATCGGAGACAGCGGTAACGCCAACCTTGGCGAGGTCGCCGATGATGGACTCCATGATCTCCTTGTGGCCACCGTCCTGGTTGTAGGAAAGGGTCACACTAATGCCACGGTCACCGTTGGCACCGGCAGGAGCAACCTTGTCGAGGTACTCGTTAGCCTTGTCGACGTCGTAGGCGCAGAACTCCCATGCGCCCTCCTTGTAGCCATCGATGCCCGGAGGAACAATGCCGTCGGCGGGGGTACGGGTACCCTTGAAGATGGTCTTGCAGATGGCCTCACGGTTAATGGCCAGGGAGATACCCCTACGCAGGTCAGCGTTGTTGAACGGCTCGGCCGTGTTGTTGCAGGTCAGGTAGTAGGTGGAAGGCTCGGCGCCGAGCAGCATGCGCTCGCCGTCACCCATGGTGTAGCCGTCCTTGGACACGCCGCGATCCTTCTTGGCGGCATCGATCTGAGCGACGGGAACGTCGCAGACATCGAGGTTACCGGCCTGGAACTCCTTGTAAGCGGTCTCCATGTCCTTGATGACCTGGAAGTGGATGCCATCGATCTTGGCCTTGTCGCCATAGTAATCGTCGAACTTCTTGACGTTGATCTCCTGGCCATCCTCCCACTTGCCGTCCATCATGAACGGGCCGTTACCGACCGGGGCAAGGTAGAAGCTCTTGACATCGGACTCGGCGCACTCGGGAACCGGGGCCAGAGCCGGGTGAGAGGCGACGAAGGGGAAGTCGGCGTAAGCGGAAGACAGCTTGACGACGAGGGTCTCATCGTCAGGGCACGTAACACCGCTGAGCTCGGTGGCGTTACCGGCAAGCAGATCGTCATAGCCCTCGACCATGGAAAGGTGATAGGAGACCTCGGAAGGGCCATACTCGGTAGCGATGGCCGACTTGGTGTTGACCAGACGCTCCCAACCGAGCTTGAAGGACTTAGAGGTAACGTCGTCACCGTTGTGGAACTTGGCCTTCTTGATCTTGAAGGTAAACTCGGTGGCGTCGTCGTTGGACTCAAAGGACTCGCAAGCCAGCGGAACGATCTCGCCCTTCTCGGCGTCGTAAGAGGTCAGAGCGTCAAAGAGCTGATACTCGACCTGAGTACCCTGGTCCTCCTGGACGTTGTAGGGGTCGATGCAGACCGGGTTGTTGATGTAGAAGTTCAGCGTCGAACCGGACTCAGAACCGGAAGCGTCGCCGCCCTTCTTGCCACATGCGGCAAGAAAAGCCATGGAGCTCGCAGCAAGGGTGCCGCCAACAAAGGCGCGACGACCCATAACGGGCTGGTGGAACATAGAATCAGCCATGCCATCCTCCTTATGAGATAGGACAAAGAAATGTTCAGTCGGACACATGTCGAGACAATCCGATCCGAACCATCAAAACGCTGCCCGCTGCTATGGCTGGTTATGCACAACAGGCCAACGTTTTGCAATACAGTAGCGCATTTTATGCACGATTTGGGGCTAATTCCGGTTAACGGTCAAGAATTTCTTTAGTTGGGCGCAGTATGTGGTGATATTTTTGACTCTGTTACGAATATGTAAACAAAAAAGGGTCCCGCACTTGCGGAACCCTTTACAAGTACTTATGCGGCTCGTGATTAGTAGCCCACGATGCCCTGCGGGAAGAAGAACATGCACAGCACGACGCACACGGCAAACACGACACCCATGATGACGGTCAGGCGGTCGAGGTTCTGCTCCATAACACCTGTGGCAGAGCTGGAGTTATACAGCGAGCTAGCAATCATATCCGAAACGCCGGTACCCTTACCGGAATGCATCAGGACGAGAATCGTCAGCGCCACGGCAGAAACAGCCCAAACGACAAACAGAAGAATCTGGAACGGACCCATAGATAAGCTCCTTAATAGAACAATTCAAACTCCAGTACTGTACCACAATCCCCCGCTCTCCCCTACCTGCCACTCGGGGACGGTGCGGAAATGGCAGAAATACCAAAAAGGGGGTTGCCCGAATATGGGCAACCCCCTGCAAGAAAACGCTTGGAGTTTTCTCTTAGGCCTCGGTGGCGAGCACGCGACCCGTCATCTCGGCGGAAGGCTCAATACCAGCCATGGTGAGCATGGTCGGAGCGATATCGGAAAGACGACCGTCCTCGATACCGGTGAGCTGCGCCTTCTCATCAACGATGATGAACGGCACACGGTTGGTGGTGTGAGCCGTGAACGGATGCTTGGAACCGTCAGAAGCAACGTCAAACATGTGATCGGCGTTGCCGTGGTCGGCGGTAATCAGCGCAAAGCCGCCCTTGGCGAGAATCGCCGGGACAACCTTGGACAGGGCATCGTCAACAGCCTCGACGGCCTTAACGGCGGCGTCGAAGACACCGGTGTGACCAACCATGTCGCAGTTTGCGAAGTTCACGATGTAGAAATCAGCGCGATCCTCGTTGATGGCAGCGACGAGCTTCTCGGTAACCTCGGGAGCGCTCATCTCAGGCTGCAGATCGTAGGTAGCGACCTTGGGGGAAGCGACGAGCACGCGCTCCTCGCCCTCCTTGGGCTCCTCGATGCCGCCGTTGAGGAAGAACGTCACGTGGGCGTACTTCTCGGTCTCGGCGGTGTGCAGCTGCTTCAGGCCATTGGCGGCGATAACGTCGGCCAGGACGTTCTCGGGGAACGTCTTGGGGAAGGCGACCTCGACATCAAACGTCGGATCGTACTCGGTCATCGTCACAAAGTGCGAAAGCTTGATCTGCTTGCGCTCAAAGCCGTCGAACTCCTTGTCCGTGAACACGCGGGTCATCTGACGGGCGCGGTCGGGACGGAAGTTGAAGAAGATGGCCGCGTCGCCCTCGTGGATGCCCTCGTTGTGGGCAGCGAAGGGCTCGACGAACTCGTCGCCGCGCGGGTCCTTCTCGTAGTAGGCCTTGATGCCGGCAACGGGGTCGACATCGGCATCGGACGCATTGACCATGACGTCGTAGGCACGCTGGATGCGCTCCCAACGGTTGTCGCGGTCCATGGCCCAATAGCGGCCAGAAACGGTGGCGACGCGAGCGTCGCAACCGGTCTCCTCGGAGATCTTCGCCAGGAAGGCGCAGAACTCGCTCATGTAGACGGCACCGGACTGCGGGTCAACGTCGCGGCCATCCATGAAGGCGTGGACGCGAACGGTCTTGACACCGTGCTCGGCAGCCATCTTGACCAGAGCCTCGACGTGGTTCATGTGAGAATGGACACCGCCAGGGCTCATAAGGCCCATGAGGTGGAGAGTCTTGCCGTCAGCCTTGACGTCGTCCATAGCCTTGACGAAAACCTCGTTCTTGGCGATGGAGCCGTCCTTGATGGCATTGTTGATGCGCGAAAGCTCCTGGAACACGATGCGGCCGGCACCGATATTGAGGTGGCCTACCTCGGAGTTGCCCATCTGGCCGTCGGGAAGGCCCACGTCCTCGCCCGAAGCGCCGAGCGTGGTGTGGGGGTACTTCTCGTACAGGCTATCAAGGAAGGGCGTCTTGGCAGCGGCGACGGCGTTCTCACCATCGGCTGGAGCAAGGCCGCAGCCATCCATGATAATCAGGAGTGCAGGAAGATGACGCTGTGCCATATGTCCTACTCGCCTGCCTTGACGACCATAGAGGCGAAGTCGGCAGCCTTGAGCGAAGCGCCGCCCACGAGGGCGCCGTCAACGTCGGACTTGGCGACGAGCTCAGCGATGTTGCCAGGCTTGGCAGAGCCACCATAGAGAACGCGGATGCCGTTAGCGAGCTCCTCGCCGAACATCTCCTTGAGGGTCTCACGGATAGCGCCGCAGACCTCCTGAGCGTCCTCGGCGGTAGCGGTCTTGCCGGTGCCAATGGCCCAGATGGGCTCGTAGGCGACGACGACCTGCTTGGGGCAGGTGATCTCAAGACCAGCAAGGCCAGCCTTGACCTGGTTCACGACGTGCTCGACATAGGTGCCAGCCTCGCGGACCTCGAGGGACTCGCCGCAGCAGAAGACGGGAACAAGACCGGCGGCAACGAGAGCCTTGGCCTTCTTGTTCTGGTCCTCGTCGGTCTCGTGGAAGTAGTCACGACGCTCGGAGTGGCCAATGATGCAGTAGGTGCAGCCAGCGGACTTGAGCATGTCGCAAGAGGACTCACCGGTGAAGGCACCCTTGGCCTCCCAGTACACGTTCTGTGCACCGAGGGCGATGGGGGCAGCCTGAATGCGGTCATGAACCGTGGTGATGTCGATGGTCGGAGGGCAGACGAGCACCTCGACGCCAGCCGGAACCTCGGGCAGAGCCTGAGCCAGCTCGTCGGCGAGTTTGGCGGCCTCGGCGACGTCGTTGTTCATCTTCCAGTTACCAGCGATGAGAAGGGTGCGATTAGGCATCGAGAAGCGCCTCCACTCCGGGCAGGGCCTTACCCTCGACGAGCTCCATGGAAGCGCCACCACCGGTGGAGATCCAGCTCATCTTGTCGGCCAGGTTGAACTTGTTGACAGCCGCGACAGAGTCGCCACCGCCGATGATCGAGGTGCAGTCGGCCTCGGCGACAGCCTCGGCGATAGCCTGGGTGCCGTGAGCGAAGTTGTCGAACTCGAAGACGCCCATGGGGCCGTTCCAGAACACGGTCTTGGCGCCCTTGACGGCCTCGGCGTAAAGCTCCTCGGTCTTGGGGCCGATGTCCATACCCTCGCGGTCGTCGGGGATAGCGTCGGAAGCGACAACCTCGGGGACAGCGTCCTCGCTAAAGTGATCGGCAACGCGGTTGTCGATGGGGAGCAGGATCTTGACGCCCTTCTCCTCGGCCTTCTTGAGCATCTCACCGGCGCGCTCGACCCAGTCCTCTTCCTTGAGGGACTGACCGACGGACAGGCCCTGAGCCAGGAAGAAAGTGTAGGCCATGCCGCCACCGATGATCAGGGTATCAGCGGAGTCGATGAGGTGATCGAGAACGCCGATCTTGGAGGAAACCTTGGAACCGCCGACGATGGCGACGAAGGGGCGCTCGGGCTCGGCGAAGATGCCGGTCAGCGTGTCGACCTCCTTCTCGAGCAGGAAGCCGGCGACGGCAGGCAGGTAAGCGGCGGGGCCCACGACGGAACCCTGGGCGCGGTGAGCGGTGCCGAAGGCATCGAGAACGAAGACGTCACCATAGGAAGCGAGCTTCTTGGCGATCTCGGGATCGTTCTTCTTCTCACGCTTGTCAAAACGGACGTTCTCGAGAACGAGGACCTTGCCCGGCTCGACGGCGGCGACAGCCTCGGCGGCCTTCTCGCCATACGTGTCGGCAACAAAAGCAACGTCAAGGCCAGAGAGCTCAGCGAGCTTCTTGGCGACGGGCTCGAGGGACAGCTCGGGCTGGAAGCCGGTGCCCTCGGGACGGCCGAGGTGGCTCATGAGGATGACGCGAGCGTTGTGCTCAACGAGGTAGTTGATGGTGGGCAGGGCAGCCTTGATACGGGTGGTGTCGCCAACGACGCCATCCTTGATAGGCACGTTAAAGTCAACGCGGACGAGAACGCGCTTTCCGTCGACATCGATGTCGCGGACGGTCTTCTTGGTAAAGGCCATGTTTGCTTCTACCTTTCGTACGTGTCTGCCTCCCATTACGGCAGACGATTTCTTATAAAAAGGGCGCGACCCTAGGGTGTAAGCCCTATAAGGCCGCGCCCTTCTTTAGACGCTCAACGAGCTATTCGCTAAAAGCTAAATTAAGCAACGAACTTCTCGAAGTACTTGATGGTGCGGACCATCTGAGAGGTGTAGGAGTTCTCGTTGTCGTACCAAGAGGTGACCTGAACGAGGGTCTGGCCGTTGCCGAGGTCAGAGCACATGGTCTGAGTGGCGTCGAAGATGGAGCCGTGGGTCTCGCCGACGATGTCGCGGGAGACGATCTGGTCCTCGTTGTAGGCGAAGGTCTCGGGGATGGTCTCGGCGTAGGCCTTCATGGCAGCGTTGACCTCGTCGACGGTGACCTTCTTGTCAACGACGGCGTAGAGGTTGGTCAGCGAGCCGGTCGGCGTCGGGACGCGCTGGGCGGCACCGATGAGCTTGCCGTTGAGCTCGGGGAGAACCAGGCCGATGGCCTTGGCAGCGCCCGTGGTGTTCGGGACGATGTTCTCGGAGCAGGCGCGGGAGCGACGGAAGTTGCCCTTGCGCTGCGGGCCGTCGAGCGGCATCTGGTCGCCGGTGAAGGCGTGGATGGTGGTCATGATGCCGGACACGATGGGAGCGAAGTCGTTCAGACCCTTGGCCATCGGGGCGAGGCAGTTGGTGGTGCAGGAAGCAGCGGAGATGATGTTGTCCTCAGCGGTCAGCGTCTCATGGTTGACGTTGTACACGATGGTGGGCAGATCGCTGCCGGCCGGAGCGGAGATGACGACCTTCTTGGCGCCAGCGTTGATGTGGGCCTGAGCCTTAGCCTTGCTGGTGTAGAAGCCGGTGCACTCGAGAACGACGTCGACGTCAAGGTCGCCCCAAGGCAGGTTGTTAGCGTCGGCCTCCTTGTAGATCTTGATCTCCTTGCCGTCAACGGTGATGGAATCCTCGCCAGCAACGACCTCGTGATCGCGAGCGTAGTTGCCCTGCGTGGAGTCGTACTTCAGCAGGTAAGCGAGCATATCGGGAGAGGTGAGGTCGTTGATAGCGACGATCTCGGAGCCCTCATGACCGAACATCTGACGGAAAGCCAGACGACCGATGCGACCGAAGCCGTTAATAGCAACCTTTACTGCCATTGTGTCTCCTTTCGTAAGGCCCCCGCGAGCTACAGCGCCCGCCGTTGAGGCCCACAAACTAACCACTCGCCTAATATACCTTTTTTTTGACTTGAATTTCACGAGAATGCTCGAAATTGAAAATCAAATTTACGTTAAAACGTTTTAAATACTAAAATAGCAGCTAAATCCATATATAAGTCGTTACTTCAAACTACCTGTTTGCTTCAATGAGCTTTTCAAGCCGTAAAACACGATGGTAGAGGGCTGACTTCGACAAGGGAGGGTCAGCCATCTCCCCCAAATCACGCAGCGACAGATCGGGATAGCGCTCGCGCAGGTCGCAAAAGACCGCCAAGGCATCCGGAAGCGCATCACGAAGGCCACGCTGCTCGAGCTCATCGATAAGCGCAAGCTGATGCTGGGCGGCACCCGCACTTCTGGTCTGATTGGCCAGCTCGGCATTCACGCGACGGTTCACATCGTTCTTAACCAACTTGACCGCGCGCGCCTCCTCGATCTCGGCAACGCTGCGCTTGGCACCAATCAGCTTTAAAAGATGCTCAATCTCCTCGGCACTCTTAATGTAGACAGCAAAGGACCCGCGCCGCGCGTTAACGCGCGCATGGACCCCAATCTGCTCCAATAGATCGCAAAGGCCCCGTGCATACTGCTCGCCCTGCACCGCGATCTCCAAATGAAAGTCGCCGCGGGGATCGGCCACGAAACCGCCGGCGATGAGCGCGCCGCGAATGTAGGCAAGCCTGCAGCAGGGACGGGCAACGATGTGCCGGGGAACACCAGCGACGAGCCCTCCCCTGCGGTCGAGAATGCCCAGCAGCACCAGAGCCTTGTCCAGGTCGGGCTGATCGGGCAGGGTAATGAGATAGTTACGGACCTTATGCAAGACCGATTTACGAACGGTGAATTCCGTTTTGAGCTTAAGGATGCGATGCGTCAGTGTGATCATCGTGCGCGCGACAGCGCCCGTCTCGGTCGCGACCGTCAAACGATACCGCCCGGAGCCGGCCAGCGAAAGTGTACCGCTCACACGCGTCAGGGCGGCAAGCGTCGACAAGTCGCAGTATTCACATTCGGGTTCGCAGCGCGCGAGCTCGTCACGCACCTCGGCGGTAAACGACATGCAGGCCTATGCTTTCGTGTTGGCGCGCGACAGGTCGCGGTGGGAAATGCTCACGTGATATTGGGCACCTTCCAAATAACGTGCCGTGGCCTCGGCGATGGCAACGCTGCGGTGTTGACCGCCCGTGCAACCGATGGCGATAGAAAGCTGCGGCTTGCCCTCCGCGATATAGCCGGGCATGACCGTATCGAGCAGCTGCGTCCAGGCCTTCCAGAACTCCTGGGTCTTGGGATGGTCCAGAACAAAGTCGGAGACTTTCTTATCGAGGCCGGTCATGGTGCGCATCTCGGGATCGTAGAACGGATTGGGCAGGAAGCGGACGTCGATCATAATGTCCGCCTCGACGGGCATACCGTGCTTAAAGCCAAACGAGAACACGTGAACGTCCATGAGCTGCTGGTCGGACAACTCGGAAAATGCCATACGCAGCTTGTTGCGCAGCGCAGAGGTGCGCAGACGGCTCGTGTCGATAATCATATCGGCTCGGTCGCGAACGCCCTGCAGCTGCAGGCGCTCGCGCTGAATCGCATCGGCCGTAGTCTCTCCCGGCTTGGCAATGGGATGGCGGCGGCGGTTTTCGCTATAACGACGGATCAGTACCTCGTCAGAGGCCTCGAGAAACACGATGTCACAGCTCATCTCGCGCTCCTCGAGTGCGGCAACGGCATCGAGCAGCTCATCGAACAAGCCCTGGCTGCGCAGGTCGCAGGTGACGGCAAGATGCCTGCCCACGCCCGTATTGATGCCGACGAGTTCGGCAAGCTGGGCGATCAGACGCGGAGGCAAGTTGTCGATGCAAAAGTAGCCCATGTCCTCGAACACATGCATGGCCTGCGTTCGGCCCGATCCAGACATTCCGGTGATGATGACGATATCGGGGATGCGCTCCGAGCGCTCCGCCGCATCCATGGCATCTCCCTTTTGCATGTGCGCCTCCTAAAACAAGCGCGGGACCCGGCCAGCGGATCCCGCGCGATCAATTGCCTTTATTGAGTATACCGCCCCGAGCGGATACGAGGCCTGTCTTACGCCTCAAGCGCAGCCTTGAACCAACTTGTAATACTCGTGGGGTGCGTGATGGCGGTGCCGACGACAACGGCCCAGGCGCCAGCATCGATCGCGGCGCGAGCCTCCTCGGGCGTGTGCACGCGGCCCTCGCAGATGATGGGAAGACCGGGGAATTCCTCGGTCGCCTGACGCAGGAGCGGCAGATCGGGGCCATCGGCCATGGTGCAGTCGATGGCAGCGACACCGTGAGAAAGCGTGGTAGATACAAGGTCGAAGCCCATATCAACCGCACGGCGAATGTCCTCGATGGTGGCACAATCCGCCATCAGGAGCACACCCTCCTCGTGCAGCGGGCGGAAGGTATCCTCGACCGACTTGCCGTCGGGACGCGGACGATCGGTGGCGTCGATCGCCACGATATCGGCACCCGCAGCAACGCAGGCGCGAGCGTGACGCAGCGTCGGCGTGATGTAAACGCCCTCGTGCCCATCCTTCCACAGGCCGATAACGGGGACCTCACAGCGACCCTTAATGGCGGCAATGTCGGCAAGGCCCTGGCAGCGAATGGCGGCGGCGCCGCCGAGCTCGCAAGCACGAGACATTTGAGCCATGGTCTCGGGCGTACGAAGCGGCTCGCCCATATACGCCTGAACGCTCACGACGAGCTTGCCCTTCAGGGACTGGATCAAAGGATCAACGGTCATGTTCGACTCAACCTTTCTCAAAAACAGCCTTCTGAGACACCGCACCTTGACGTTCAAACCGTCGCTCGCGTACCGAAGTACGCTTCGCTCCTCTTTCACGTCAATCTGCGGCACCTCAGAAGGCGCACTTGGTAGCTATGTTTATTTCAACGACGCAAGAAGGTGTTCGGCGGCACCGATGAGCGGAGCATCGCCCTCAAGAGAACCGATGAGGATCGGCGTGTCCTGAAGCGGATCGAGCGCCTGGCTGGCATAGCCTTCGTGCACCGAATCCTTCCACGTCTGTGAACGCCAATCGGGACCTTGGTGAATCACGCCGCCCGAAAGCACGATGACCTCGGGGTCCAGGATGTTAGCGAGCGAGCCCAAGCTGGCACCCAGCGCAAAGCCGGCGTCATGGATGACCTCGGTCGCCTTTGCGTCGCCCGCACGGCACAGGTCGTTCACATCGCGACCGACCGAAGGACGGCTGGGGTCGACGCGGCCAAAACGCTCATCGTACATTCGACCAATGGAAGTGCCCGAAGCAACCGACTCTAGATGGCCGGAACGCCCGCAGGCGCAGGGAATGCCGGCGGCAGCCGAGCACTCGATGTGGCCCATATGGCCGGCAGCACCATGGAAGCCCTGCATCACGCGGCCGTTCTCGACATATGCGCCGCCGATGCCCGTACCGATGCCAAGACACAAGACGGAGAACTTGCCCTTGCCGACGCCCCAGTGGGCCTCGCCCAGAGCATGAGCCTGCACGTCGCCTACAACGGCAACGGGAAGACCGAGGTCCTCGCGCAGACGCGGCCCCAACTGAACGCCGGACCAGCCGGGCATGATCTCGTTGGCATACGCGATGGCGCCCGTCTTGGGATCGACGACGCCGGCGGCACCGATACCGACGCCAAGGACCTCGACATCGGGATTCGCCTCGAGAGCAGCCTTGATGGACGCCTCGATACGCTGGAAGACGGCCTCGCCGCCCTCTTGGGCCTCGGTGGGAACCTCGGCCTCAAAAACGGGATGAGGCACGCTACCGTCAGCCGGGTACTCCATAATGGCGGTCGCAATCTTGGTGCCGCCGATATCAACGGAGCAAATGTACTTGTTCTCCATGTCGCTCTCCTTAGGAGATAAAAAACAACTACAGGAAATGAAGGCTGCGTTATCGCCGCAGCTTGGTAAAGGTTTCCCGGGTGCCCGAGGTTGGGGTGAAAGCGGTCGGGCGTTGACCCAATGGGTCACGCTCGACCGCTTGAGCCCCAAGATCGGGTGCCCGGGGAAGCTTTACAGGAGACCGTTGTCCTGGAGGACCTTCTTAATCGCCTCGACGTTCTCGCCGGTCATGGCCTTCACCGGGCGCGGCATGGTCGGGCTGTCGAAGATGCCCATGAGGTTCATAGCGGTCTTGAAGGCGCCGACGCCACCGGCATAGCCCTGGACGCCCGAGGTGACATCCCAGATGTGCGAAATCTCATTGAGGCGATCCTGCTCGGCCTTGACGGTAGCCCAGTCACCAGCCTGAGCGGCCTTCCACTGACGCACGTAGCCCTCGGGCTCAACGTTGGCGAGACCCGGGACGGAACCGTCGGCGCCACCGAGGTAAGCGCCGTCGACAACAACCTCGTGACCGGTGAGGATGCTCATCGGATGGCCGTTCTTCTCGTTCTCCTGAACGAGGTAGCGGAACGAGATGTCATCACCCGAGGAATCCTTGACGCCGGCCAGAACGCCCTCGGCGCCGAGCTTGGCAAGGAGCTTCCAGGGGAGCTTGGTGTGGACGCACACGGGGATGTCGTAGGCGAAGATGGGCAGGTCGAGTTCCTCATGCAGGATGCGGAAGTGCTCCTCAACCTCGGTCATGCCCTGCAGGGCATAGAACGGGCAGGTGGCGACGAGGGCATCGGCGCCCAGCTCCTGGGCGACCTTGCCGTGCTCGATCATGCGCTCGGTCTCGGTATCGATGATGCCGACCAGAACAGGCACACGGTGGTCGACGATACGGACGGCCTCGGCGATAATCTGGCGACGGCGCTCGTCGGTGGAGAAGACGACCTCGCCCGAGGATCCCAAGAAGAACAGGCCATCGACGCCGGCGTCGATCATGCGGTTGATGCTGCGCTCAAAGGAGACAACATCGAGCTGGTGATCTTCGGTATCGGGAACAACGACGGGAGGGATAACGCCGGTGAATTTCTGAGTTGCCACGAGAATCTCCTTAGTTGTCTGGTGGGCAGCCCTATGCCGCCCACTCTTGTTGGCAGTGTCCAGGCCGTCTAGGCCAAAGAACACGAGTAGAACGTTTGGTTAAAAAAGTCGACGACTTCGTTTTCGAACGCATTGATGCGCTCGTGAGCGTATTTGGCATAGATGATATGCCTCCGGTCACACTCAAGACCGTTGAATACGGCAAACTGATCCTTGGGATCGCTCACGGTATCCATAAGCGATGTGCCCATGAGCACCGATCCGCGCACCCGAGACGACAGCGCCTCGAGGCCGCCAGGAAGCGGATTGGCAACCGCCGTGCAGGCGAGGCCCCGCTCGTCCAGAGCAGAAACCGCCAGCGCGACTCCGCCGCCAAGACCCTCGCCCCATGCAAAGATGCGGTCGGGGTCCATGCCATCAAGATTGCGCGCCACCTTCGCCAGCGCGCAGCCCCAACGGACGCGCTCGACAAAAGCGGGCGAAGAAATCCCCCGCTGCAGGTCGTCCGCACCAGCAACATCGTCATCCAGCGCGAGGACGGCATACCCCATGGCGGCAAATCTCGTCATGTGATGCCAGCCGCGCACAGGCCGATCGATGTCGTGGAACATCAGGCACAGCGGCACGCGCTCAGATACTCGGGCACGACCGACAGGCTCGATCAAACGAGCGTGAATCGCATCGTCACCGAGCTCAAAGGAGACCTCCGAGTAACGGGCGCAGGGGTTAACAAAGTCAATCGCCGTAATGGCCAGGCCTTGAATCTCAAGATTCGAAGCGCATGTCTCTAAATCAGAAACATCTGCTTGGACATCACCGCGCCAGTCCCGATATTCTGCGAGCCTTGACGAAACCGTTCCAGGAATTCCCACAAGCCCGGGGACAATCAGCTCGTCAACATTGCTCTCGCACTTAGACATGAGCCTCCCCTCCCTTGCAGAAAAACGGAATGATCAAATCGTCAAAATCCTGAATCTCCTCGTGGCCAAAGCCTTCAAAGAACTCATGACGCTTTTCGCAGGTCAGGTTGTTATAGACCGCAAACTGCGTCGCTGGCGGACAGACGATATCGGCTGTGCCGGTGCCAAACAGCACGGGGCATTTGACCATAGGGGCAAAGTTCTTGGAATCGAAGTACGCCAGCTTGGCATAGGCTTCGTCAATACGAGTCGAGTCCTCGTCAAACCAGCGAGACCAATAGCGCAGGCCCTCGTAGGCAATGTCATCGGCATCCAAATCCCAGACCAGGCGAAAATCTGACAGGAAGGGATAGAGGATGGCGGCGCGATTGATAAGCTCGCTGTTAAGTGCACAGGTCGCAATGCCCAAACCGCCGCCCTGAGACGCGCCGTTCACAAACACACGGGCAAGATCGATGCCCTCGAGCTCGCGAACGATGCGGCACAGGATGCGAATATCTTGGTGCAAGCGGACATAGTAGAGGTTGGCCGGGTCGCCGTCGATACCGGCGACGATATGGCCCGCGACCGTTGTGCCCTCAAATCCACCAATGTCCTCGGAGGGACCTCCTTGGCCGGGGCAGTCGAGGGCGATGAGTGCCATGCCCATGCCCGCAAACGACGCCTGCTCAAACCAGCTGCGGCTTGCACCCGGATACCCATGGAACTGAAGCACCAATGGCACGGGCTCGTCCGAGACGGGTTTAAGGTACTTGGCATGCAGGCGCGCGCCACACATGCCGGTATACCAGAGGTCGAAAAGCTGGCAGGTCGCGGCATCGGCGACCGATGCCGTCTCGATCGCATAGTCAAGCCCGACGGCGTCGGCCTCGGCCATGCGATCCTTCCAAAAGAGATCGAAATCTGATGGACGGGGCATGGCGCCTCGGTATTCACCAAATTGATGTTGTAGCTCCTGAGCACTTGGCATGGCTCGTGAACCCAACCTTTCGAAATCGCAACGGAGGTGCGCCCGGCAAGGGAACCGGGCGCACGGGAGGGAAAGCGAGGCTACTCGCCGAGCTTGGGATGCAGCAGCGACGGCGCAGCGCCGAGCAGCATCTTGGTGTAGGGGTCCTGGGGGTGCTGGAAGACCTGCTTGGCCTCGCCCTGCTCGACGATCCTGCCGCCATTCATAACGATGATGTCGTCAGAGATATAGCGGACCGTCTGGATGTCATGGCTGATGAACACCATGGCCAGGCCGAGCTCCTTCTTAAGGTCGGTCAACAGGTTCAGAATCTGTGCGCGGACCGAAACGTCCAGAGCCGAGGTGGGCTCGTCGGCGATGATGGCATCGGGGTTCAGCGACAGGGCACGGGCAATTGCGACGCGCTGACGCTGGCCGCCCGAAAGCTGGCCGGGAAGAACCTCGGCAGCGGAGCTGGGCAGACCGGTGAGCTCCAAGAGTTCCTTGACGCGCTTCTCCTGCTCGGCCTCGGTACCCAGGTTGTGGACGCGCATGGGGTCGAGCAGCTGCTCGCGAACGACCATGCGGGGGTTGAGCGCCGTGGCCGGGTTCTGGAACACGACCGAGATGACGCGACCCATGTGGCGACGGTCCTCGGCGGTACGTTTGGTAACGTCCTTGCCCTTAAAGTAGACCTTGCCGCTCGTGGGGGCCTGCAGGCCGCACATGACGTTAGCGGTGGTGGACTTACCGCAACCGGACTCGCCGACGATGCCGATCGTCTGACCGGGCATGAGCTTAATCGTTACACCCTGGACGGCGTGAACCAGGTTGGGGTGCAGAATCGAGCCGGTACGGGTCCTAAAGGTGACGTGGACGTCATCAAGGAAGATGATCGGCTCGACGCCGTTTACTGCGGTCTCGCTCATCTACATCACCTCCGCGTGAGGGGTCAAACCATTTGCCTTGAGCACCTCGTCGGGGAGCTCGGAATAGAAGTGCTCGGTGCCGGGCACGCGCTTGAAGACCGGACGGGTGTCCAGGCCAATACGCGGGTGGCTCGAGCGGGGCGCGAAGCGATCTCCCTTGGGGAAATCGCGCGGGCTCGGAACGGCACCGGGCACCTGGTGCAGGCGGCCCGAACCGCTCTCGATGGACAGAACGGAACCCAGAAGACCGCGGGTGTACTCGTGGATCGGGTTAGTGAGCAGCTCCTTGGTGGGCGCCTGCTCGATAACCTGGCCAGCGTACATAACCGTGATGTTATGGGCGACCTCGGCGACCAGAGCCAGGTCATGCGAAACGAAGATCATGGCAAAGCCGAGCTTGGCCTGAAGATCGTTGAGCAGCTTGATGACCTGCTTCTGGACGGTAACGTCCAGAGCGGTCGTGGGCTCGTCGCAGATGACCAGCTTGGGGTCGCGGGTAAGGGCCATAGCGATCAGGACACGCTGACGCTGGCCGCCGGAAAGCTCGTGCGGATAGCTCTCGAGCGTGCGCTTGGGATCGAGGCCGACGAGCTCCAGGAGCTCCTCGGCGCTGCGGGTTCCGCCGCGCTTGGTGAGCTGCTTCATCTGGGCAGAGATGAGCATGGAGGGGTTGAGCGAGGACAGGGCGTCCTGATAGACCATAGCGATATCGGTACCACGCAGGCCGAACCACTCCTTCTTGCTCATCTTGAGCAGGTCGCGGCCCTCCCAGAGAACCTCACCGGAAAGATGCTCGTCATCGTCGGTCAGGCCCATGATGGCCAGCGTGGTGATGGACTTACCGCAGCCGGACTCACCGACCAGGCCCATGGTCTGGCCAGGACGGACATCAAAGTTGACATGATCGACGACGTTGATATCACCGTGGTGCTCAAACTGGATGCAGAAATCACGGACCGAAAGGATCGGCTCAACGGACTCATCGGGCACATGGCGGTCGTTACGCTTGAGCTCGACATCGCGCAGGGCGCCAAGACGGGCGGACAGGGACTGAGCCTGCTCCTTGTAAGCGCGAACGGGGTCGGAGACCAGCAGGTCGGCCTCGCGGCGCTTGGAGGAATCGGTCGGATCCAGGGCGGCGGAGGGAGCAGCGGCCATGGCGTCGGTAATGCCCTCGGAGAGGATGTTGAGCGCCAGGCAGGTGATCATGATAGCCAGACCCGGGAACAGCGCCTGCCACCAACGGCCAGCGAGCACGCCACCGCGGGCGTCGGCGAGGATGTTGCCCCAGGTAGCGGTGGGCTCCTGGATACCAGCGCCGATAAAGGTCAGCGAGGCCTCGAAGATGATGGCGTCGGCGACCAGGGTAACGGTGAAGACCATGATCGGGGCGATGCAGTTACGCAGAACATGCTTGATCAAAATCCACGGAGCCTTGGCGCCGGAAACGATGACCGCGCGGACATAGTCCTCGCCGTACTCGGACACGATGTTGGCGCGCACGATACGGGCAATCTGCGGAGTGTACATAAAGCCAATGGCGAAGATGATCGACGGCACGGAATTGCCCAGGATGGAGACGAAGACGGCAGCGAGGGCGATGCCCGGGATGGACATGATGATGTCCAGGATGCGCATGATCGCCTCGGAAACGGACTTGCGCGAAACCGCCGCGAGGGCGCCCACGACCGAGCCGCAGACCAGAGCCATGGCAGTAGCACCGAAGCCGATGATCAGCGAGTAACGGCCACCGTAAAGCATACGCGACAGGATGTCGCGGCCCTTATCGTCGGTACCGAAGATAAATCCATTGCCGGGAGCCTGGCGAGCAGTGAAAATCTCGACCGGGCTATAGGGGGCAAGAAGGGGCGCCAGAATCGCGGTCAGGGCGACTAACACCAGCACGACGGCGGCAATCTTAGAAGACAGCGTCATCTTCTTCCAGCCACCGAGCTTGAGCCCCTTGGAGGCAGCCTTCTCGAGCTGCTCGGTTTGCTTCTCTCGAATCTTTACCATAATCTACACCGTCCTGATGCGCGGGTTGATGAGCAGGTAGAGCATGTCAACCACGATGTTGATGATGATGAAGGCAAGAGCAACGACGATGACGACGCCCTGAACCAGGTTCGCCTCGTTGCCCTGAACGCCCTGCAGAATCGCAGTACCCATGCCGGGGAGGTTGAAGATGACCTCGATGACGACGGCGCCGCCCATAAGGTAACCGATCTTAAGACCGAGGGTGGTGACCGGGGTGATCAGCGCGTTGCGCAAAACGTTGATGCCGACGACGACCTTCTCGGGAACGCCGGCGCCACGGGCCATGCGGACGTAGTCCTTGTCGAGCTCCTCAACCATGGCCGTACGCACGATACGAGTCATCTGGCCCGTCAGCGGGAATGCCAGAGCGATAGCGGGCATGATCATACGTCCCAGATAGCCAGCCGGGTTGGTGGTGAAGTGAGGCAGAGCACCGGATGCCGGGAGCACCTTAAGGTAGGAAGAGAACAGCAGAATCAACAGAACGGCAAGCCAGAACGACGGGGTTGCCAAGCCGGCGATGGAAAAGACGCGGATCACTTGGTCCGGCCATTTATCGCGATACAGTGCCGCGATGACGCCGAGCAAAAACGAGACGACCGCGCCGATGGCAAGACCGATGAAGGTCAGCTGCATCGTGACGGGCAGGGCCGTGGAGATGCGCTTGGCAACGGAATTGCGAGCAGCACCATAGGTGCCCATGTCACCATGGATCAGATCGCCCATGTAGCGCACGTAGCGCACGGGCCAGGGGTCGTCCAGACCATACTTCTCATGGTACTCGGCAACCGCCTCGGGCGAGGCACCGTCACCCAACGCCGTATAGGCGGGGTCGGTCTTGGAGAACGACATAAGGAAGAACACCAGGACGGTGACGCCCAATGCCATGATCGGCAGCGCCACGAGACGCCTTCCAATCAAACGTAGAAAGTTGTTCACGTTCTCTCCCCTTTCTTTTGTCGGTAGGACCAACTGGTATATGAGTATGGATACTCATTACAAGACCCGAGCGACATCGAGGCCGCCCGGGTCTTTGTTTCAACTATGAGGACGTTGCCTTACGACCGACGCCCCACATATGACTCAAACGAGTCTTAGGCCTTGACGGTCGCGACGCCCCTGAAGGACATGCTCGTCGTGCCGATGCCCTTGAAGCCATCGAGGGCCTCGCCGTTGGGCGCGGTAGACGGATCGTCCCAGGAAGCGGAGACGGTCTTGACGTGGACAACGGGGTACAGAACAGCGTTGTCGGCGATGATGTCGAAGCACTCGTTCCACTTCTTCTGCTGCTCGTCGCCCTCGGCGGCAAGAGCCTCGTCCATGAGACCGTGGAGCTTCTCCCACTCAGCGGACTCCTTCCACGGGCAACGGGTCTGCATCCAGACGTTGTCGCCGTACCACCAGTTGAGCAGCAGGTCGGGGTCAGCGCCGAAGCAGGACGGATCGCCAGGGGCAAGGAGGATATCGTAGGCCTCGCCGCCGTCGATGGCAGCGTAGGTGGCCGGCGAGGTATCGGTCTGGATGGTCACCTCGAAGCCGAGAGCGTCGAGGTCGTTCTTGACCTGGGCGGCCATGCCCTTAATCTGCTCGTTGTCGGTGGTGCGCAGGGTGATGGCACCCGGGGTGATGCCGGACTCCTCGATGAGCTTCTTGGCCTTCTTGGCGTCGGTCTTGTACACCGTGGAAGCCTCATGATAGTTGGTGAAGCTCTTGGGCAGGTAGCAGCTGGCAGCGGTGGCAAGGCCGGCGAAGGTGTTGGTGATCATCTTCTCGGTGTCGAGCGCGTACATGACGGCCTGACGGACCTTGACGTTGTTCCAAGGCTCCTTGGCGACGTTGAACATGATGAAGCGGGTGCCGAAGCCCTGGACGTTGTCGATCTTGCAGCCAGCGCTCTCGAGCTGGTCGACGGCGTCAGCGGTGACGAGCTCCATAACGAGCGTGGAGCCTTCCTGCTGGGCGGTAACGCGAGCGGTGGGGTCGGTCAGGATGCTGTACTGGATCTTCTTATCCTCGGCAGCATACTCACCGTTGTACTCGGGGTTGGGAACCAGGGTGATCTCGGTATCGGAGATAGAGTCGTACATCCAGGGGCCGGAACCGATCGGCTGCTTGGCGCGATCCTCCTCGGACTGAGTAGCCGGGGTAACACGGATGATGGCCAGACGATCCTTGAGCAGGGAGAAGTTGGGGACCTTGGTCTTGACCGTTACAGTGTGGGCATCCTTGGCCTCGATGGACTCGAAGGGCTGGAAGAACGGAGCATAGGTAGCGGAAGCAGCGCAAGCGGTGTAGGAAGCGACGACGTCGTCAGCAGTGACCTCGGTACCATCGGAGAACTTGGCGCCCTTGCGGATGGTGACCTCGAAGGTAGTGTCGTCCACGGACTTGGGATCGTCGGTGGCGAGCTCGTTGAAGGTGCTGTAGTCGTGGTAATCGATGCCGTAGAGACCCTCGACGACGTGCCAGTTAGCACCCAGGCCCACAGCGGAGCCGGTGCTGGCGGGATCGAAGCTGGACGGAGCGTAAGCGGAACCAGCGGTAATCACACCGCCGCCACGGTTGGCGGAATCGGCGGAACCGGAAGCGGAACCCTCGTCGTTGGAGCTGCCACCGCAGCCGGTGAGACCAAGCCCTGCGACAGCAGCGACGCTGCCGGTGAGGCCGAGGAACGAACGCCTGGACATACCCTTGTTGATGATGGCCATGTCTTCTCCTATCAATAGAGAATCTTACCCGGGAGCACCTAGACTTGCCCCCGCGCAACTTGCGGACGATATATACCTTACCTACCGACGAACCCAACTGAGGTGCCGCGCTCGGCGACCGATACATACATACGCTTGAACGGTATTTACTACCGTTCACCGAATTCATTGACAAACGATTCGCCAGACAGTATGTATCGACGAGGTGAGATATCAGTCATCGTCAACCCGCAGGATAGCAGGGTTGTTCACCATGGCTAGTCAAACGTTTTAGCGTTAATAAAACCCGAAATCGACAGGTAATCGCCGCGAAATAAATGATTGAAAATCGGCCAATCATGTATATCAGTTGTTTAGAAGCACGTTTAGTTTTCGGAACGGTTGGCCGATGCCTGGGCGCGTTCGGCATTCCATGCAACAAGTGCCTCGTGGACCGCTTTGGCGACATCGGCCGGAACGCCTCGAACTTCCGCGATCTCTTGCTCGCTCGCCGCGCGCAAACGCTTCATCGAGCCAAAATGGCGCATAAGGGCACGTTTTCTGGTGGGTCCCACGCCTGGAACGTCATCGAGCACCGAAACCGTCATGGCTTTATCGCGCAACTCACGGTGGAACGTGATGGCAAATCGGTGGGACTCATCGCGTACCTGTTTAATTAGATAGAGCGAAGCAGACCCGGTCGGCAGCACGACAGGAGTCTCGTCCCAAGGCACAAAAACTTCCTCGTCGGCCTTCGCCAAGCCACAAACTGGTATATCGAGCCCAAGAGCCTCAAGTTGCTTGATCGCAGCGGTCAATTGCGGCTTACCGCCATCGACAACGAGCAAATCGGGGCGCGAGCCAAAGCGCTCGTCGGCCATGCGCTCGGGAGCATAGCGTCGTCCCAAAACCTCGGACATCGACACGAAGTCGTTTGCCTCGTCCAATTCGGCCTGAATTTTAAAACGACGGTACTGGCTCTTGTCGGCGCGCCCGTTGGTAAACACCACCATCGAGGCGACCGTAAAGGTGCCATGCAGTGTAGAGATATCGAAGCACTCGATACGCAACGGCGGCGATGGCAGCGCCAACGCACTTTCGAGCTCCAGGAGCGCTTGATTGGTGCGGTCGTCAGCGTACCCCGTTCGCATCATGTAGCGCATGAGGGCATGGCGCGCATTTTTGGATGCCATATCGAGCAGACGGTGCTTTTCGCCACGCTGCGGCCTATGGAGATGGCAGGAACGCTCACGCTTGCCCGCAAGCCACTCCCCCAGCGCCTCCGCATCCTCAAGCTCGACGGAAAGGTTGACCTCAGCTGGAATATCAGCCGTCTCGTCGTAATAGCGCTTAAGAAAGCCCGACTGGAGCTCTTCCTCGTCAACATCAAGACCCTTGTCGAGAATGAACTCGCAGGTGCGAACTGTTCGGCCCTCGCGAACGACGAAGACGCAAGCGGCGGAGATGGTCTCCTCGCGATAGAACCCGATGACATCGATATCGACACTGGAGGGAAAAACGACTTGCTGACGATCGTCCAGACCCCTGATGACCTCCAAACGACGTTTGACGCGTGCCGCGCGCTCAAAGTCGAGCGCCTCGGCGGCATCCGTCATCTCGGAGGTCAGCTCATCGACGACATCCTTGCGATGGCCCGACAAAAAGCGCTCGACACGCTTGACGTTCTTGGCATAGTCTGCCGGGGAAATCGCGCCGACACACGCACCCGGGCCGCGCCCGACATGGTAGTCAAAGCAGGGACGCCCGTTTTGTGCGCAAATCATATTGACGATGTCTTCCTCGCCCTTGTGGGACTCGATGGTACGGCGACAACGACGCCACTCCGCACAGGATGCAGAGCAGATGGGGATAACCTTGCGCAGCGTATCTATCGTCTCACGTGCCGCACGGCTATCGGTATAGGGTCCAAAATAGCGCGTTCCCGGCTTATGACGCTCACGCGTGTATTTGATCGCGGGATACAGGTCGCCCTTTGTAATGGCGATAAAGGGGTAGCTCTTGTCATCCTTGAGGTCGACGTTAAAGTACGGATGGTACTGGCCGATCAGGTTGCGCTCGAGTACAAGCGCCTCATGCTCGGTTTCGACAACGATGTAGTCAAAGCTCGCCACCAGCTGCATCATCAGCGGGATCTTTTGACGCTCATCCTGCAGTGTCACGTATTGACGCATGCGGGCGCGCAGGTTTTTCGCCTTGCCCACGTAGATGACATCGCCCTTGGCATCCTTCCAAAGGTAGCATCCGGGCTGTGTGGGAACGCGCGAAACCTGCTCGGCAAGCGTTGGTATGTTGTCGTGACCGGCCACGCGCACCTACTTGCGACGAAGCAGCGCCGAGACCTCGGGCATCTTAAGGACGACGGCAAGGCCAAAGGTAACAACAAGCGAGGCGACACCCGCAACGCAAACGTAGCCAAGAGTAATCAGAATCGAGCCGCCAAGTGCCCCGACAAAGTGTTCAAGCGCCCACATGACGCCGGCGCCTACGGCAGCACCTAGGCCACCGAGCAAAAGGCCAAAGAAACCGCCATGTAGGATAGATTTGACCTGAAGGCCACGCAGGCGACGACGCAGCCACCACAGCGAACAGCCGACCAAGATCACGTAGTCGACGACATACGAAAGCGCGATTGCCGGCATACCGAAGCCCAGCACAACGCCAAACAGCAGAACCGAGCCGGCCTGGCCGATGGCGGAATACAGGCAATAGCGGCTATAGGGCTTCATGTCGAGCAAGGCAGAGAAGCTCTTCTGCATCAACACGACCACGCCGTAGAGCGGCAGCGAGAGCGCCAGGTAGACAAGGTACTCGGACACCAGCGCCACGCCGGATTCATCGAACTTGCCAGCACAGTAGATCATATTGAGCGGACGTGCGAAGACAATCAGGTACAGTGCGAACGGAATCAGGAAGAACAGCATCTGGGCGACGCCACGCGAAATGCCCGTGCGAACGCTGTCGTAATCCTTCTCCTGTGCGTCATGAGAGAGCTCGGTATAGAGCGCCGTCGAAAGCGAGGCGGCAATCAGCGCGTAGGGCAGCGTGTACCACAGGCGCGCATAGGCGATGACGGAAGGACCCGTCTCGGGCTGGACCACCAGCGCGGCAGCGTTGGTGATAGAAGTCGAGACAAACATGCACACCGTGGCGAGCAGCGTCGGGATACCGAGCGCAATCGTCTGGCGCAGCGCGGGGTCCTTAAAGTCGATATGGATATGGGGATGCACGCCGTGCTTGCCAAGCGCGGGAATCTGACATGCCATCTGAACAAAGACACCGAGGGTCGTACCGGCCGCAATCAAGATGATGCCGGCACGTTCGCCAAACTGTGCGGACACGGGCGCAAAACCCATAAAGCTCGCAATGACGATCACATTGTTGAGGACCGGGGCAAACGTCGACCAGAAGTAGTCGCGGTGTGCGTTGAGAACGCCCGAGAACACCGAGCCCAAACCATAAAACAGAATCTGGATGGCAAAGAAACGGAACATGAACGCAGCGGTATCCATGCTGCCGCCGTCACCCGAAAGGAACGATTGCGTCCAGATAAAGCCCGGGGCGAACACGGTCCCCAGCAACGAAATGCCACCCAGCACCAAAAGCAGAATGCCGAGCAGGTTGCCCACGTACTCGTTCGAGGCCTCGCGACCCTGCTCACGCCTCACGCCCATGTACACGGGCAAAAACGCCGTCACGAGCATGCCGCCCATCACGAGTTCGTAGAGCATATTGGGCAGGTTGTTGGCGACCTGATAGGAGGACGAGAGTAGCGACATGCCGATAGCGGCCGCCATTGCCCACGTGCGGATAAAACCGGTGACGCGAGACACGATGGTCAGGATGGTCATAAGCCCGGCGGAACGACCAACCGTGGAGTAGTCCGACGAGCCCATGTCGTCAGTGTCATCTCGCGACGAAGAAGCTTCGGATGAGGGTGTCTGAGGCGCAGATTCTTTTGCAAAATGAGCTCCGCGCTTCAATTCTTCCTGCGGCATCGCTCAGTCCTCTCTCGTAATCGCGGCAACCGTCGCCCCGCAAAATGCAATTAAATCATCGGGTGCAAGCTCGAGCTGATAACCACGCTTGCCTCCCGAAATAAAAATGGTATCCCAAAGGACACACGTCTCATCAATGAGCATCCGGTAGCGTTTTTTCATACCGACCGGGCTGCAGCCGCCGCGAACGTAGCCAGTCGCCGCAAGCAAATCCTTCACATGCATCATGGCCAAGGACTTCTCCCCCGCGGCACGCGCGGCGGACTTTAGATCGAGCTCGTCGGCAACAGGGATGCAGCACACGACATAGTCGTTGGACGGTGTCACACAGACCAAAGTCTTAAATCCTTGACCGGGCTCCTCGCCAAGCTGCTCCGAAATCGCGACCCCCAGGCCCACCGACTCATCACCATCGTCTTCGTACGTATGTAGAACATAGGAAATGCCGGCACTTTCCAGCTCGCGCATCGCATTGGTTTTTGGCGTCTTTACAGCCTTTGCCATGACATATCCTTTCCCTCGCATTCGGACGCAAGGATTAAGTATATGTCCAATTCGGCTGCATACGTCACTTCGGCACAGCAAGCGCCATCGAATCACAAGGAGTCGATGGCGCCCATAAACTGAATCGCCTATTTATTGAGCATCAAGTTGAGCCTGGCGCTCCCGGTCACGCCTGAGCAACGGCGCCAAAAACTTGCCCGTATAACTCTGCGGACAGTCCGCAACCTGCTCCGGTGTACCCGAAACCACGACGGTTCCGCCGCCGTTACCGCCCTCGGGACCCATATCGATCAGGCGGTCGGCAACCTTGATGACATCAAGGTTGTGCTCAATCACCAGCACCGTGTTGCCCGCATCGACCAAACGCTGCAGCACATCGAGCAGCTGGCGGACGTCCTCAAAATGAAGACCGGTCGTCGGCTCGTCCAAAATATAGAACGTCTTGCCCGTCTGGCGTCGATGAAGCTCCTTGGCGAGCTTCACACGCTGCGCCTCGCCGCCCGAGAGCGTCGTAGCGGGCTGGCCCAGGCTCACGTAGCCCAAGCCTACATCGTACAGCGTCTGGAGCTTGCGCTTAATCTGCGGGATATTCCCAAAGAAGGCCAGCGCCTCGGTGACGCTCATGTCGAGCACGTCCGAGATGGTCTTGCCACGGTAGGTGACCTCGAGTGTCTCGCGGTTGTAGCGTTTACCGCCGCAAACTTCGCAGGGAACGTAGATATCGGGAAGGAAGTGCATCTCGATCTTGATCTGCCCGTCGCCCTTGCACGCCTCGCAGCGCCCGCCACTCACATTAAAGGAGAAACGACCCGGCGAGTAGCCGCGCGCCTTCGACTCCGGCGTACTCGCAAACAGCGCGCGAAGATCATCCCACAGGCCGATATAGGTAGCAGGGTTGGAACGCGGCGTGCGGCCAATCGGCGACTGGTCGATATCAATAACCTTATCGATACACTCGATGCCCTCGATTTTTTTATACGGACCCACAGGGCGCGTCGAACGGTGAATAGCATTCGTAAGGGCAGGCGCAATGGTGTCGGTAACCAGGGAGCTCTTGCCCGATCCCGACACGCCGGTAACAACCGTAAGCGTACCAAACTCGATCTTGGCGGTAACGTTTTTGAGGTTGTTGGCTCGAGCGCCCGTAATTTTAAGGCAGCCGCGACCGGGCTTGCGCCGTTCATCAGGCACCCGAATCATTCGTTTGCCGGTCAGATAAGCGCCCGTCATCGACTCAGGACACGCCATGATATCAGCAGGCGTTCCCGCCGCGACTACGTGTCCGCCGTTGACACCGGCACCGGGCCCCATGTCGATCACGTAGTCGGCGGCACGGATTGTATCCTCGTCGTGTTCGACAACGATAACGGTATTGCCGATATCGCGCAGGCGCTCGAGCGTCTTGATCAGGCGCTCGTTGTCACGCTGATGAAGACCGATCGAGGGCTCGTCCAGAATATAGAGCACGCCCATGAGACCCGCGCCGATCTGCGTTGCCAGTCGAATACGCTGTGCCTCGCCACCGGAAAGCGTCGCCGAGGCACGATCGAGCGTCAGATAGTCGAGTCCAACATCGACCAGAAAACGCAAGCGCTCCAGGATTTCCTTGACGATACGGCCGCCGATAAACTGTTGGCGCTCGGTGAGTTCCAGGCCCTCAAAAAACTCGAGCGACTCACGGCACGACAGGCAACAAACCTCGTAAATGGACTTGCCGCCCACGGTGACGGCGAGCATCTCAGGGCGCAAACGAGCGCCGTGGCAGCTCGAGCACGGCTCCTCGCGAATGTACTTCTCCAGGCGCGCCTTGGTGTTCTCGTTCGTCGTCTCGGTATAGCGTTCGTACAGGATGTTGCGAACGCCCGAAAACTTGGTATCCCACTGGCTGCGACGTCCGTCGAGCTTTTGGTAGTCGACCGAGATCTTCGTATCGCCCAGGCCATCCAAAAATGCACGACGCACGCGAGGGGGCAAGTCCTCCCACGGCGTATCGGCGCTCACCTTAAAGTGTTTGCAGACCGCAGCAAAAATCTGCGGATAGTAGTTCGAATTGCCGAACAGGCTACCAAAGACTCCGTCGGCAATGGACTTCGAGGGATCCTCAATCAGCGCCTCGGCATCAACGGTTTTCTTAAAGCCCAGGCCGTCGCACTCAGGACATGCGCCATAGGGAGCGTTGAACGAAAAGTCGCGGGGTTGTAGGTCGTCGATGGAGTGCCCGTGCTCCGGGCACGCCAGAGCCAACGAATACTCCAGCAGCTCGCCCTCGGTCCCCTCGGGAGCATCGCGATCGGGCAGTATGTATACGTTCACATTACCGTGCGCCAAGGCAGTCGCCTGTTCAACAGACTCGGCGATGCGGCCCAGAGAGTTTTCCCGAATCACGATGCGGTCGACTACGACCTCGATATCGTGCTTGAACTTCTTGTCCAGATCGATCGGGTCGTCGAGCGAGCGCACTTCACCGTCGACACGCACGCGGCTAAAGCCCTCGGCGCGAAGATCCTCAAACAGTTTGGTGTACTCGCCTTTTCGCCCGCGCACCACCGGCGCCAGCACAAACGCGCGGCGGCCCTCCCCCGCCGCCAAGACCTTGTCGGCAACCTGGTCGGTCGTCTGGCGCTCAATGACGCGGCCGCATTCGGGACAGTGCGGGGTGCCCACACGGGCGAACAGCAGGCGCAGATAGTCATAAATCTCGGTTACGGTGCCAACCGTCGAGCGAGGGTTTTTAGACGTCGTCTTTTGGTCGATCGACACCGCCGGCGAAAGGCCGTCGATTGAATCCAAGTCGGGTTTGTCCATCTGGCCCAAGAACTGGCGCGCATAGCTCGAAAGACTCTCGACGTATCGACGCTGGCCCTCGGCATAGATAGTGTCAAATGCCAGCGAACTCTTGCCCGAGCCAGAAAGACCGGTAATGACCACGAGTTGGTCACGCGGAATGGAAACATCGATATCACGGAGGTTGTGCTCACGAGCGCCGCGAATAACGATAGAAGAATCAGACATGGAAGCTCCTTGCCTCCTATTGCATCGAATCATACTGTCGATGAGTTTAGCGCACTCGACGCGCACAGATGTTCGTAATACAAGATTCGCAGACCTTTAGCTTTGCGTATCGGGCGCTTTGTTTCTCGAAATGCCGTGGAAAGGTTACAGTAATCTAATACTGAACTTAATTTGCCGTAACAGAGGAACGTCCATGACCGAAGATATCCCCCTTGAAATCACTTCGAGCGACATGGCCAATCTGCCCATATTCATCGCCGTCCTTATCGTGGCCATCGTCGTGGTGCGCGTATATTTTTCAATCAAACACAATGAAAAGCCGCCCATTGCCCGCGTCTTTTGGTGCGCGACGCTCCTCATCCCGCTCGGCATGGTAGCTGCATGGATTACGAATCAATTGCTCGTAAATGAGGACAATTCCCTATGGGTCCTTTCTTATTCGGCGCTCGGTGCTACCGCCGTCATACTTCTTGTCGAGCCCTTGGTTTCGGGACTTATCGACCAAACCGATCTTGCGACGGGAACGGTTGCCTGTATTTGCCGTGACATCCTTGTCATCGCCGCTGTTTCAGCGCTCTCGTTCGTTTCACTCGAAATTGCCTGTAACGAAACGTTCTATCGCATTCCCGCCAACTCATTCGGGTTTTCCGTCGGGCTGCTCGCGACGGTTCTGCTCTCCCTTTATTTGCTGGGACAGCGTCATGGAGGCGTCATGGCCCTCGTGCCCGTCGCCTGTTGCATCCTTGGCATTGCCGAGCACTTCGTCATAACGTTTAAAGGCGAGGCCATCCTGCCAAGCGATATCTTGGCCCTTGGCACCGCAATGGAAGTGAGCGAGGGATACGAGTTTACCTTTACCGCCGGAATCGTAACCTCTCTCGCCCTGCTGGAGATTTCCCTGGGGCTTCTTTCGCTTATCCGACCGCGCAAGCTCCGTACGTCCACCCATGTCTTCCCCGCAATCGCCGCTAACCTCTGCGCTTTTCTGCTAGTGACCGTTGTGGGGCTCTCGGGCTTTTCCAGCATCGACTTGGAGCAGGCGCTGGATTTTGGATTTGACCGTTGGCAGCCCATCACCACATATACGTCTCAGGGTTTTATCACTTCGTTCACCGAAATGGTCAACGAGTTGCCCATTGAGAAGCCCGAAGACTATACGCCCGATGAGGCGCAGAGCATCGAGCAGGAGCTCGCCGCCGCCTACGACAGCACGTATGGCTCGAGCGAGCAGCGCGCGGCTGCCGTTGCCCAGTTCAATGAAATCAAGCCGGCGATTGTTGCCGTCATGAACGAGAGTTTTAGCGACCTTTCGTGCTTTGAGCAGCTCCAGGCGGCCGGGTACACCGGCCCCGCATTCTACAACTCGCTTCCCGACACACTTGTTCGCGGCACCATGCTCGCTTCGGTCACCGGTGGCGGAACGGCAAACTCCGAATTCGAATTTTTGACCGGAGCGACAACGGCCTTTGTCGGATTAGGCAAGATCCCCTATCAGCTGTATCAGATGAATGGCGTCAACAGCCTGGCAAAGGACCTTAAAGAGCTTGGGTATACCGCTACCGCCATGCACCCGCAAAACCCCGTCAACTACCATCGAGATAAAATCTATCAGCAGCTGGGCTTTGGAGACTTTCTTTCAATCGGCGATTTCGAAGGTGCGCCCTGTTACCATGCCGGCGTATGCGACTACGCCACCTACGACAAGATACTCGACCTGCTTAGAACCGACTATGCGCCGCAGTTCATCTTTGACGTCACGATGCAAAATCACGGCGGCTACGACTATGGCACCGTTCCCGCCGAAGAGCTGACAAACTATTGGGTCGAGGGAGCCAGCGAGGGCGCCAATAGCGCGCTCAACACCTATCTCACCTGCATCAACGCATCCGACCGGGACCTCGAGTACTTTATCAACGAGCTCCGCAATATCGGCAGACCGGTTGTTCTTGTCTTTTTTGGCGACCATCAGCCGAGCGCCGCAACGACTCTCAACGACGAGCTGTGCCCTCAGGAAGACACGGCAAGCCACGCTTTCCGTGTCTATCAGTCGACCTATTTCGTCTGGGCTAACTATGAAATCGCCGGCAATACCGAGCTCAACGTCTACGACACCGTCGGGGCAAACGAGATTGCAGCCATTACCCTTAATAAGATCGGCGCCCCGCTCACCGACTATCAAAAGGCTCTGCTTGCAACAAGGTCAGATGTGCCCACCATCAATGTCGCCGGCTACCTTGGTGCCGACGGGCTGCGCTACGACTTGGAATCTGAAGACAGCCCATACGCCTCGACGATCGACAAGCTGCAGCGCATGCAATACCTCGAGTTCGCCAGCAAAGTTCAGTAAGCCCGCCCATTCGCTTGGACCCATCGTATTGCAAGCACGCTCGGCCCAAATGCATCGCAAATGACTCCCGCTCGCAAACGAGGGTACAATGACGCTCGTGTCACATCACGGGGCTCCGGCCCCAACATATACAAAGGAGTCATACATGGGTTGCGAGCACGCACAGGCCGCCGGCGGACAAACGTCGCCGTCGCAATTTGAGGAGAACACGCTGTCCGAGGTCAAACGCGTCATCGCCGTGCTTTCCGGCAAGGGCGGTGTCGGCAAGTCGTTTGTCACCGGTGCCATCGCCACCGAGCTTGCCCGTCACGGCCACAAGGTCGGCGTCCTCGATGCCGACATCACCGGTCCCTCTATCCCCAAGATGTTCGGTATGAGCGGACGCCACGTCCATGCCCTTGGCAACCTTATGCTGCCCGAAATCTCCGAGCACGGCGTCAAGGTCATGAGCTCCAACCTTCTGCTCCAAAACGAGACCGACCCCGTCCTTTGGCGCGGTCCGGTCATCGCAGGCGCCATTAGGCAGTTCTGGAGCGAGACCTCGTGGGGCCCCATCGACTACCTGCTGGTCGACATGCCTCCGGGAACAGGCGATGTCGCGCTCACCGTCTTCCAGTCGCTGCCCGTCGACGGCATCGTTATCGTCACGAGCCCGCAGGATCTGGTCTCGATGATCGTCGCCAAGGCGGTCAACATGGCCGAGAAGATGAACGTCCCCATTCTGGGCATTGTCGAGAACATGAGCTATATCGAGTGCCCCGACTGCGGCAAGAAGATCGAGGTCTTTGGCAAGAGCAAGCTCCCCGAGGTCGCAGAGCGCTATAACCTCGACATCTTGGGCCAGCTTCCCATTAATCCGGCACTCGCCGAGGCCTGCGATAAGGGCGAGGTCGAGACCGCGCTGCCCGATGGCATGTTGCCCAAGGCAGTCTCTGCCGTCGAGGCTATTACCCCGCACGAGACCGACGAGGCCTAAGTGAACACGAGCGCCTTCTATGACGTCCTGGTAATCGGCGGCGGGGCTTCAGGCCTCGCCGCCGCCATTACGGCCGCACGCGCTGGCAAAAGCGTCTGCATCGTTGAGCGCGATGTCGCCTGCGGCCTTAAGCTCCTTGCGACCGGTAACGGCCGCTGCAACCTCTCCAACGAATCGATTGATCCTCAGCGGTATAACCACCCCGCATTCGTTGAATCCGTTATGAGCCCCCGGCCCGAACAAGAGCTTATGGGTTTCTTCTCCTTGCTGGGCATCATGACAACCTCCGAGGAAGGCCGGCTGTACCCGCGCTCCCTTCGCGCCGAATCGGTGCGCAACGCGCTTCTCAATGTTTGCGACCGCCTGGGTATCACCTTAATCTGCGGAGCCAATATTGCCACGGCGCGCAAAGATCCCGAAGGCTGGGCACTCCAAATAAACCGTCCAGCGCGGGCGCTAAAGGCAAAAAAGCACGACGACCGAAAATCGGAGCTCCGCTCGCTTCGGAAGGCACTCGCCGATGTCCCTCGCAAGAACGAAGCCCTGCAGGCACATGCCGTAATTATCGCCACGGGCGGCAACCCCACCGGTATCGCCGATACGTTTGGCCTCCCCCTCACCTCGCTGCGCCCCATCCTCTGCCCCGTATCGGCAACGGTCGTTGGCGATCGGGCGGCACTCAAGACGTTGGATGGTCTGCGCGTCCGCGCCCGCTTGACGCTCACCCGTAACCATAGTGAGCTCTGGCACGAAGACGGTGAAGTCCTGTTTCGAGCCTTCGGCATCTCGGGCGTCGCTGTCTTCAACCTCTCCCGTCGTATCCAGCGCGGTGATACGATCCTACTCGACGTTTTCCCCGACCTCTCCAAAGACGAGCTGCTCGATATGCTCAACCGGCGCGTTGAGCTGCTCGGCAGCTTTTCGCCCCGCGATCCCCGTTGGCTCGACGGCATGCTCGCCCCGCAACTCTCCCGCGTCGTCTGCACGGCGTTCGAGCAGTGCCATCCAGGCTCCAACGATGTCATCCACCTGGTCTCGATCCTCAAGCACTTTAAGTTGCTCGTTGAGGGAACAGCCGAGGAGCGCTCGGCACAGGTCACGCGTGGTGGCGTATCTGTCGAGAGTATCTCAACACCCAGTCTACGCGCGCGCAGCGTTGTCGACGCCCCGCTTTACGTCTGCGGCGAAGCGCTCGACATCGACGCCGATTGCGGAGGCTTTAACCTTGCGTGGGCATGGCTCTCGGGCATTCGCGCTGCAAGCAGCCTGTAGCCGCGCAGTCTATAATCAAAAACGCATTCGGGCCGTCTGGGATACCGGACGGCCTCTTTCTTGCCTCTAAGGAGACCTCGATGATCGAAATCACCCAAGTCAACGCTTCGCTCGATGAAGCCGGCGATGAAAATGCCTGCCTCATTGTTGGCAAGCGAGTCGCCAAGCGCGTCCTACGTTGCAAGGACTCCGAGATCAAGTCCATCGAGCTCCACCGCAAGTCAATCGACGCTCGCAAAAAACGAGACGTCCATTTTATCCTGAGCTTTCGTGTTGAGCTGACCAGTCCCCACCTCGAGCGAGAAGCGGTCGACAGCGTTTCCGAACGTGACCGCTCGCGCGTACGCGCGATAGAAGACGATGAGCCTTCATTCCCCACCCCCGTCTCCGACGCACCTCAAGAACGCCCTGTCGTTGTCGGCGCCGGATGCGCCGGCCTCTTCGCTGCGCTTACGCTCGCCGAAGCAGGTCTTAAGCCCTTGCTCATCGAGCGCGGCGACCCGGCATTTCGCCGCTCGCATGCGATCGACCTCTTTCTAAAGGAGCGCATCCTCGACCCCGAGAGTAATATCCAGTTTGGTCTGGGCGGCGCGGGGACCTTCTCGGACGGCAAGCTCAATACGGGAACAAAAAATCCCGCCCATCGCCTTATCCTCGAAACCTTCGTCGAGGCGGGTGCGCCCCGCGATATTCTGTGGGATGCCAAGCCGCACATTGGCTCCGACATCCTTCCCACGGTTGTCACCGCTATATCCCAGCGCATCGAGCAGCTCGGAGGTGTCGTCCGTTATCGAACAAAGCTCGTCGACATTCACATCGACGCGTCTGGCGCCATTACCGGTATTGATGTCCAATCGTCCCAAGACGCCGCTTGCGAGCCAATCGAGACAAAGCACCTCATCCTCGCCTGCGGGCATTCTGCTCGCGATATTTTTGAGCTCCTTAAAGACCACAACGTGGCCCTCGCACAAAAGACCTTTGCCATGGGCGTTCGCATCGAGCATCCGCAGCGCGACATCGATCGAGCCCAATATGGAGCCTTGGCGGGACATCCAGCGCTCGGGGCGGCCCCTTACAAACTTGTTGCCCATCTTCCCAACGGCCGCAGCGTGTTCTCGTTTTGCATGTGCCCCGGCGGACAGGTTGTCGCCGCCTCTTCCGAGCAGGGCCACCTGTGCGTCAACGGCGCCAGCCTCAATGCCCGCGACGGACGCAACGCAAACGCCGCCCTGCTCGTTAACGTCACGCCTGAGGACCTTCCCAACGATGACCCGCTCGCCGGCATCGAGCTCCAGCGTGCCTGCGAGGCGGCCGCCTATCGCCTGGGTGGTTCCAACTGGAACGCACCAGCACAACTCGTCGGAGATTTCCTCGCAGGACGCGCCAGCAAGGCGCCCGGAAAGGTAAAGCCCACCTATCCGCTCGGTGTGACCTGGACGGCAATTGACGAAGCCCTGCCGCAGCATATCGTCGAGTCGCTCCGCCTGGGACTTCCCCTACTCGGAAAAAAGCTACGAGGCTATGACCGCCCCGATGCCGTTCTTACCGGCGTGGAGACTCGTTCGAGCTCACCGGTTACTGTCACCCGAGACCGAACGTGCCATGCCGTGTCGACCCCGGGCCTCTACCCTTGCGGTGAGGGAGCTGGATATGCCGGCGGCATCATGAGCGCGGCCACCGACGGCATTCGTTGTGCCGAAGCCCTGATCGCAGACCTCTAGCGCACGAATTCCAGCACGCAAAAGACACAGGCCCCGAGCTCCACAGGGAACTCGGGGCCTGTTCGCTATTTCTTAAACCGTGCACCCTGGCGTTTTCTGCCCGATGCGAACGTGGAACCCTTGCGGGCCTGCGAACGTAAGCGCTCGATCGTCTCGTCCTCAGACGCACCCTCGAGCATCGCCCGAATCTGAACGACGGCATCGCGCAGGCGCGCCGCCTCCTCAAAGTCCATGGCGGTAGAAGCGTTGCGCATATCCTCTTCCATGGTTTCGACGATCCGCACAAGCTCGTCATGCGGCAGTTCTTCCAACTGCTCCGCAAGTGTCTGCTCGGGTGCCACCGTTTCCGGCACGCCGCCCTCGCCCGACTCGTCGGGCGTATAGAATGCGCCATGGCCAAGGGAGTCGCCCTTCGAGCGCCCCTTGGAACCCACGGTTTTTTCGGCTTCGGCAATAAAACTTGAGATGTCGTTGATGGCCTTGCGCACCGTCTTGGGCACAATGCCATGCTCTTCGTTATATGCCATCTGAATCTCGCGGCGGCGCCGCGTCTCCTCGATGGCCTCTTTCATCGAATCGGTCACAACGTCCGCATACATGATGACTTCGCCATCGGCGTTACGGGCCGCGCGGCCAATCGTCTGAATCAGCGAACGGCGGTTGCGCAAGAAGCCTTCCTTATCGGCGTCGAGAATTGCCACCAGTGAGACCTCGGGAAGATCCAGGCCCTCACGAAGCAGGTTGATGCCAACGAGAACATCGATCTTGCCCTCGCGCAGCGTTCGCAGGATCTCGACACGGTCCATTGTCGCCGTATCAGAGTGCATGTAATTGACCTTAATGCCCGCGTCGAGCAGATGGTCGGTCAGGTCCTCGGCCATGCGCTTGGTCAACGTGGTCACCAGCACGCGCTCCTTGCGGGCAACGCGCTCGCGAATCTCGTCCTCAAGATCGTCAATCTGGCCGCGTACTGGACGCACGTCAATCTTGGGGTCGAGCAGGCCGGTCGGACGAATAATCTGCTCCACGTCGTTCTGGCTCACCCGCAGCTCGTAGTCGCCCGGCGTGGCCGAAACATAGATAAACTGGGGTATCCTTGCCTCAAACTCATCGAAACGAAGCGGGCGGTTATCGAGCGCCGAGGGCAGGCGAAAACCGTGTTCCACCAGCGTCACCTTACGCGAGCGGTCACCTTCGTGCATGCCGCGAATCTGCGGCACCGTCACATGGCTCTCATCGATGATGCAGAGCATATCCTTGGGAAAGTAATCGATTAGGGTAAACGGCGGCTCACCCGGTTTGCGACCGTCCAGATGACGCGAGTAGTTCTCGATGCCGTTGCAAAAGCCCATCGTCTCGAGCATCTCAAGATCATAATCGGTGCGCTGCTGCAGACGCTGCGCCTCGAGCAACTTGTCGGTCGCCTTGAGCTCCGCGACGCGCTTCTCGCACTCTTCGCTGATCGATTTCAGAGCCGCCTTGATCTTCGGCTTCTCGGTCACGTAGTGCGATGCCGGCCATACGGGGATGGCCTCGTACTCACGCAGCATTTCACCGGTGACCTCATCGATCTCGGCAATCAGCTCGACCTCGTCGCCAAAGAACTCAAACCGCAACGGATGCTCGGCATAAGGCGGATACACGTCGACAACATCGCCGCGCACGCGAAACGTGCCGCGTGCAAGGTCATAGTCATTGCGATCATATTGAATATCGATAAGTGCATGGATAAAGTCATCGCGCTCGAGCGGAACCTTCTTGTCGACGTTTGGAGCTAGGCCCGCATAGTCCTCTGGAGAGCCGATGCCATAGATACACGAGACCGATGCGACGACGATCACATCGCGTCGAGAGAGCAGTGACGCGGTCGCCTGATGTCGCAGCATCTCGACCTCTTCGTTAATCGAGGAGTCTTTCTCGATATATGTATCGCTTTGCGGCACATACGCCTCGGGCTGATAGTAGTCGTAGTACGAGACGAAGTAGACCACAGCGTTGTTGGGAAAGAACTCTTTGAGCTCGCTCGCAAGCTGAGCGGCGAGCGTTTTATTCGGAGCCATGACCAGCGTCGGCTTTCCCAGGGCCTCAATAGTCTTTGCCATCGTGAAGGTCTTGCCCGAACCAGTCACGCCCAGCAAAACCTGATAGCGGTCTCCGTCCCTCACACCCTGCACAAGCGACTCAATGGCTTTAGGCTGGGAACCGGCAGGCTCATAGGGAGACACGACCTTAAACGGCACGTCAGAGCCTTCAACGCCAAAGCGCTTAAGTTCACCACCAACGCGTTCTACTTCAAATTCCGCCATGGATACTCCTAACTCATACATCTGCAGTATACGCAGGCGGCAGGCATAGTCCTATACGAACCGATCGGGATAGATGGTCTTGTAGCGAGCCCAGGCATTATTGACACGAATCAGATACGCCTGCGTCTCGGGAAAGGTGATTGCATTATGAAGCGACGTACCCTGCTGCGCCCATCCGTCGACATTGCCCATGCCGGCGTTATAGGCAGCAATGGCACTGTCAGTCGACCCGTTAAAATACGCTAGAAGATACGAAAGATACGCACAGCCAAACTCGATATTCGTAGCCGGATCGTTAAGGTTGTCGGCCGAATACTCGCCACCGTCGACAAGGCCCTTGGCGATCATATCCTGGGCAGTCTCGGGCATCAGCTGCATCAATCCCTGAGCACCCTGATTCGACTCGGCCTCGGGATCCCAATTCGATTCAGACTTAATGACAGCGCACACCAAATACGGATCCAGATTATGCGAAATACTGGATTGCTTTACATACGCCTCGTAGTCAATCGGATACAGCGGCTTAAAGAAAGCGGCAGGAGCATACGAGTAAACGAATGAGATAAGGCCGAAGGCAAAAACGGCAGTCAGCGGTATAAGGCGATACCACGTAAGGAAACGTGTCTTAGGCATCGGCCTCCTCCTTATCCACTACATCCCCGAACCCATGGCGCGCAAGCCATGCGTCCAGTTGTTCAAAGAGCGAGTTATCGCCTGCCGCATTGTCAATCACCGTTGTAGCGAGATTGCACAGCGCAGACTCTTCGGGCTGACAAGCAGAACGGGCATCGAAATCAGATGGCTCCATACCACGTTGAATAGCGCGCTCGCGACGAACTGATAAAGGGGCGCTGATGACCAGAATTTCATCAGCCAAACCAAATGCATCCTCAAAACCAGTCGGAGCAGAAACCTCGACTACCGCAAAGGAATAACGGGGAGACGAAACCGTACAACAAACCGGATCGAGAATCCTAAGCGAAAGCTGTTCAATCAGAACGGGATGAGCGATGCCATTGAGACGTGCGACCGAATCAGGAGAAGCGAAAGCTCGAGAAGCGAGGATGCCGCGGCGAATGCCGCCTTCCTCATCCAAAATGTCCCAACCGAATTCATCCGCGAGAGTATTGACGATATCAGAGCCCGGCACATACAGAGATTTTGCAAGCTCATCCAGATCGATAAGCATAGCGCCACGAGATTCGAAATAGCGGCAGGCAGTCGACTTACCCGAAGCAATATTGCCCAAGACAAATACGGTAAACATCAAGCCCTCCCTAACGCCAATGCGAGTAATTATCGCTCAAATAAGCTAGAAGAACTCAAAATACAGCCAAACAGTAAGAGCGAATACGGGGGAGCTAGGTCCCAAAGTACAACGTGTATATAACGCAAAAAAGGGGGAGGCCGCGAGGCCTCCCCCTTCTCAGTTCAAGCGTACGGCTCGGTGCCGTCCACCGGTCAGCGGCGCCCTGGCCTCCCACGGGCTGACCCCGCAGTACTCTCGGCGCGATGGGGCTTAGCTTCCG
>DBFOPP010000054.1:0-3229 GCA_048428865.1 Collinsella sp.
GAACAGGAGTCGCTCGAGCTCGTCGGGCGGCAGGTTGAGGAGCTCGTCGCCGGGACGGTGCAGGCAGACCTTCCTGAGCTTGCCGATCTCGGAAGGCACGTGCAGACCTTTCGTCATGGCCTCCTACCTTTCTTTCGGGCCTTTCGGCCGAATCTCTCAGCGCCCTTCCATAGCGGACGCTGCTTGCTGACAGCTCTAGTTATATCCAAATTCCACCCGCAATTCCACCTCGCCCCCGAACGGTCAACAAAGTGCGATGAACGGTATATCGCACGAGATTCCCCCATAATGTACTTCGGCGTTCTAAAGTAACTTTTCTAAGGTAAACGCTCTTTTTCCAAAAAACTATTTGCAATTGCATCTCTAAACTTTTGATTCAGAATTGCATAGCTAAATCGGTTTTATGTATATAAATGATGTTTGTTTACGTTTCCGCCTGCATTCAATGATATTCAGCTATCCATCATTCTTATTCACACTTACGTACCAGTTGAGTGAGGATATAGACCGCTTGCAGACGAGCAGGACGTCAGTCCTATGACTTGTCAGCGTAAGAAGTAGGTAAAGATACCGTTCACGCGATACGTCCGTGCCAGCGGTCGACTAAATTGAGACAATAGTGATTAGTGTTAGGCTACCGTCCCTTGTGGGGACTGAACGGACAGATGCATATGCCGAGCAAAATCGAAAAGAAGCAAGCCGCCGCAAAGCTGCGCAAACCGCCGCGCGACTTCTCGTACACGCAAAACCGAGAGCTCAGCTGGCTACGCTTTGACAACCGCGTGCTCGACGAAGCCTTCGACGAAACCGTTCCGTTATTCGAGCGACTAAAGTTCGTCTCGATCTTCGAGTCCAACCTCGACGAGTTCCTTATGGTGCGCGTGGGCGGCCTGTCCGATCTGGCGGAGCTCAAAAAACAACCTGTCGACAACAAGAGCAATATGACCGCCTCCGAACAGGTCGATGCTGTCATGGCCGAAATGCCCGGGCTCCTTACCCGTTGGGAGTCCATCTTTAAGAGCATCGAGGGCAAGCTCGACACCTTGGGCGTTCACCGCGCCCGCATCGATTCGCTTACGCCCGAGGAGCGCACCTTTGTAACCCGCTACTTCCAGGCCTACGTGTCACCGGTCATCTCGCCGCTGGTCATCGATCCTCGCCACCCCTTCCCCAACCTGCGCAATGGCGCGCTCTATCTGGCCTGTGGTCTGGACGGTGCCACCGACGAGGAGAGCCTGCTGGGCCTTATCGAGATTCCCGCCTCGATGAACCGCGTGGTCGAGATCCCCTCGCCCACCGGCACCTACTCCTACATCTTGCTCGAGGACGTCATCCTCGCCTGCCTGGACAGCTGCTTTGGCTCCTATAAGCCGCTGGATCGTGCGCTGATCCGCGTCACCCGCAACGCTGACATCGATCCGGACGGCGAGGGCGTCGAGGAGGAAGAGGACTACCGCCAGCACATGAAGCGCATTCTCAAGAAGCGCCTGCGCCTGCAGCCGGTAGTGCTCGCGGTCTCGGGATCGCTCGAGAAGGCGACGCTCAAGACTATCCGCAAGGCGCTCGAGCTTTCGCGTCGCTCGGTCTTTACCTGCGATATCCCGCTCAACCTGGGCTACGTCTTTGGCATTGAGGGCAAGATTCCCGAGCACCTGCGCAACGAGCTGCTCTTTACGCCGTTTAAGCCGCAGCCCAATCCCACCATCGACATGACCCGCTCCATCCGCGAGCAGGTGCTGCAGCACGACAAGCTGCTCTTCTACCCTTACGAGGCCATGAACCCGTTCTTGGACCTGGTGCACGAAGCAGCCTACGACCCCGAGTGCATCTCGTTGCGCATCACGCTCTACCGCGTGGCCAAGCAGAGCCGCCTATGCGAGTCGCTGATCGATGCTGCCGAGAACGGCAAAGAGGTCACGGTGCTCATGGAGCTCCGCGCACGCTTTGACGAGCAGAACAACATCGAGTGGGCCGAGCGCCTGGAAGAGGCCGGCTGCACCGTCATCTATGGTTCCGAGGGCTTTAAATGCCACTCAAAGATCTGCCAGCTCACCTATCGCGAGGGCATGGCGCTAACGCGCCTCACACTTTTGGGCACCGGCAACTTTAACGAGAAGACGGCCAAACTCTACAGCGACTTTATGCTCATGACAGCCCATCCCGGCATCGGCGAGGACGCCAACCTGTTCTTCCGCAACCTGTCGCTGGGCAACCTGCGCGGCGACTACCGCTTCCTGGGTGTGGCGCCCGTCGGACTGAAACCGCTCATCATGCGCGGGCTTGACCGCGAGATCCAGCGCGCCCTTGCCGGCGAGCCCGCCCGCGTGTTCTTTAAGCTCAACTCGCTGACCGACCGCGAGGTTATCGACAAGATCGCCGAGGCATCGTGTGCCGGCGTGCGCGTAGACATGATCATCCGAGGCATCTCGTGCCTCAAGCCCGGTGTTCCGGGCAAGACCGAGAACGTGCATGTCCGCTCCATCGTCGGACGCTTTTTGGAGCACGCGCGCGTCTATGCTTTCGGCGTGGACTCGGACATGATTTACCTGAGCTCGGCAGACATGATGACGCGCAACACCGAGCACCGCGTGGAGATTGCCTTCCCCGTGCTCGACCCCACCTGCCGCGCCCTGGTACACGAGTGCATGGGCATGCAGCTGCAGGACAACGTGAAGGCCCGCAGCCTCACGAGCGACGGCACCTGGGTCCCCGTGGAGTGTGCAGAGGGTGAGAAACCCTTCAACTCGCAGGAAGCTCTACTGGAGCGTGCCTATCGCAACGCCGAGGCCGCCGCGCAGCAGCGCGCACAGGAGAAGGAACGTGTGGCCGAAGAAGCTATTCAGGCCGAGGTTGAACACGGGGCAGCTGCCAAACCGGAAGCGGTTGCAGCTCCCCTGGTGAATGAGCCCGAGGCTGCCGCAGAGCCCGCCGTGGAGAAAGCGCCCGAGCCCGCTACTGCGACTCCGGAGCCCGCCGCCGAGGCAAAGCCCGCCCCTGCTCCTGAGCCGCAGCCGGCCACACCCAAGGTCCAAGAGGTCCAGGCGACCGTCATTGAGCCCGAGCCTGCACCTGCACCTCAGCCCGATCCGCAGGTCATCAAGCCCGCACCCGAGACGAGCGCCCGTCGCGATAAGCCCGCCGGCAAGACCAAGGCCATCGAGCGCCATCGCCCCGGCCGCGTGCGCATGGGCCTGGGTCTGATCGGCCTGGGTCTTAAGACGCTCATTAC
>DBFOPP010000055.1:0-52575 GCA_048428865.1 Collinsella sp.
GGGAAGCGGCGCGTAATTAAGTTTATCGCGAGTTCCGCACGCAAAGGAAAGCACTTAATGTGCTTTCCGTCTTGCGCAGGACTGTAGAGCAGGAAACTTAATTACGCGCCGCTTCCCGCCCACGCCGGGCAAACCCTCCCTTGTACTCTATCAAGGTAAAGTGTATGATTCTGAACGTTACATGACTCACTTTACTTAACTAAAGTGCCATCAAGGGGGAATACCATGAATACCGATATGTCTCGTCGTCAGTTTGTTGGTCTAGCCGGCTCGCTCGCCACGGTGCTTGGCCTTGGTCTTGTCGGTTGCGGCGGTGGTGCCGGCAAGGGCTCCGCTGCTGGCTCTGCCGCGGCCAAGGATGTGAAGGGCGCTGCGGAGTCCAAGAAGCTCGTGGTGGGCTTTGATAAGTCCTATCCTCCGTACGGCTTTGTGGGCGACGATGGCGAGTACACCGGATTTGATCTCGATCTTGCCAAGGCTGTTGCCGATAAGCAGGGCTGGGAGGTCAAATACGAGGCCATCGATTGGGATGCCAAGGACACGCTGCTTAACTCGGGCGCCATCAACTGCATCTGGAACGGCTTTACCATGGAGGGCCGTGAGGACGACTACACGTTCTCCGAGCCGTACATGCTCAACGAGCAGGTGCTGGTGGTCAAGAAGGATGCGGGCATCAAGGGCTGGGACGATCTTGCCGGCAAGACTGTGATTACCCAGACTGATTCCGCTGCGCAGGACGTGCTTGAGGGTGACCAGAAGGATCTGGCGGCGACGTTTGCCACGCTCGACACGATCGGCGAGTACAACACGGCCTTTATGCAGCTCGAGAGCGGCGCGGTCGATGCCGTGGCTTGTGACCTTTCGATTGCCCAGTATCAGCTTGCCGCCAAGCCCGATGCCTATACGCAGCTTGATGAGCCGCTGTCCAGCGAGCACTACGCCGTCGGCTTTAAGAAGGGCGACACCAAGTCGGCCGACGCCGTGACCGAGTCGCTCAAGGCGCTCTACGAGGACGGCACGGTTAAGGACCTGTGCGACAAGTATTCAAGCTATGGTCTATCTTTCGATAATTGGGTGCTCAAGTAATGTCTATTCAGGTCATGATACAGATGCTTGGCCAGGGTTTCTTGGTCAGTTTGCAGTTGTTTGTGCTGACGCTGCTGGGGTCGATTCCGCTGGGAATCCCCGTGGCGTTTATGCGCATGAGCAAAATCGCGCTGCTTCGCTGGATCGCGCGCATCTATATCTCGGTCATGCGCGGCACGCCGCTCATGCTGCAGATGTTTGCCATCTACTTTGCCCCGTACTACGTGTTTGGCATTTCGCTCACTCCCGATTCCAAGTGGACGGCGTGCGTCGTGGCGTTCATCATCAACTACGCCGGTTACTTTGCCGAGATCTATCGCTCGGGCCTGCAGTCCATTCCGCGCGGTCAATACGAGGCAGCCGAGGTGCTGGGCTATTCGCGCATGCAGACGTTTCTGTATATCGTGATGCCGCAGGTCGCCAAGCGTATTCTGCCTGCGATGGGCAACGAGATCATCACGCTGGTCAAGGACACGTCGCTGGCGTTTGCCATTGGCGTGGGTGAGATGTTCTCGACGGCCAAGGCGCTGGTCGCCTCGCAGGTGAGCATGGTGCCGTTTGCGATCGCGGCGCTAATCTACTGGGTCTTTAACTTCGTCGTCGAGATGCTGCTGGGCGCTGCCGAAAAGAAGCTGGACTATTATCATGACTAACTCAGTGATGAAAATCGAAAGCGCGCGCAAGGCGTTTGGCGGCAATGAGGTGCTCAAGGATATCTCGCTCGAGGTAAAGCGTGGAGAGGTCGTGGCGATTATCGGGCCTTCGGGTGGCGGCAAGTCCACGCTGCTGCGGTGCGCCACGCTGCTCGAGACACTCGACGGAGGCTCGCTCTCGTTTGGTGACCTTGCCGTTGCGACGGATGCGGGTTCGGGCGCGGTCTATGCGAAGGGCGATGTGCCCAAGCAGGCGCGCTCGCGATTCGGTCTGGTGTTCCAAAATTACAACCTGTTCCCGCACTATACCGTGATGAAAAACATCATCGGCGCGCCGATCCGCGTGCTTAAGCGCCCGCGCGAGCAGGCGGAAGCTCGTGCGCATGAATTGATTGCTCAGATGGGGCTTGTGGGCAACGAGAACAAGGTTCCTTGTGAGCTTTCGGGCGGTCAACAGCAGCGCGTGAGTATTGCCCGCGCCCTGGCGCTCGATCCGGAAATCTTATTCTTTGACGAGCCAACCTCGGCACTCGATCCCGAGCTGACGGCCGAGGTGCTGCATGTCATTAAAGACCTTGCCGCGCAGAATATGACGATGGTGATCGTGACCCACGCGATGCAGTTTGCGCGCGATGTTGCCGACCGCGTGGTCTTTATGGATGGCGGCCGCATTGTCGAGGAGGGTCCTGCCGAGCAGGTCATCGACCATCCGCGTGAGCAGCGCACCCGTGAGTTCTTGAGCCGTATCGAGGGATAGGCTCAGGTATTTACTCAACTATTAATTGAGGCGAAGCCGTCGCAGGTCTTACGGTCTGTGGCGGCTTTTTGTTTGCATCGACGGGGTTCAATAATCGCCTCACAAGCTTGTCTCTTCCTCTCGCCGCCTGTATTCATACGTGCGCCGAAAGGTATGCATGGACGGCCGCCCGTGAGGGTAGGGTGGTGGCATAGGACATTTGGAGGGTGAGTCGGCTCGGTTGCCGACCATGCTGCTCCCGGGATGGCACCGACCGCGAACTCTCCCCGTTGGCGTCGCGCATTGCGCGCGGCCCTGCAAGGAGGTCATCATGGGTGCTCCCAAGACCGGTAACGTAAGGAACGTGGTGCTCGTAGGCCAAGGCGGGGTGGGCAAGACTTCACTCGCCGAGGCCATGCTCCACCTTTCCGGCAAGACCGCCCGCCTGGGCGGCCACGACGGCACCAAGCCCACGCTCGACTATGACCCCGAAGAGGTCAAGCGTTCATTCTCCATCTCGACGACCATTGCGCCTATCGACTGGAAGGGCGCGCGCATCAATGTGCTCGATGCCCCGTGCTACCCCGATTTTATCGGCGACGCCTTTGCCGCGATGAGCGTCTGCGAGACGGCTCTGTTTGTGGTCGACGCCGAGGCCGGCCCGCAGCCTACGACGGTTAAGCTCTGGTATGCCGCCGAGGACCTGCGCCTGGCGCGTGCGGTGTTCGTAAACCGCCTGTCGCGCTCCGAGGCCAGCTTTGCGACCACGATGGACCTGCTGCAGGAGCGCTTTGGCACGCGCCTGGGCGCCGTGACCCTTCCCTGGGGCGAGGGCGAGGACTTTGACGGCATCATCGACCTGGTGCGCATGAAGGCGCGCCATTGCAACGGCACCGAAGCCGTTGAGTCGGAGATTCCCGAGGAGTATCGTGCCCAGGCCGAGGAAGCCCATGACCATCTGTGCGAGCTGGTGGCCGAGGCCGACGACGAACTGATGATGAAGTACTTGGAAGGCGAGGAGACGCTGACGCAGGAGGAGCTTGAGGGCCTGCTGTCGAAGGCGATTGCCGCGCGCATCTTTGTGCCGGTCTTTGCGGGCGATTGCATTAAGGAGCAGGGCGTCAACTCGCTGATGGACGACATCGCGACGTACTTCCCGGCGCCGACCGACTACGGCGAGATGCCGCTTATCGACGGCGATTCGCTCAAGATTTCGAGTGACGATGATCGTCCGGTGGCGTTTGTGTTTAAGACCCTGGCCGATCCGCAGCAGGGCCGCATCAGCTTTATCAAGGTGCTGACGGGTACGCTTGAGCCGGGCCTTGAGCTGGTCAACGCGCGCACGCGCAAGGGCGACCGTCTGGCTCACCTGTATGTGATGTGCGGCCGCGACATGACCGAGGTCGGTCACGCCTATGCCGGCGACATTATCGTGGCACCCAAGCTGGCGGCCGAGACGGGCGATACGCTCTCGATTACCGGCAAGGTCGAGGCTGCGGCGTTTAAGTTCCCCAACTCGCAGTACCGCATTGCCATCGAGGCCGAGAATCGCGGGGACGAAGAGAAGCTCTACACGTTTATCGAGAAGGCGTGCAAGGCTGATCCGACCATGAGCATCGATCGTGACGAGGAGACGGGCCAGACTATCATCTCCGCCGTTGGTGAGGCGCAGGTTTCGGTGCTGCTCAACCGTTTGGAGGATCGCACCAAGGTCGTGGCCAAGAGCGTGCCGATCCGCATTCCGTATCGCGAGACCATCCGCCGCACGGCGAGCGCCCAGGGTCGCCACAAGAAGCAGACCGGTGGCGCCGGTCAGTACGGCGACTGCTGGCTGCGCGTGGAGCCGCTTATTGGGCCCGACGGCACGAGCGACGGCTACGAGTTTGTGGATGAGGTCGTGGGCGGCCGCATTCCGCGCTCGCTGATCCCCGCCGTGGACAAGGGTGTCCAGGAGACCATGAAGGACGGCATCATTGCCGGCTACCCGCTCACGGGCATTCGCGTGGCTGTGTACGACGGCTCGTATCACAGCGTCGACTCCAACGAGATGGCGTTCCGCGCGGCGGCTCGCATCGGCCTGCGCAAGGCATGCGCCGATGCCGACCCGGTGGTGCTGGAGCCCATCGAGGAAATCACGGTGACTATTCCCGAGAGCTACGCCGGCGCCGTGATGGGTGACATCTCGGCATCGCGCGGTCGCGTGACGGGCATGGAGACCGATGAACGCGGCGACACCGTGGTCATCGCCCAGGCACCTCTCGCCGAGCTGACGGATTACTCGACGCGCCTGCGCTCTATCACGCGCGGCACGGGTGACTTTACCATGAAGCCCGCTGGCTATGAGCAGGTTCCCTATGACGTTCAGGCCAAGCTGGTCGAGCGCTATGAGGAGGGTCGCGCCAAGTAGCGTGTGGCGTTGCCTGCAACATATATGCCGATGCAAGGACCGCTCTGGGTAACCCAGGGCGGCCCTTTTTGATCCCTGGGGGACGGAGGAAAACAGATCATCTTTGGGTTACGGGTGGCGCGGTCGGCACTAGTCTCCGGATGCCTGGTTGCGACCGGTGGCGTAGTCGATCTGCACGTGCGGCTGCAGGTTGTAGCAATATACGTGGAAGCAGAGGGTCTTGCCGTGGTCCTCGACCGATTGCGCCTCAAGGCGCACGCCACGGCAGACAAGTTCCTCTTCGTTATACATGGGCGTGACGCGGTAGAGCACATGGTTGCCCGTGTCGCGGATGTAGCCGAGAATCTGCTCTTCAAACGGCAGCATGCCCGTCTCGTTGAGATAACGCGTGCCGGTGAGGAGATTCTTGCGGTTGGCGTTTTCGCCGCAGAGCGACCAGGCGATGAGGTGACAGCGGTTGTAGAGGCTCTGGCCCGGAATAAAGTCGTAGCGCTGCTGGCGCCATCCAGCGGGATGGATACGCGAGATATCGCCGCGCTCGCCTTGACCGAGTGATTCGGGGCCCACGCAGGCAAGCGCTTTGCGGGTGCGGCCCAGGCTGTCAAGCTTGGAGAACTTCTTAAAGCAACCCTCTTCTGTAGCGCGCTCGTATTCATCGAGCGTGAATGATGGTGTGCCGAGCGGGTGCGTGCTGTCGGCGCGCAGGGCAACGTAGGGGTTGCCGGCGTAGTCGGGAATGCTGCTGAGATAAACACCGCGGGCGCGGTTGAGGTCGGGATTTTCGACCTCGTCGATGGGGATGGCGGCACTGTCCGCGGAAACGTCGTCATCGGTGTCGGTTGCGGCGGAATCGGAACCATCGTCAGGGTCCTGGCCGTTTTGAGGGTCCGGGGAGCTCGCCGTTCCCGATTCGAGCCGAGCGACCAGGCCCGCCTCGTCGTCGGTGCGGCTGGGACTCTCGTTTTGTTTTTCGGCCAGAGCCGCCGCCTGCTCATCGCTTTGCGGCGACAGCAGCTTGGGCGCTCCGTCGAGCGATCCCGTAAACAGCGCAAACCCCAGCACCACGGCGGTGCCGATGGAAAGTACTTGCTTGTAGGTGGACTTGCGCGACATTGAGGCTCCTGGATGGACGGTTGGGAATCTACCAGTCTAGCAGGAGCCGACAGGGGCCGCTCCACCGAACAAATACTCAAGATTTGGGACAAACGCTACGGATTCATTTGCCTCATATGGAGCTGCGGCGGTTGTGAATGTGGGGCCATTCGGCGTTTCCCCAGATAAAACCTGCCAAAATAAACCTGTCCCTTTTTGGCAGGTTAATCGGGGGACTATTTCACCGCAACTTAGGGCACGGTTAGGGAGTGTGCACCTTAAAGAGTGGTGCCCTTGATTAGAGAGGTCGCGCTCGTCTCTCTAATTGTCTCTCTAAAGAGAAAGCCAGTTAAAGAGATAACATTGGGCTATCTAACAGTGAATTCGATACATCTCTCTAAATGTCTCTCTAAAATAAGGTGCTTATCTCTCTAAAGTTAGAGAGATATACTATACTTTAGAGAGATAAATCTATCGTTTTAGAGAGACGGAATGCCAATGCTGCTGGATGAACCTCTTGGCCTTATCGTTGAGCGCCTTCGCAGGCGGGGGACTGATGACGCATCGGTAGAAGTTAAAGCCTGCACGAATAAATTGAGCGCAGACGTATGGGAGACAGTGAGCGCTTTTGCGAACACTGCGGGTGGGCTCATTATTTTGGGCCTGAACGAGGCCGAAGGATTTGTTCCTTCGGCTAACTTTGCTATCGATAGGGTGCGCGATCAGTTTGTTTCGGGTATCGGAGACGGAGGCTCAGCGGCAGTGGTGGCCCATGCGCCGCGGTATGAGCTTGATCGAGGCGAGGTCGACGGGCTCCAGGTGCTTCTGGTGCGCATCTTTGAACTTGAGCTTAAAGCGAAGCCTTGCTATATCGGCGCGCGCGGCGTACAGAGCGGTAGCTACAAGCGCGTGGATGATAAAGATATCAAGATGTCACCCGCTGAGCTATATGAGCTGCAGAGTGCGTTGCTTCCGAGCGATGCAGACGGCACGGTGGTTTCGGAGGCAACGGTCGAGGATTTGGATCCAGATGTCGTGCGGTCTATTATCGCAAATCGCCGGCTGCAGACCCCCCGCGTTTTGCGCGGGGCCGATACGCTGGAAAAGCAGCTGGTCAGACTCAATATCACTACAAAGGATGGTGCGGTGAAGCTCGCAGGGCTTCTGTCGGCGGGAATTTACCCCCAGCAGTTCTATCCCAAACTCATGATCGATGTCGCTGTCCATTCCGATGTGGAAAAATCTGCACCCGGGCAACCCCGGTTTATTGACCGCCAGTTGTGCGATGGCCCGATTCCGGCTTGCATCGAAGATGCCCTTGCCGCGATTGGACGGAACTTGCGCAAAGCGGCGATAGTGCAAGGTGCTGGCAGAAGGGAGGATTGGGAAGTTCCCCAGGAGGTTTTGCGCGAGGCCTTGGCAAATGCCTGCATCCATCGAGAATATTCGCCCATGTTTGTGGGGCAGGCCGTGAGTGTCGATATCTATCCAGACAGAATAGAGATCAAAAACCCCGGTGGGCTTTGGGGCGGAAAGACGGTGGACAATCTTGCAGACGGGGAATCGCGCTGCCGAAACCCAAAGCTCATGAGCCTAATGGGGGCGACGCCGTTAGAGCATGCCGAGGGGGCCGTTGCAGAAAGCCAGGGATCTGGTATCCCGGCTATGATTCGCGAGATGGAGTCTCGTTCGCTTGGAAGGCCGAAATTTATCGTTAAGGCCGATTCGTTTACGGTGCTGCTTTCCCGGCACGGGGCGGAGCTTGCTGAAAACCGCACGTGGATTCAGAGCCATGTGGGCACCGAGCTGACGGATCGCGAGGAAACATTGCTCATGTTTATGCGGGAGCATGGGTGCGTATGCGATGTTCAAAAAATACGAGAGGCCCTGAAGTGGGATTCGGATGACATTCGCCTGATCTGCGGGGATCTTGTCGATAAACATGTCCTGTCAAAATGTGGCAAAGACACGTTTGAGATTATCGATATGAGCAGAGAATCGTCAGCTTCGACAGCGGATAGGATCCTGGAGGCTCTCAGAGCCGAAGTGGATATGACGGCGCGAGAAATAGCGGTTGCATCGGGGGTCAAAATTTCGTCCGTCCGCTACCATCTGCCAAAAATGGCGGATAAAGGACTCATCGAAGTAATGGGTTCATCGACGAGCCGCAACCGCCGCTATCGGAAGAAGTAGATGCAGCCGAGTCGCCCCTCTTGTGTCTCTCGAAGTGAGATGGGTGCTAGGGGGGGCGACTGCCTCGCGATATTTCCCCAGATAAAACCTGCCAAAATAAACCTGTCCCTTTTTGGCAGGTTACTGATTCATGTTGCCGTGAATGTAGGGGGTGACCTCGGGGGAGATATGGTCGCAGCCCAGCTCGCGCAGCGCGGACTCGATGGCGGCGGGCAGCAGGGTCTTGCCCTTGTCGTCGACGGCGGCACCGCCGAGGGTGGCAATCTTGGCGACATCTGCGGGTGCGGCCTCGATATGCATGCAGCCGCCGACCAAGCGCGCGCGTACCTGTGCCAGATCAAGATCGTGCAGGTAATCCTCGCAGGCGCGGATTAAATCGACTTTCTCGCGCGTAAGCTCCTCGCCCGTGGGGACGCGGGTGGCAAGACATGCTCCCGCCGGTAGGTTCCAAACGGGATAGCCCCATGCGCGCAGCAGCTCGCGCTCTTCGTCCTTGGTAAAGCCGACCTCCATAAGGGGTGAGCGTACGCCGAGCTCTTCTGCCGCGCGCATGCCGGGGCGGTAGTCACCGCGATCGCTTGCATTGCTGCCATCGATGACGGTGGGAAAGCCGAGCGACTTGGCGTGGTTGACGATGGCGGTAAAGCCGGCGTGCTTGCAGTGGTAGCAGCGATTAGCATCGTTGCAGGCTACTTGGGGGAGCTGCAGCTGATCCACCGAAAGATTGAGCACGGGGAGCTTAAAATGTGCCCCTTCATTGGCTTGTCCATCAACGGACCGCTCAAACGAAGCCTGCTCGGGCGTGCCGATGAGCGGCGTGGTGAGATGGACGAGGAGGGTATTGGTAGGCATGATGCGGGCGCATACGGCGGCCAAAAAGCTGCTGTCAACGCCGCCGGAAAACCCGATAGCCACGCGCCCGTATGCCAAAAGCAGCTGTTCGAGCGCCGATAGCTTGTCTTGAAGCTCCTCTGCGGGTGCCGTGGTGTCTAAAATCATGAAACGATCCTTATCGTTGAGTACTCGATCGAAAACTATAATCCTAATGCGTTACTTGCCATAAGACTTCTATCTGTGTAACGAAAGTGCAATATGGCATATACGTTATATACAAGTTGCCAAATGCGGTAGAGTTGCAGCAACGCGACAGCGAGAGTCGATGGGGGACCGATATGATCAAGGCTGTTATTTTTGACATGGATGGAACGCTGGTCGATACCGAGCGTTTGGGGATTAAGGCCTGGAAGGCAGGCGCCGCTGAGCTGGGGCTCGCGATTGATGAAGCGCTGATCCATCAGTTTATCGGCCGCACGCTGCCCGATGTTATGGATATCCTCGATAAGCATTATGGCAGCCACGAAACCACCGAGGCGATCTATCGTCGCCACAAGGAGATTCGCGACGAGATGGTCAAGACCGAACTGGAGCTTAAGGCCGGCGCCGCCGAGTGCCTAGACGAGTTGCTAGCTGCGGGCTATCACGTGGGCCTAGCGACGTCGTCGCGCCTCGTTACGGCCGAGCGCAACCTTAAGATGGTCGGTCTTTTTGACAAGTTTGAAACGGTAACGTGTGGCGAGGACGTCGTGCACGGCAAGCCCGACCCCGAGATGTATCTGCTCGCCTGCGAGCGTGCGGGCTTTGCCCCCGAGGAGTGCGCCGTGGTCGAGGATTCGCGCAATGGTTGCGTCTCGGGCATCACGGCCGGCTGCCACGTCTTTGCCGTCCCCGATATTGTGCCGCTGCCGCAGGACGTGGTGGATGGCTGCGAGGCCGTGCTCGATACGTTGTTCGACCTGGCGGCGGCAATCAAGACTGTGCGCTAGAAAATTGCGGCGTTGAAACGAGCGATTGCTCACGTTTGCGCTTAAGCAAAAGGGGTCCGGCAATGGTCGGGCCCCTTTTGCTTAAGCGGCGACTTAGCATACTCGCGGGCGTGCTATAGATACGCACCGAGGTTGATGGCCGTGGCGTCGGTCTGGCTGCTTGCCTGGGTGCTGGCGCGTTCCAGTAGGAACGGACGTACCAGTTCTTGGCGGTTGATATCCTCGGCGGCGACTGCGGTGACGGTACGCGCTGCGGAGCCGACACGGATATGCTTGATCTTTGCCGGGGCCTTGTTCTCGATTTGCTCCATCAGCAGTTGGACACCCTTGCGGCCAATCTCGTAGCCCGGGGGCGCTACCGTAGTGAGCGGGACCGATCCGCTCCAAGCGAGCGGGTTGCCATCGCAGCCTGCTACGCGTACTTGCCCGGGGACAGAGATGCCCTTGTCGACCAGTGCCGAAACGACGCCCGAGGCCAACACATCGGTCAGGCCGACGACAAAATCGGGACGTTCGTCCGCGGGGCGCTCGGCGATTTGGGCACCGATGCCGTAGCCGTCGGCAGCGGTATTCCATTCGCCGGCGTCGATGACTTCGATCTTGATATCGGGGTGCAGGGCGAGCGCCTTATGAATGCCAAGGACGCGCAGGGTGAGTTGCATAAATGCTGCTCGGCCGACGACGACAATATGGTGCGCGCCGCGGGCGATGGCAAGTTCGGCAATGATGCGACCCTGGGCCTCATTGTCGGCCGCTACGTAGTAGCCGGGCTCGGAGCAATGGATGTCCAGATGGACGATCGGCACGGGCATCTTGGTCATGGCGGGGTGCCAGTCGGGGGATGCCATGGGCTGAACCATGACGCCGGACATCTGGGTGCCCATAAAGTAGCGCAGGTAATGATCCTCGAGAATATCGTCGTTATCGGCGTTGGCGATGAGCAAGTCGTAGCCGTGCTTGCGGGCCTCGTTGTGGGCGCCGCTGGCGATTTGGAGCGAAAAGCCGTGATCGAGACGGGGGAGCACCAGGCCAAAGGACTTGGTGGCGCCGCCCGCGAGCTGACGAGCGCTTTGGTTGGGCAGGTAGCCAAGGCGATTGATGGTCTCGTTGATGAGCTTGAGGGTCTCGGGGCGCAGCTTTTCGGGGTGGTTGAGCGCGTTGGAAACCGTGCCCAGCGAAACCCCGGCCTCGCGCGCGACGTCGCTGATTTTTACCTTTGCCATAGCGGCCCCTTTGATGCGTTTCAAGTACAAGCCAGATTGTAGCATCCCAAACCTTCCAAAAAGGGACAGGTTTATTTTGGCAGGTTTTATCTGGGGAAACGCCGTTGCCAGCGCGACCACCACGAAGGGGACAGGCATCTTTGTGGTGGTTTGGACCGGCTGGACGTGTGTGCATCGGGTGGTATCTAAGTTGAGATACCACTTCTGGTATATCAGCTTGTGCTTGCGTGAGTACAATACTCGAACGTTATACGTCTCAGCGCCCCTTGTGCGTGGACGTCTTGCAGTCACGCGAACGAAGGGATTTATCTTATGTGCGGAATCGTCGGCTACACCGGCTCTGATATTGCAAAGAACATCCTGGTCACGGGCCTCAAGCGTATGGAGTATCGCGGCTATGACTCCTCGGGCGTCGCGCTCGAGGTGGGCGAGGGCGCCGCGGCGCACCTCGACGTCATCCGCCGCGTGGGCAAGGTCGCGGGCCTGGAGAGCGAGCTTTCCAACATTGACAGCGACGCTACCTGCGGTATCGGCCATACCCGTTGGGCCACCCACGGCAAGCCCTCCGTCGTTAACGCTCACCCCCACACCAGCTGCGACGGTCGTATCGCCATCGTCCACAACGGCATCATCGAGAACTTCGCCGAGCTGCGCGAAGAGCTGGAGGGCCGCGGCCACCACTTTAAGAGCGAGACCGATACCGAGGTCTTCGCGCATCTGATCGAAGAGGCTTATGCCGAGACGCACGACCTGATGGCCTCCGTGCGCGAGGCTTGCACCCACGTGGTCGGTGCCTATGGTCTGGCCGCCGTGTGCGCTGACGAGCCCGGCGTGATCGCCGTGGCCCGCAAGGATTCCCCGATCGTGGTCGGCGTGGGCGAGACCGGCGCCTATGTCGCCTCCGATGTCATCGCGCTCATCGACGCCACCCGCGATGTCGTGGTGCTCGAGGACGGTCAGTTTGCAAAGCTCACGCCCGCAGGCGTCGAGTACACCGACGAGACCGGTAATGTGATTGAGCCCAAGGTCACCCATATCGACTGGGATCTGGACATGGCCGAAAAGGGTGGCTACCCCGACTTTATGCTCAAGGAGATTCATGAGCAGCCTCGTGTCGTACGCGATACCCTGGTGGGCCGCATGACGCCTGCTGGCGAGCTCGATATTGACGAGCTGGGCCTTTCGCTCGAGGAGCTCAACGATATCGACCGCGTCTACGTGATCGCCTGCGGCACCAGCTACCACGCCGGTCTCATTGCCAAGAACCTTATCGAGGGCTGGGCTCGCATCCCCACTGAGGTTGAGGCGGCCAGCGAGTTCCGTTATCGCAACCCCATCATTACGCCGACGACGCTCGTCGTTGCCGTGTCCCAGTCGGGCGAGACGGCCGATACCCTTGCCGCCATTCGCGACGCGCGCATCAAGGGTGCCAAGGTCTTCGGCATCACCAACGTGGTGGGTAGCCCCGTGGCGCGTGAGAGCGACGGCGTCATCTACACCAAGGCCAACAAGGAGATCGCGGTCGCCTCGACCAAGAGCTTTATCGGCCAGGTCGTGAGCCTCACGCTTTTGGCCCTGCTACTGGCGCAGGTCAAGTACCGCTTGACCACCAAGCAGGCGCGCATGCTGTTCCGCGAGCTTTCCGATACGGCCGAGCAGATCCAGTGGATTTTGGATACCCAAACCGAGGCCGTTCATGAGGCCGCCCTGCTGTGCAAGGACGCGCAGTCGGCGCTGTTCGTGGGCCGTGGCATGGGTGCCGCTATTTCCTACGAGGGCGCGCTCAAGCTCAAAGAGGTCAGCTACCTGCACGCCGAGGCCTACGCCGCCGGCGAGATGAAGCACGGCCCCATTGCCTTGATCGACCCGGGCTTCCCTGTCATCGCCGTGGCCACCAAGAGTGCCACCTACGACAAGACCGTGTCGAACCTCATGGAGTGCAAGGCGCGCGGCGCCAAGGTCATCGTCGTTGCTACCGAGGGCGACGAGGAAATCAACAAGATTGCCGACTGCATCATTCGCGTGCCGGCCGTCCGCGACGTGTTCAGCCCCATCACGGCGAGCGTCCCGCTGCAGCTGCTCGCCCGCGAGGTTGCCATCCTGCGCGGCTGCGACGTCGACCAGCCCCGCAACCTGGCAAAGAGCGTTACCGTGGAGTAGTTGGTTCCGCCATTCTGGCGACCAAGGCCCGGCTCCGTTGCAGCGGAGCCGGGCCTTGTTTCATTTGCCCAGATAAAACCTGCCAAAATGAACCTGTCCCTATTTGGCAGGTTAGCGGAGCTTGCTGGTCTCGAAGTACTCGGGGAACTGGTCCAGAACCTCGGTCTGGTTGCGGAACATCATATGCAGGTGCTTGCTGACCAAAAAGCTCGCTTCGATGGGGTCGCGACCGGCGATAGCGCGGCGAATCTGCTTGTGCTCGTTCACGATGTCCTGATTGTCGAGAACCTGCGTGGCGGCGCGCAGCCAGCGGAAGCGCTCCAGGTCGGCATTGGTCTCTTCGAGCCACGACCACACGGTGCTGCGACATGCGATGCTAAAAATCATGTGATGCATGAGGTTGTCGCTCAAAAAGAAGCCGATGCGATCCTCTTCGGCCATGGCCTTTTCCTGCAGCACGATGGCGCGGTCGAGCTGCTCGATGCCGGCCGACGTGGCGCGCGCGCAGCACTCCACGATCACCTGCTTTTCCAGATGCTCGCGGATGTAACAGGCACTCTCGGCAAGGGTGAGGTTGATGGGCGAGACGTAGGTACCGCTTTGGGGCACGGTGCGCACCAGGCCTTCCTGCGCCAGACGCACCAGTGCCTCGCGCACAGGGGTGCGCCCCATATCCAGGTCGTCGCAAAGTTGCTTGACGCCCAGCTTTTCGCCCGGCTTGTAGTCCAGGTAGACGATTTTGCGTCGAATGGTGTGGTAGGACTGGTCCTGTAGGCTCGTTTCCTGCTCGCCGACGTGCATCGATTCTTCCATAGCGCCTCGCAACTGTTCTATCAAACTCATATGTCAGTTGTTAATTATGCCGCGAATCAGCTCTCCGCGGTGGGTAATTCGGCTGTTGCCCGAGAACTATTGCGGCATCTTAGTCTGTGTTTGCGCAAGGCTGCGCTCAATGTTGCCGTATCATAAGCCGTCGCAAACGTGAAATAGAAAGAAGGAGTCCCATATGCAACTGGCAAATATCGTACGCGAGCGCTGGAAAGGCGTCTTGTTCTGCCTGATCATCGCCATTCCCGCGACGTTGCTCGGCAAACAGATTGAGGTGGTCGGTGGGCCGGTATTTGCCATCCTCTTTGGCATGGTCCTGGCACTCGTCTTTCCCAAGAATCGTCGCGAACAGCTCGCCGCCGGCGTCACCTATACGTCCAAAAAAGTCTTGCAGTACGCGGTTATCCTGCTTGGCTTTGGCATGAACCTCTCCCAGATTCTGTCCAAGGGCGCCCAGTCGCTGCCGATTATCGTGGCGACAATTTCGACCTCGCTTGTCATCGCCTTTGTGCTCTGCCGCGTCATGAACGTGCCGGGCAAGATCGCGACGCTTGTGGGTGTGGGTTCGTCGATTTGCGGCGGTTCTGCCATCGCCGCGACCGCACCCGTCATCGATGCCGACGATCGCGAGATTGCCCAGGCCATTTCGGTCATCTTCCTGTTTAACGTTATCGCGGCGCTCGTGTTTCCGACGCTCGGCGGCATGCTCGGGCTGACCAACGAGGGCTTTGGCCTGTTTGCCGGCACCGCCATCAACGACACCTCGTCCGTAACGGCTGCGGCGAGTGCCTGGGACAGTATGCATCCCGGCGCCAATGTGCTCGAGAGCGCCACAGTGGTCAAGCTCACCAGGACGCTGGCCATCATTCCCATCACGCTGGCGCTTGCTTGCTGGCAGATGCATCTGGCGCGCAAGGCCGGCGGCGACGCCAAAAGCACGTTCTCCCTCAAACGCGCGTTTCCCATGTTTGTGCTGTTCTTTGTGCTGGCGAGCGTGATCACCACGGTGTTTCAGCTTCCTGTGTCCATCACGGCGCCCATCAAGGAGCTGTCAAAGTTCTTTATCGTGATGGCCATGGCGGCTATTGGTTTTAATACCGATATCGTCGAGCTGGTCAAAAAGGGCGGCAAGCCCATCGCATTGGGCTTTTGCTGCTGGATTGGCATTGCGTGCATGAGTTTGGGAATGCAACACGTGCTGGGAATCTGGTAGAGAAGTAGCTTATTTGCGTGCTGCGTGCTGCGTGCTGGCGAGCGCATTCTCACGGTGGAGCGATAGGAGCTCTTGCGGGTATGGCTTGTCCGCAGGTTTATAAGTCCCGAAGAGCTCTTATCGCCCCGCCAGGATGGCGATGCGGGGCAACACCTATACTCGCAGGACGGCGCTTTCTGCCCTATAGTGTTTGGTGAGCAATATCGTTCAATTTTGAAACACTCGGTCGTGCGACCGTCGGCGGTTGCACGTCGCCGCGGACAGGGGCAAATCATGGATAGCGATGCCAAACTGAACATCTTGACCGATGCCCTAGCTGCTGCCGGGGCCTCGGCATTGGCAATCGATGCGCGTGGGGACGTCGCGATCTCGACCATGAATGACGCGGCGCTTGAGCGGGATGTGGCGACTTTTGTTGCCGAACGCCTCGACCGTATAGGAGACGGCGCGCGTCTTGTTATGGGGCGTGCGGGTACGCGCCTGAGCCTGACCGTTCGCCCCACCGACAAAGAGGGCGGGGGCCTTTGGGCCGTCGTGGTCCGCGAGGTGCGCGGTGCCGCGGCGCATGCGGGCGTCGAGTGGCTCAACGCCGACGAAGTTGAGGCCCGCTACGAATCGAGCGCGTACGGCATCGTTGAGGGTGCCGCTGCGGTGGCTGCACCAGTTGCCGAGAGCTACGCGCGCGGTGTGCCCCTTATGCTCGAGGGTGAGCTGGGAGCGGGCCAGGTCGAGATCGCCAAGCGCCTCTATCTGGACGGTCCTTTTGCCGATCAGCCCTTTGTTTCCGTTGCGCTCGATGAACTCACCGATCGCGGTTGGCGCCATATGCTCAAAAGCTCCGAATCGCCGCTGTTCCAAACGGGGCTGACCCTTTGCATTGAGGGCTGGAACGCGGTTGGCCCCCAGCGCCTCCGCGAGCTCGTTTCCACGATGGCCGACACCGCGTTGGCGACGCGCTGCCATGTGGTGCTGACGGCGAATGACATGCCGGGCGGCAGCGAAAGTGATCAAGCCGCCTTTGTGACCGAGCGCTTCGCCTGTGCGGTGAGCGTGGCGCCGGCAATCGCCGAGCAGGGAGCCGCGTCGACGAAGGTTGCGCGCTATTTGGAATATCTCGCTGATGCATTTGGGACGGCAGCGCCCACGCTGTCTGCCGCGGCGACGAAGACGCTCGATGCTTACCGCTGGCCGCGCAATTATCTGCAGCTCCGCGAGGTCTCGGAACGACTGTATATATTGGTGGGGGCGGGCACGGTGGACCGCGCTGTAGCGGAGGAAGTGCTCGCCCAAGAGGATGTGATTAAGACCGCAACCTTTGGCGCCCCGACGCTCGAAAGTGACCTGTATATCCTGCGACCGCTGGCCGATACCGAGCGAGATATCGCGCATCTGGTTGTAGACCATCTCCACGGCAACCGAACCCGTGCGGCGGAGGTGCTGGGCATAAGCCGTACAACGCTGTGGCGCTTGCTGAAAGACGATGACCGTTGAGCGAGGCGCCCGTGACCGCGCGCGACGCGTGTGCTACAGTCCAAAGCGTTATTGTTTCGATTTGGTTACGGCGTGCGAGGGCATATGGCTGAGACTTCAAAACCGAGCCGCAGAAGGCGGAGCGCCGCGCCGGTTAACCGACGCACGACATCGGTGACGTGGGGCAAACACGCCTCGGGGTTTGATGGCTCGTTCAAGCGCACTAAATACGGCTATCCTTCGGCAAGCGCCCGCTTGGCAATGCAGGCAGAGTCCTCGCTGTGGGGCCGCAAACGCGTGGTGGGCTCAAAGCTCAAGCACGACGGAACGCTCGGTTACATCAGCCGCGGGGCGGCTCGCCGCAGCGGGCTCAATCCCGCCGGCTGGCATCGCTACGTGCCGATCGTGGCCGCCGTTGCAGTGATCGTCATCGCGCTCGCTGCGCTCGGATATGCCGGCGGTGGCGCCAACTTGGACGCAGTGTTTAAATCGCCCGAGCTCGCGCATGCAGGCACAGAAGTTATCGAGGGCGCTCAGACCCAGACGGGTGTCGCGCCCCAGCGCGGTATCGTCGCGGCGGCCTCCACCATCGCCGATGCGCAAAAGGACGAGGACGAACAGGGCGATGGCGCCGAAACGGCCCAGACGGACGAAACGACGACAACTCAAATATCAACATAGCTTGCCGGCAGAAGGGGACGTTCCTTTTCTGCCGGCAGTTTGGGACACTCCTGCGCTACTTGACGTATACCACGTTGTCGCGGCGGGGTTTGGGCTCGGGTAGCGTGTCCTCGGCATAGCCCAGAATGCAGTGACCGACGCCGCGCAGGCTGCCGTCGGCGGGCAGGCCCCAGCTGGCCAGCAGCTCCAGGCCCTCGGGCGAGTCAAAGACCTCATGCGCGCGGTGAATCCAGCACGAATCGACGCCCAGCGCATAAGCGGCGTTGAGCAAGTTGCCCATGGCGAGCGAGCCGTCTTCCAGATGTGTGGGCACGCTGCGGTCAACCAGCACCACCACAACGGTCTTGGCGCCATAGAAGGGGTCGCTGTTGCTGCCCATGACTTGCGCGTTGAGCTGCGAGAGACGCTCGACGGTCGCGGGGTCGGTGACGGCGACAAACGTCACCGGCTGGCGGCCCATGCCGCTCGGTGCATATTGGCCGGCTTCGATAATACGTGCAAGCTTTTCGGCCTCGACGGGACGATCGCTGTAGTTGCGGCAGCTGCGGCGGTGAATGAGTGCTTCGATAGTCTCCATGGTGTCTCCTTGCGGTGGCGTTGCAGATGCCCCGTTCATACCCGTCGGGCTCAAACGATAGACGGTCAATTGCCCGGCCAAAAGGATAGATTCCAATTGGGAAAGTAGGTTTGCATAAAAGTACCTTCAGAATGTGACAAACAAATGGGATGGTTAAACGTTTTATCCCGTCTACCCTGCGGTTTTTTACCACTTGCCTAAATGACGAACGCATAACCTCTGATAAAGGTTTTACTAAAGGAGCACCAACGTTTATCAATGCGCCGTGGTGGCGCCGGGCCAGGAGGTAACATCATGTTCCAGGCTGGAGATGTCGTCGAGACCGATTTCGAAGGATTTCTGAAGCTGCTGCGTTCCAAGACGCGCGCTTTCGTGTCGATCAACGATCACGAGTACTACATCACGCACACCGATGGCTATTGGCGTGTTCAGGATTGCGAGGCCCTCAACGATAAGGGCCACTTTACTGACTGCTCCGAGCTGGTCAACACGGTCTGCGAGGTCGTCGAGCTGCCGTGGATTGCCGGCAAGAGCCTGCATGACAGCTTCTCGGGCGCTACGGTCTATGAGGCCGTCGCTGCGTAACAGCCAACAATCGATATTCTCTCGCAACCGCCGGCGCCGCCCCCGCGCCGGCGGTCTTTTTTGTCGATATGCTTATGTAGGGACGACCATAAACAACGAGCTTATTGACGATAGTCAAAACTCGGACTAATGTAGAGATATAAATTGGTCAAAACTCGGACTATCGAATGGTGGGAGAGATGAATAGTGCAGTTAGCCTGGTCGATTTCGACCGGATGCTCAACGGGCTTGACCGTGTCTATTCGGAGTTCGCGCGCGCCTGCGGTCTTTCGGACTGCGCCTACTGGATGCTCGTCGACACGAGTGCGGCGGGCGGAAGCGTTGCCGTGAGTCGGCTGACGAGTGAATGGTTCTACAGCAAACAGACCATCAATTCGGCGATTAAGACGCTTAGGGCGCGAGGGCTTGCGACGTTGGAGTTTGCCGAGGGCAGTCGTAAGAACAAGGTTGTGCGACTGACCGAAGAAGGCGTGCGGTTTGCCAAGCGCTACGCGTTGCCGGCGCAAAAAGCCGAGCAACAGGCATTCGAGGCGCTCGAGCTGTGGGAGCAGCGCGAGATTATGCGCTTGGTCGGTAAGTTCTCCCATGTTCTTAACGAAGAGTGCGAGGCATTTAAACGGCAAGTGGCCGCCGAGAACGAGGCTGACGATAAGGGCGAGGGGGACACATGCGACTCTTAATGAGGTTTATGAGGCCGTACCGCGGTCTGATTGCGGTGACGCTGTTTGCGGTGCTGATAGATAACGTCGGTACGCTGTTGGTTCCCACGATGCTGGCGAACATGGTCAACACCGGTATTACCACGGGCGATGTCGACTATATTTTACGCAACGGCCTGTATATGCTTATCGCGACCGGCATGGCCAGCGGCGGCACGGTGTTGGGCTGCTATCTTTCGGCGCGCCTGGCCGCCAACGTAGCCTGCGATATCCGCAATGCCGTGTACGACAAGTCGCTCGAACTCGCGGCCAGCGACTTTGAGCGCTTTGGCACGGGTTCGATGATCACGCGCTCGCTCAACGACATCAACGTGATTCAGCAAGCGATCCTGCAGACGATTCAGTTGGTGCTGCCGGTGCCGTTCTTGGCCGTGGCAGGCATCATTTTTGCTTGGTTCATCGATCCCGCCATGGGCACGCTGCTGGGCGTGGTGGTTGCGATCGTGCTGGTGGCGGCGGTCTTTACGGTGGCTAACGCCGCGCCGATTTTTATGCGCCTGCAGAGCTTTATCGACCGCATGAACGTGGTGCTGCGCGAGAACATCGTGGGCGTGCGCGTCATCCGCGCATTTAACAAGGAGCGTCACGAGGAGCAGCGCCTGGACGAGGTGTTTAGCGATTACGCGGCCAACGCCATCAAGGTCAACCACCTGTTTGTGGGTCTCGACAGTTCCAGCTTCTTTTTGATGAACATCGCCGAGGTGGCGGTGCTGTGGGTGGGCGGCAACCGCGTGGGCGTCCACGCCATGCAAATCGGTAGCATCTCGGCCGTGCTGGAGTACGCGATCCTGATCCTGTTCTTTGTGATGATGGCGCAGATGGTGATTCTGACGCTCCCGCGCGCCGCCGCATGCCTGAACCGTGCACAGCAGGTGCTCGAAATCAAGCCGAGCATTGTAGACGGCAAGGCTACGCTGGGCGACGGGGCGCCTGAGTCCGCAGATGGGGCCGACGTGGTGGCTGTGTTCGACCACATGTCGTTCCGTTTTGACGATGCCGACGAGGACACCCTGTGCAACCTGAGTTTTACCTGCCGCCGCGGACAGACGACCGCGATCGTGGGCTCAACGGGCTCGGGCAAGTCAACGGTGGCCAAGCTCTTGTTGCGTTTCCACGATGCCACGAAGGGCACCATTCGCCTGAACGGCGTCGATCTGCGCGACCTTTCGCAAGGTGAGATTCGCGGGCATATCGCTTACGTGCCGCAGAAGGCGTGGCTGTTCTCGGGTACGGTGGCGAGCAACCTGCGCTTTGGTAACGAGGGTGCGACCGAGGCTGACATGCTCCATGCGCTGGAGGTTGCCCAGAGCACCTTTGTGCTCGACCAGCCCCAGGGGCTCGATACGCCGGTGGCCCAGGGCGGCACGAACTTCTCGGGTGGTCAGCGCCAGCGCCTGGCGATTGCCCGCGCACTCATGAAGCATGCCGATCTGTATATCTTCGACGACAGTTTTTCGGCTCTGGACTTTAAGACCGATGCGGCACTGCGCCATGCGCTGCAGGACGAGACGCGCGATGCCGCGGTGCTCATCATCGCCCAGCGCATCTCGACTATTTTGCATGCCGACCAGATCGTGGTGCTCAAGGATGGCGAGGTCGTGGGCTTGGGCGCGCACGACGAGTTGATGGAAACCTGCGAGGTATACCGCGCCATCGCGGAATCACAGATGAAGGGAGGTGAGTAGCATGACCGAGGAGCTCAAAAAACAGGGCATCGTCGATGATGCCGCGGTTGAGGAGACAGTTGAGGAGACGGGCGCCATGCCCGGCCTGGACGAAGCCGCCAAGGCGGCGGAGCGCGAGGCTCGCCGCCAGGCGCTCTACGAGGAAAACGAGCGCGCCGAGGACGAGCGCGCCCGCGCCGAGGCGGAGCGCATGCGCGACGTTGACGACGAGGACGAGGACGAGACGCCCCGCGACACCTGGGCGACGGTGCGCCGCCTGTGGAGCGAGGCCGCCGGCGACCATTGGCGCTTTTATATCGTGTTCGCGAGCATCGTGTTCTATGTCATCTTTAACACCGCGGCGCCGGCTTACAGCGCCCGCGTGATCGATGAACTGTGGGGGCACATGAAGCTGGCGTTTGCCAACAACACTACCTTCAGCATTACCTGGGAGAACTGCGGCAGGACCATCTTCATCTACTTTATGATTTGGACCGCCGCCGCCTCGTTCTACGCACTCCAGAGCTTTTTGATGTCGAGCGTTGCCGAGCGCCTCAACCTGCGCCTACGCAACCGCATCGCGCAAAAGCTCAACCGTCTGCCGCTTGCCTACTTTGATGCGCATCGTCCCGGCGAGGTCGTCAGCCGTGCGACCAACGACTTGGACAAGATGTCCGAGAGTATGCAGCGCGGATTGCTTCAGCTGCTTGTGTCGATCGGCACCGTGGTGGGCGCCGTGAGCGTGATGTTCGTGTTTAGCGTGCCGCTCACGCTCGTCTTTTTGTTCTTTATGGCGCTGTCGCTGCTGATGACCAAAGTGGTCTCGCGTCGCACACATGACGTGACCGGCGAGCGCCAGGAGTGGGTGTCCAAAATCACGAGCGCGGTTGAGGAAGGCTATTCGGGCCGTTTGGTGATTCGCGCGTTTAACCGCGAGCGTCAGAGTTCTGCCGAAGTGCATGAGGCCTCGAGGGAGCTAGCGCGCGTGAGTACCAAGGCCGACTTTATGATCAATGCCGTCGGCCCTGCGGTGCGCTTTATCGGCCGTTTGGCGCAGATCGTGATCGCGCTGGTGGGCTGCAGCATGCTGGTTGCCGGTCACATGACCGTCGGCGTGTTCCAGGCGTTCTTTCAGTTTATCTACGAGGCGTCCGAACCCATGACGCAGCTGTCGTTTACCTTTAACTCGCTGCAGAGCGCGCTGGCGAGTGCGGAGCGCGTGTTCGACCTGCTCGATGAGCCCGAGATGGAAGCCGGTCCGCTGCCGGACGAGGCCGCCAAGCTGCCGGGTCGCGTAGAGGGCCGCGTCTCCTTTGAGCACGTGCGCTTTGGTTATTCGCCCGACAAGCCGCTTATGCGCGACGTGTCGTTTACCGCCGAGCCGGGCCAAAAGATCGCGGTGGTGGGAACCACGGGCGCAGGCAAGACGACGCTCATCAACCTGCTCATGCGCTTCTACGAGATTGACGGCGGGCGTATTACGCTCGACGGCGTGGATACGAGCCGCATGGACCGCGGCGAGCTACGGCAGCAGTTTGGCATGGTGCTGCAGGACGCCTGGCTGTTCGATGGCACGATTGCCGAAAACATCGCCTACGGCTGCCCCGAGGCAACGCGCGACGAAATTGTGGCCGCCGCTCGTGCCGCGCAGGTCGACTTCTTTGTGCGCACTATGCCGCAGGGCTACGACACGCGCGTGGCCAACGATGCCGAGAGCATTAGCCAGGGCCAGCGTCAGCTGCTGACCATCGCACGCGTGCTGCTCAACAACCCGGCGATTCTCATCCTGGACGAGGCGACCTCAAGCGTGGACACGCGTACCGAGCTTGCCATCGGCCGTGCCATGGACGCGCTTATGCGCGGGCGCACGAGCTTTGTGATCGCGCATCGCCTGTCGACGATCGTGGACGCCGACCTGATCTTGGTCATGGATCACGGCAACATTATCGAGCAGGGCACGCATAAGGAGCTGCTGGCTGCCGAGGGTGCCTACGCCGACCTCTATCTGAGCCAGTTCGCATAATGTGACAAAGGGACAGTCTCTTTGCCACATCACAAATAAGGCGCGTCGGGGGTGAATCCTCTGGCGCGCCTTTGCGTTGGCGTCAATGTTGTCGGTGGTCGTCCGCCTCTAGCGTTCGTCCACGAGCTTGGCGACGAGGGCTTTGAGCTCGGCCACCTCTCGCTCGAGTTCTTTGACGCGGCGGGCGTTCTCGGTGATGCCTTGGCGGTTGAGGGCACTCTGCTCGGCAGCGTCATCGGGCATGTACTCGCGATGCTGCTTGGCGTCGAAGCTCTCCTCGAACACGCGGCAGCCGTTGCGCTTGATGATGCGTCCCGGCACGCCCACGACGGTGCAGTTGTCGGGCACGTCCTTGACGACGACCGAGTTGCCGCCGATCTTGACGTTGTTGCCGATGCGGATGTTGCCGAGCACCTTGGCGCCCGTGCCCACGGTGACGTTATCGCCGAGCGTTGGGTGGCGTTTGCCGGTCTCGTTGCCGGTGCCGCCGAGCGTAACGCCCTGGTAGAGCACGCAGTTGTCGCCCACAATGGTGGTCTCGCCGATGACGACGCCCATGGCATGGTCGATAAAGAAATGCTTGCCGATCTGTGCCGCGGGATGAATCTCGACGCCGGTGATGTGGCGGGTGATTTGCGAGAGCACGCGGGCGAGCGAGCGATGACCGTGCTCCCAGAGCCAGTGCTCGGGCACGTGGTTCCACTTGGCGTGCAGGCCAGGATAGGAAAGGAAGATGACCAGACCGTTTTGTGCAGCGGGGTCTTGCGCCTGGACGGTCTTGATATCCTCGCGAATGGTATTGATAAAGCTCACCGGCCGCCCTCCCTTAGCGCCATGGCAATGCGATTCAATAAAGTATAGCGATTTGCTAGGGATTAGGAAGGACAATCTTGGCGCCATTGCGCTACAGATGTCAGTTATGCAAACTTGCTGGTAATGGAGTCATGCTTTTGTGGGGTTGCGCACGAGGGGGCACCGCAACCGTATACTGGTCAACTTGGACGTATCCGCGCCCACAACTGAGAGGTTTTACTTCATGGGTTTCATCAATTTTATCGCCGAGCTGCTTAAGGATCCGCGCACCGCGATCGCCAGCTGGATCGCCGCCGGCCCGCTTATGGCCTACGGCTGCGTGTTCCTGATCATCTTTATCGAGACGGGCGTGGTGTTCTTCCCGTTCCTTCCTGGCGATTCACTGCTGTTTGCTTCGGGCTTCTTTGCCCACAACGGTGGCTTTAACATCGTGGCCCTGCTGGCCGTCGCATGGGCGGCTGCCATCTTGGGTGATCAGTGCAACTTTATGATCGGTCACTTCTTTGGCAAAAAGATCATCGCTTCGGGCAAGGTCAAGGCCATGACGCCCGAGCGCATTAAAAAGTCCGAGGACTTCTTGGACAAGTGGGGCCACCTGGCTATTTTCCTGGGCCGTTTCTTCCCGTTTATCCGCACTTTTGTGCCCTTTATCGCCGGCATGGGCGGCATGCACTGGCGCAATTTTGTCATCTTTAACGTGCTGGGCGGCATTACCTGGTCGACGCTCTTCACACTGCTGGGCTACTTCTTTGGCGGCATCCCCTTTGTGCAGGAGCACTTTGAGCTGCTAATCGTCGGCATCGTTGCCGTGTCGATCATCCCGACCGTGGTCGGTCTGGTTAAGGCTAAGCTGGGCAAAAAGAACGCGTAGCTCGAGTCAGCGCGCAAACCGTGCAGTTGAGGCCCGTCACCGCTTACGGTGGCGGGCCTTTTTGCTTCGGTCAAATGAAAATACTTTAGTTAGTTAAAGAAAAACGTTTTATCCGACGCGCGTGCGGAGTACAATCTCGTGCATGCGAATCGACGTGCCATCGGCTTTGATGCTGCTCGCGTGTCCCGTCCGGCTCTACGCTCCGGGCGTGCGACGTTGCGACGCGGCCGGCCTCGGTCCTTGCGTGCGGGTTCGCGAGTATGCAACTGTGTATGTAAGGAGCGACATATGACTGTCGAGAAAAAGGATATCGATTGGGGTAGCCTCGGCTTTGGCTACATGAAGACCGATTACAGCTACGAGGCCCATTGGAAGGACGGCGAGTGGGACGAGGGTGGCCTGACCACCGACCACACCCTGCATGTCTCCGAGTGCGGCGGCATCTTCCATTACTGCCAGGAGGTCTTTGAGGGCCTGAAGGCCTACACCGCCGAGGACGGCAGCATCGTCTGCTTCCGTCCCGACATGAACGCCGAGCGTATGTACAACTCTGCGCAGCGCCTCGAGATGCCCCCGTTCCCCAAGGACAAGTTCGTTGAAGCCGTCAAGCAGGTCGTTTCTGCCAACGCCGCCTGGGTTCCGCCCTTCGGTTCCGGTGCGACCCTGTACGTGCGTCCGTTTATGATCGGCTCCGGTGACGTGATCGGCGTGGCTCCCGCTCCTGAGTACACGTTCCGCATTCTCGTGACCCCGGTCGGTCCGTACTTTAAGGGTGGCCTCAAGCCCGTCAAGCTGCGCGTTTCCGAGTATGACCGTGCGGCACCTCACGGCACCGGCAACATCAAGGCCGGCCTGAACTACGCCATGTCCCTCAAGCCCACGATGGAGGCCCATCGCGAGGGCTATGCCGAGAACCTGTATCTCGACTCCGAGTCCCGCACCTATGTCGAGGAGACCGGCGGCGCCAACGTCCTGTTCGTGAAGGAGGACGGCACGCTCGTCGTTCCGCAGTCGCACACCGACTCCATCCTGCCCTCTATCACCCGTCGCTCGCTCGTTCAGGTCGCTCAGGACCTGGGCATGACCGTTGACCAGCGTCCCGTCGAGTGGGCCGAGGTCAAGGCCGGTACCTTTGTCGAGTGCGGCCTGTGCGGCACCGCTGCCGTCATCTCCCCGGTTGGCGAGATCGACAACAAGGTTTACGGCGCCGACGAGACCGTGACCTTCCCGGCTGGCTACACCGAGATCGGCCCTGTGATGAAGAAGCTCCGCGAGACTCTGACCGGCATCCAGTCTGGTGCTGTCGAGGACAAGCACAACTGGGTTTACACCGTCGCGTAATTAGCCTTTCCTGTCCGGGCAGAGAGTAAGCTCCCTCCTGGCGCGTCCTCGGACATGCAAGAAGCCCTCGCTGCGCACTTCGTGCGGCGAGGGCTTCTTGCGTCCTGCGGAGTGCGCCGGGAGGGAGCTTGCTCTCCGCCCTGCGGGCTCGGCGATGTCACAACGAACAATAATTAATCTGAATTAAAGATGGTGCGCGGCCTTTTAGGCCGCGCTTTTGTTTTGGTTCGCGCCATGTGGGGGTGGTGGCGACGTGCATTTTTGCGAGTATTCTGCAATCGAAGGCCCCTGCATACCGACCTCGGGCAAAAAATCGGGATTTCTCGATGTTTTCTACGAATGATGGGCGGGGTTATGGGCTGGCAGCGTTTGAATTGCAGGGATATTCGCGGTCTTTGGCATTTATCGTGGCGCCCGAAGCTCTTGGTTATGTTGAATACTCCTAAAAATGCACGGCGCTTAGAGGGGGACCTTCGCGAAAAAGGAAACCGCCCCGTCGAAGTATGCATTCGACGGGGCGGTTTATACATTTGGCCGATTAAGGATGCGCTGCCAAACTACTAGAACTTGACGGTCGGGGCCTGGCGGGCTGCTTCGGCGGCCTCGAAGCCCTGGCGCTCCTTAAACTGGAAGATGCCGGCAAAGATGACAGCCGGGAACGTCTGGATAGCGTTATTGTAGCTGAGCACGCAATCGTTGTAGCTCTGGCGTGCATAGCTAATCTTGTTCTCGGTATCCTCGAGCGATGCCTGCAGCTGCGTAAAGTTGGTGTTTGCCTTAAGATCGGGATAGGCCTCGGCTACGGCGAAGAGCTGACGCAGCGCACCGGTCAGCACGTTGTCGGCTTCCATCTTGGCCTCGGGCGTGGTGGCCTTGACGGCGGTGTTACGCGCGCTGATCACGGCGGAGAGCGTCTCCTGCTCGTGCTTGGCGTAGCCCTTGACGGTCTCGACCAGGTTGGGGATCAGGTCGTTGCGGCGCTGCAGCTGCGTATCGATGTTCTGCCAGGCGTTATCGATGCGGTTACGCTTGGTGACCATGTTGTTGTAGATGCCGGCGATGGCGCAGACAATCACAATGACAACAACGATGCCGATGATGACGGTAATCATGATGTCTCCGTTTCGAATGGCCGCGGCGGCATGCGCCAGCTGCCGTTGGTATAACGCTACTAGTATACCCGCAACGTTTGACCGTGCCGAACTTTCCGGTAAGCGTTGTGTTTTCGGCGGGGTTGGCACCGGGGCAAAGCGCGCGAGGTACAGGTGTAAGATATGCGACAGATTGACGAGTGTTGTCTTTGCCCTGAGGATGGCGATACCAGTGGACCTTCGCATCAAGAAAACCTACCGCGCCCTGTTCGATGCCTTTACCGAGCTTCTCGAGGAGCATCGTTTTGAGGACCTGACGGTTGCCATGCTGTGCGACCGCGCCATGATTCGCCGCACGACGTTCTACAAGCACTTTCGCGACAAGAACGATTACTTTGCCTTTTATATCGATGAGCTCATGTCGGGCTTGCCGCAAAAACAGCCCGATGAGGCCGGCGCAGTGTCTGCCGAGGACGTGCGCGCGCTTCGGCACGCGATTTTGGACGATGCCATGGATTTGATTCTGACGCACGAGCGGCTCATGGATAACATTTTGGCAAGCAGCATGTCGGGCATGTTGACCAACGTTATTTGCGACCGCATTGCCCGCTCCATCCGCGAGCGTGTGATGAACGTGCTTGCCGAGGACGCCCTGGCCCCCGTGTCACTCGAGACGACGTCTGAGTTTGTCGCCGGCGGTATTATTCGTCTTTTCACGATATGGTGGGAATCGGGCCACGATCTTGAGCGTCGACCTGAGATAGCCGACGTGGTCGATGCGCTGTTTGAGCGGACCATGACACCGGTGCATCACTAGGAGTGGCGGAGAGAGGGGGATTCGAACCCCCGGAACGCTCTCGCGCTCAACGGTTTTCAAGACCGCCGCATTCAACCGCTCTGCCATCTCTCCGTGAGTCGTAATGATAGCATCGTTTTGAATTTGCAACAGGGAAGGCGAACGATGACGATCACCGAAATCGACGAGAAGTTCATGCGCGAGGCACTGGCCGAGGCGCGCGCCGCCGCGGCGGTGGGCGAGGTGCCCATCGGAGCCGTAGTGGTGCGCGACGGTGAGATCGTCGCGCGGGCGCATAATCGTCGCGAGCTCGACCAGGACCCTTCGGCTCATGCCGAGTTTGCGGCCGTGTGCGCCGCTGCCCAGGCGCTTGGCCGCTGGCGCCTTTTCGACTGTACGGTTTATGTGACGTTGGAACCCTGCTGCATGTGCGCGGGCCTTATGGTCAACGCGCGCGTGGGGCGCTGCGTGTATGGCGCGAGTGATGCCAAGGCGGGCGCGCTGGGTTCGCTGTATGACCTGAATGCCGATTCGCGCCTGAATCATCGGTTTAACGTGACGGCTGGGGTCCTGGCGGATGAATGCCGTGAGCTGCTGATTAGCTATTTTGGCGGTCTGCGCGGAGCGGGCGGCGCTGATGGCGGTTGTGGGGCCGATCTTGAGGCGCATGCCGCTCACGCCGCAGCGCTTGCAGGTGTCGGTGAGGATGCTGGTACGGCGGTTGACTTTGGTCCTGCGTGCCGCCGGCCCCGCCGTGTGCTGCTGGCGATTGACTCCTTTAAGGGCAGCGTTTCGAGCGCGCAGGCGGAGGCGGCGGTTGCCGAGGGCATGCGCCGTGTGTGGCCCGATGCCGAGCTGAACGCTTTGCCGCTGGCAGATGGTGGCGAGGGAACGCTCGACGCCATCGCCGCGTGCGGCGGTGAGATTGTGACCTGTGAGGTGGCAGGTCCCTTGGGCGATCGCGTGTCTGCCCGGATGCTGGTGGACGACGAGCGCGACTCGGCTGTAATTGAGATGGCCGAGGCGGCGGGTATTGGGTATTCGAGCTGTATGGAGTCGGCGGCGTTGGCGGCTTCGACCTATGGCGTGGGCGAGCTTATGCTTCGCGCAGTTCGCATGGGCGCAAGGACACTCTATATTGGTCTGGGCGGCAGTGCCACCAACGACGGTGGCGCCGGCATGCTGCAGGCGCTGGGCGCGCGTGTGGTCGATGATCGGGGCTGCGATGTCGCCCCCGGTCTTGCCGGCCTTGAGCAGGTGGCGAGCGTTGATTTGGCGCCCGCGCTGCAGGCTTTGGATGATGCTCGCATCGTTGTGCTTTCGGATGTCGAGAATCCGCTCGTGGGGCGTCGAGGCGCACTGGCGGTGTTTGGCGGGCAGAAGGGCCTGCCGGCGGATGATGTCGAGGTGCTGCGCAGATACGACGGCTGGATGGTCGGCTACGGTCGCTTGCTCGATGCGGCGATTGCCAGAGCTCGAGCCCAGGGGTTGTTGCGCACACCCGAGGGCGCACGGACATTTGGCTCGGTGCTCGGTGTACCCGGCGCGGGCGCTGCCGGTGGCTTGGGCGCGGCGTTACTGGCGCTCGGTGCGGAGCTGCGTTCGGGCGTGGAGACGGTGCTCGATCTGATTGGGTTTGACGAGCGCGTACGCGATGTCAACCTGGTCATAACGGGCGAGGGCAATATGGATGAGCAGTCCGCCGCCGGTAAGGCGCCGGTGGGTGTGGCCCGTCGTGCGAAGCGATATGGCAAGCCGGTGATTGCTGTCGTGGGCGGTCGCGCTGATAACCTGGATGCGGTGTATGGGCAAGGCATCGACCTTGTACTGCCGATTTGCCGCAAACCCATGGGCCTGGAACAGGCACTCGATCCGCAAGAAGTCACAACCAACCTCATCTGCGCCGGCGAAGCGGCCGCTCGATCCTACGACCTTGGCCGTATCTAAAACCCATCCCCTCGATAAGTCGCGGTGAAATACGGAGCGTTTTTGCCTTTAAGGGGCCAATTCAGTCCGTATTCCACCGCAACTTCGAGAATGGCCATTCGAGGTTGGCCGCCTTGTGCCTTGGGTCGGACCGTTTGCCACGAAATGCGACCATCTACTACGTTAAACCGGCCACCTTCGACCATCCCGGAATTTGCAAAAACAAAACCGCAGGTAGAAAGCTTGCCGATTTTCGAAAAAGCCGGCTATGGTTGACCCCTGCGGCCTAAACGTAGTAGATGGGCCCTTTCTGTGGTGCGGCACCAAGCCGGTCATTTTGGGATCGGACTATTTTGACTACTCATTGGCTGCTCTGGCAATCGGGCTGCAAAAGTAGTCAAAAAAGCTCCGTCCCAAATTAGCTACCTTGCTCTGGCGGGCGGGAGCAGGTAAGATATACCGAGCGCCTAGCGCGTTCGATGGGTTCGGATGACGACATGTTCCGAATCTGGTCAGGTCCGGAAGGAAGCAGCCATAAGGAGCCTCTGTCGGGCATCCGAATCCATCGAGCGCACGGGCGCTTTTTGGTGCCGCGACACGGCCCGGCCGGCGGCGAGGTATTTGGTGTCTCGCTGGTCCTCGGCTTCGCCTGCGGGATCGCTCGACTACCAAACACCTCGCCGCTGACCGGGCCCCGTCGTCCAAAAATCATCCGTAAAGGCGCGTTTATCTAATTTAAATCTATCCCTTGTGGAATGCGGCTTGCTGGTGTTGTCTGGGCATTGATGGCTATGTGGTTCAAGAGGCGGCGGTGCTGTTGCTTGAATTTTTGCAGTTAAAGAGGCTCGTTTCCCTAGGTTGGGGAAACGAGCCTCTTTTTGTCTCTGGGCTTGTGGATTGGTGAAGGCAGAATGCTCTGTCGGCTATTTTGAGTTCTTGATGCGGCGTGTGGCTGTGGCGGTTATTCCGAGTCCCATGGCGGCGATTCCTGCGAGTGCTATTGCGCTCGGTGCTGTGTCGCCCGTGTTCGCGAGCTTGCCGGCGGTCGTATTTGCTTGCTTGCCGCTGCTCGAGTTCGCCTGCTTGGTCGAGCTTGGTAGGGCGTCTTTGCCGGTTGCAGGTGAGGCAACGGGCGGTGTCGCCTCGGCGGGTTGCGTTGAGCCGGAGGGAGGCGTCGTCTCGGTCGGTTTCGTTATCTCGGGCGAGGTGGCCTTGTCTGCCGCGGCCTTTGCCTCTTCGTATGCCTTGCAGGCGTCGTCATAGGCCGCTTGCGCCTTTTCCAAATCGCCGAGGAGCGCATTTTGCTTGGCTATGTCCTCGTCGATGTGGGCTTTAGCTTCCTTTGCCTCACTTTCGAAATACTGAACCTGTTTTTCCTGGCTTTCGAGCCGGCGTTGGTAGCGGTGAAGATCATCTTCACAAGATTCTTCTCGCCTTTCTGCCGTCATGATCTCCATGCGCAACTGCTTAATATGCTCCTTAATAGCTGTGCTGGGCTCCTCGCCGCCGAGTGCTTCAAGTGCCTTATCTAATTCTGCCTGAAGGCCGCTTGTCCGGTTGTGGGCCTCATCGTATTTGGCTTGGGCTGCATCGACGTTCGCTTGCATGGCGGGAAGGGGTTCCCTCTGTTTGGCGGCTTCCGCCACCACCATGTCGTAGATCTCTTGAAAAGCGGCAATGTCATCATCGATTTCCGCAATTTTCTCGGGACTTGCGGCGTCTTTTGCGGCCTCGAGGGTTTTGAGCGCTTCCTGCATGGCTGCATACGCTTTTTCTTTTGCGGCGGCCGCATCTTCCGTCTGCAAGGCAACTGCACCGGTGGGGGCGCTGGTTTCTGCCGCGATCGCCGTTACGGGGGCGATTCCCGCGACAAGTGCCGCGGAAAGGGCGATGCCCGCAGTTGCTCGTCTTGCTCTTCTTGCGAGAATGTCGTTCATCTCGGCACCTCATTTCAAGGGTCGGCGACTAACTTGGTAGCACTAATGTAAATATACCATGCTAGTTGACCCGACACTGGCTGGGTGTGCGCGTATACCCCTCCCCTGAAAACTGAATCCCGTTAGAAATGACGAGTTGTTTACGCTTCTTTTGGGGTGGCGGTACTATCATGGTTCGAATTGAATGTGGATGATGATAGGGAGCGCCTATACATGATTGAGCTGCTCAGGCGTTTTGGTGGTAAGTTTCGCCGATATATGGTGATCGGCCCTGCGTGCAAGCTAATCGAAGTGATCTTTGACCTGCTGACGCCGCTGGTGATTGCCCAGATGATCGATAAGGGCATTGGGGCGCACGACGTGAACGCCGTTATCCACTACGGTATGCTGCTTGCCGCCATGGCTGTGATCGGCATCTCGTTTACGCTCGTCTGCCAAAAGATGGCGGCGCTCACCTCGCAGGGCATGGGCACCGACATTCGTGGCGCGCTCTACCAGCATATCAACAAGCTGAGCTATGCCGAACTCGACCGTTTTGGCACGCCGTCGCTCATCACGCGTATCACCAACGACGTCAACCAGGTGCAGCTCGCCGTGGCGCTGGGCGTGCGCATGCTCATCCGCTGGCCCTTCTTGGCGGTGGGCTCCATGTGCGCGGCCCTTGCCATCGACCTTAAGCTCGGCATCATCTTTTTGGTCTGTACGCCCGCCATCGGCCTGGTGTTTTGGTTTGTCATGGCGCGCTGCATTCCGTACTACAAGCAGCTGCAGGCAAAGCTCGACCGCATTGCGCTCATTTGCCGCGAGGGGCTTTCGGGTGCCCGCGTGGTCCGCGCGTTTGTGCGCGAAGACCACGAGCGCGAGCGTTTTGCTCATGCGGCCGACGACCAGGCGCATGTTGCCATTGCGGTGGGCAAGCTCTCGTCAATTCTCAACCCTGTCACATTCTTGGTGATGAACCTGGGTGTGTGCGCCATCCTGTGGGTGGGTGGTATCCAGGTCGACGTGGGTGAGCTCACGCAGGGCCAGGTCATGGCGTTTGTGAACTACATGACGCAGACACTCACCTCCATCGTCTACGTGGCCAACCTGGTCGTTGTCTTTACCAAGGCGAGTGCCAGCGCATCGCGTATCAACGAGGTGCTCAATTGTGAGCCGAGCATCACCGACGAGGGCAACCAGCCGGTCGCGCTGCCCGAGCCGAGCGACCTGGCGGGCGGCGCTGTTCCGGTCCCCGCGCTGAGCTTTGACCATGCGAGCTTTTCGTTTGGCGCGGGCGCGGCAAATGCCGTGAGCGATGTGACTCTGGAGCTGCCGGTGGGCAAAACGCTTGGCATCATCGGCGGCACGGGCAGCGGCAAGTCCACGCTCGTCTCGCTTATCCCGCGCCTGTACGATGCGGGCACCGGCAGTGTGAGCGTGATGGGCTCCGACGTGCGCGCCTGGCAGCTCGACCAGCTGCGCCACGTGGTCGCGACCGTTCCGCAGCGCGCGTCGCTGGTGAGCGGCACCATCCGCAGCAATCTGACCTGGCGCGATGAAACCGCGACCGACGAGGAGCTCTGGGCGGCACTCGACATGGCACAGGCGAGCGAGTTCGTGCGCAACAAGCCGCAGGGGCTCGACGCCCCGGTCGAGGCGGGCGGCAAGAACTTCAGCGGCGGTCAGCGCCAGCGCCTGACCATTGCGCGTGCCCTGGTGGGTTCGCCTCAGGTCCTAATCATGGACGACTCCGCCTCGGCGCTCGACTTTAAGACCGACGCGGCGCTTCGCCATGCTATTCGCGAGCGCAGTGTGCGCGGCGCCGCCGAGGGCGGGCTGCCGCTGACGACCGTCATCGTGAGCCAGCGCGTCTCGACCGTGCGTGACGCCGACATGATCTGCGTGCTCGATCACGGCTCGGTCGCGGGCCTGGGCACGCACGATGGGCTGTACGCGACCTGCCAGCTCTACCGCGAGATCTGCCAGTCGCAGCTTCGCCGTGAGGAGCTCGAGGGCCAGCAGGGGAGCGCGGCGCCCGCGTCCGCCCCGACCGCCCCTGCACCTACTTGCGCAAAGGAGGGCTGCTAAATGAATCCGTATACTTCCTCCGGTTCGGTCGCCACGATGACGGCCAATGTGTCCGGCAACGACAAGCTCAACGACCTGGGCGACGGCCCGCGCCAGCCCGGCGATCCCGAGCGCTATCCCGCCGGTGCGGTAACTCGCCGCCTGCTGGGCTATGTCCGTCCGCATCGCATTTCGTTTACGGCGTCGTTTGTGAGCGCTGCCATCTCGGTGATCTTGCAACTCTATACGCCCATCCTCATCGGCGAGGGCATCGACCTTATCGTCGCCACCGGGCAGGTGGACTTCGATGCGCTGCTGCCGCTCGTTACCAAACTCGCGCTCGTCGTGGTAGGTGCCGCGGCCTTCCAGTGGCTGCAGGGCTACTGCGTCAACCGCCTGTCCTACGAAACGGTGCGCGATATGCGCGTGGTGGCGAGCGACAAGCTCAGCCGCATGCCGCTCAGCTTTATCGACAGCCATGCCCACGGCGACCTTATGAGCCGCGTGGTCAACGACGTCGATCAGGTGGGCGACGGTCTGCTGCAGGGCTTTACGCAGCTCTTTACCGGCGTCATCACCATAGTGGGCACGCTCGCGTTTATGCTTTCCATTAACCTGACAATGACGCTCGTGGTGGTACTCGTCACGCCGCTTTCCATTTTTGCAGCCGGCGCCATCGCCAAGCTCTCCAACAAGAGCTTTACGGCGCAGCAGCGCATTCAGGGTCAGCTTGGCGGCCATATCGAGGAGTATGTGGGCGAGCAAAAGCTTGTCGACGCCTTTGCCTATGGCTCGAACGCTCAGCAGCGCTTCGACGCGCTCAATGCCGAGCTCTACACCGCGGGCGAGCGCGCGCAGTTTATGGGTTCGCTCTCCAACCCCGGCACGCGCTTTATCAACAACATCATCTATGCCGTGGTCGCTGTGATCGGCTGCGTGGGCGTGATCACGGGCGTGCCCGCGGCGCTTACGGTGGGCGGCGTGCAGATCTTCCTGTCCTATGCCAACCAGTACACCAAGCCGTTCAACGAGGTCACCAACGTCATTACGCAGATCCAGACCGCGTACGCCTCGGCGCGCCGCATGTTTGCGCTGCTCGATGCGCGCGAGCAGGAGCCCGACGCGTCGGACGCTGTAGAGCTTACCGCCCCGCAGGGTGAGGTGACTTTTGAACACGTGGACTTTAGCTACGTGCCCGACCGCAAACTGCTGCAGGATATCTGCATCGAGGCTAAGCCCGGCATGCGCTTTGCCCTGGTCGGCCCCACGGGCTGCGGCAAGACGACGCTCATCAACCTGCTGCTGCGCTTTTACGATATCGATGCCGGACGCATCATGGTCGATGGCAGGTCTTCGCGTGACTACACGCGCGCAAGCCTGCGCCGCGCCTTTGGCATGGTGCTGCAGGATACGTGGCTGTTCGAGGGCACGGTGGCGGAAAACATCGCTTACGGTTGCCCGGATGCCACGCGCGAACAGGTTATCGAAGCCGCCAAGCGTGCGCACGCGCACAAGTTTATCGTGCAGCTGCCAAGCGGCTACGATACGGTGATCGGCGAGGACGGCGGCACGTTTAGCCAGGGTCAAAAGCAGCTGCTGTGCATCGCGCGCGTCATGCTCACCGACCCGGCGATTCTGCTGCTGGACGAGGCGACCTCGAGTATCGATACGCGCACCGAGCTGCAGGTGCAGGCGGCATTCGACGAGCTTATGGCCGGCCGCACAAGCTTTGTGGTGGCGCACCGCCTGTCGACGATCCGCAACGCCGACTGCATTCTGGTCATGCGCGACGGCCAGATTATCGAGCGCGGCACGCACGACGAGCTGCTAGCGGCAGGCGGCTTCTACGCCGAACTCTACCGCAGCCAATTCGCCCAGTAAGCAAGCCCGTGGGGCAAATTAATCAATCGACAGACGGTGGTTTACATCTGTCACGTTAGTACTAAGATATTCATCTAATAAATTGCATTAGTGGCTTTAGTTTTGGGGGAAACGAGGCAACGTGACTATGACGTGCTCTTTGGTGGTTAACAGCAAGAGCGGTAATACCAGGATGGTTTCGGGCGCGATCAAGCGCGCTCTGCAGGCTGCGGGTGTTGATTTTGTCCATGCCGCGGCGTTGAGCGACGATGCGGATGCAGATCAGGTTGCGCTCGAGGCGCAGGGCGCCTGCGCGGCCGACACGGTGCTCGTCGGTTTTTGGTGCGACAAGGGCGCGTGCACGCCTTCGGTCGCGGCGTTGCTCTCCGCCTTGCACGGCAAGCGCGTCTTCCTGTTTGGCACCTGCGGTTTTGGCGCCGACCAGAGCTATTACCAGCAGATTATTGATCGCGTAACTTCCAATTTGGCTGGGGATGCCGAGCTTGCGGGCTGGGCGATGTGCCAGGGCAAGATGGGCCCCGCGGTCAAGCAGCGCTACGAGGCCATGCTCGAGCAAGATCCCGACGATGTCCGCTTTAAGATGCTGCTCGATAACTGGGTCGCCGCAAAGGATCACCCCACCAAGGAAGATCTGGACAACATGGCTGCAGCCGCCAAAAAGGCCGTGCTGGGGGAGTAGCTTCGCCGTTCGCGGTCCTTCGTGCAAAGCAATACAAATGTGAAAGCCTCGATATTCTCGAGGCTTTTTTCTTGCCACTTGTGGGCGCAACCGTGGCAAGCGTTTGGGGTGACATTTTCCATCACCCCGATGACGAGGTCGTTCTGGACAACACGCTCGCATGCGTTCGCTGGATGTATTCAGAGTGGGACGGGGTTTCCGGATGGATGGGATTACCAGAAGGTATGGGCTGAGGGCTACGCGGGGTAGCCGTAGAGGCATGAATAAGGGGGTTGAAAATAAACGATACTAAATGCAGTATAAATTTAATGTGGGGGGGGGGGGTACGATATCTGAGCCGTACAAAATATTAGACCCTCTATTGAGAAGTTGTGTAGGGGTTAGCCGCAGGCGTTGGATAAAGCAGACAAGTGCGGGGACAAATAACCACTTACGGCAAAAATAGTAGCATTTGGCGGAAAGACGTTGATAAAAACGCGGAAGTAGCTACGGTGATTGTTAGAAATAGATTTCAGATTGGCTTTTTCGAACTCATCTATTAAACGTCTTAGAAAAGCGGCTAATCCTTGATGGGATCGAATATGGCCTCGATGGGGATGAAATAATCACGTTGGCAGCGCGCGGATTCAGACGATTTATTTCACTTCTTAGTGGCATGGCGCTCGCGCTTGTCATAGCCCTTGCCGTCGTTTCTTTCGCTCCCCGTGCATTTGGTTACATGCCCTTCGCCGTGCTCTCGGGCTCTATGGAACCCGAGCTTCCCGTCGGCTCCATGGTGTTTGTCCACCAGGTTGACCCAACGAATATTGCCGTGGGCGACAATGCAACTTTTTGCCGATCGGACGGCGCCGTGGTGACTCACCAGGTGTACGAGGTCGACCCTGTGGCGCAAACGATCGGCACGCAGGGAATCGCAAACAAAAATGCAGATGGAACCATCGCGCACGACGCCGAGCAGACGCCTTTTTCACGCGTGATCGGTGTCGTCTCTCTTTGTGTCCCTTACCTGGGCTTCGTTAACGCATATTGCACGACGATGCCCGGTTTGCTTGTTGTGGTGGCCGTTCTGGCGCTGCTGGCCGCGGCGTCGATTGTGCTCGATCGGATGGTTTCCGACGAGCCTGCGGACAAGCATGCCCGCGCGCATGCGAGGGAGCGGCGTCCATAGCGGCAGGGAGAGGTGCCGGCGGCGGCAAGGGCCGTTGCCGGGGAAGGCGATTCTCGAAAGGAAGAGAACGATGGAGAACAAGAAGAAAAAGCGCTACGGCATAGTTGCCGCCTTGCTGCTGCTGGTATTGGCCGCCGGCGTGGGCACCTACGCCTGGCTGACGGCGCAGTCGAGCCTGACCAACAACTTCACCACTGCGGGCATCAACAAGCCAACTACCGATCCCGACAAACCGGGGCAGCCAATTCCGACTGACCCCGATAAGGTCAACGGCAACCTGACCGAGACCAAGTGGGTTAAGGACTCTAAGCTCGCCCCCGGCGTGTCTGTTGCCAAGAATCCTAATGTCGGTATCGGCAAGGGATCCGAGGATGCATATGTGTACGTCTTCGTGAACAACAAGACGGCGCCTGCCGGGACCGATGATTCCAAGACGACTTACTTCACCATTAACTCTGGTTGGCAGGCCGTTGATGCGACCACCGTTGCGGGCGAGCCGACTCATTATCTCGGTGGCCTTTTTGTTTATATTGGCGGAGGAACCGAGGCCACTCCGCTTATTGCCAGCAAGACTGAGGATAAGTGGACTGGCGAGCTGTTCAGCCAGGTGACTACGCCCAAGGAGACCGAGCAAAAGGATTTCGCCAATCCTGCGACGATGGAAGTCAACTGCTTCATTTACGCAGCAGACGAGACCCCTGAGGGTTCGTCTGCGTCTGCCTTGGCTGCTGCCATGGATTGGGCTAACGGCCTGAAGTAATCCCACCCCATCCACCGAGATCCCGACCCGCTCCCCACCCCCATTTTCGGGTCGGGATCTCGGTCCCCCCCCTTATCGACGACTGGCGAACGTAATGCTCAACAACCTTTCCGACAATCAGAAATGCACCTTGGCGCTTGCCGCGGTGGCGCTGTTGGCCCTGGCGTGCCTGTGCGGCACGCTGGCTTTCACCGTTGATATGGTTCCGGCGAACAACGTCCTATCGTTTGGCAGCGTGAAGGTACGAGTCTGCGAATATACCCTAAACGAGCAGGGCGAGGAGATCCCGTTTGAGGCCGACGAGCACGGGGACTATCCCGACACCGAGGCCGATGGCTCTGACATCAGCCGCATTGTGCGCGTGGAGAACGCCGGCGCGCAGCCTGAGTACGTTCGCGCTCGTCTGCGCATGACGTCAGTGGCACCCGACGGTACGAGTGCGGACGCCTCGGGCAATGTCGCCTTTCACGTGAACGCGGGCGAGGGGTCCCCGTGGATCGATGGCGGCGATGGGTGGTACTACTACCGCGGATTGGCCGGACGCGGGGGCGTGCTCGATTCCGGCGCCATGACGGAGAGCCTCATGGACTCGCTGCGCTTTGTGGGCGACTACCACGATGCCGCGCGCGACGGTTCGTTCAGGCTCGATATCGACGTCCAGGCCGTGCAGGCCAAAAACCAGCAGGCAAACGATACCGTCCTCGATGTGCTCGACGTCGCGGGCTGGCCGGAGGCGAACTAGCCCATGGAGATTAAGAATATGAACCGAGGCGTGCTCGGCAGGCTGGTTGTCGTGGCGGCAATCGCCCTTTGCTGCGTTATGGCGCTGCCGGCGGCAGCGCATGCCGAGGATCAGACCGAATTCCATATCACAAACAGGAACGACTTCCTGGCGTGCGTCGCGCTGTCGCGTCAACGCGACACGTCGCAGTGGCGCGTCTATCTCGATAACGATATCGTTCTTAACGATGATGATATGAACGCCATTGTTGAGGATACGGTCAAGCACCTCTCCTTTGGCAACAAAGAACATCCCTTTAAGGGCCTCTTTGACGGTCGAAACCATACCGTGAAGGGCCTGAACTACGAGAATAAGGTCTTGGACCCCGAGCGCGACACGGGCTTCTTTGCCGAGACCGACGGCGCCACCATCAAGAACTTCCTTGTCGAGGACGCTAACATCTGGGCGGACTTCCGCGGCGGCATCATCGTGGGCAAGGCCGTCAACACCAGCTTCGAAAACGTCATGGTCATGGAGAGCACCCTGCACGTTACGTGCGCCAACAACATGCTCAACGTTATCACGAACGCCGGCTTCGAAGGCGGCATGATCGCAGGCGAGCTGGAGGGCTGCAATCTGTACAACTGCGAGGTGCGCGGCGGTCGAGCCGTCCATAACACCACTGCAGGTGTGCAGGCGATCGGTGGCGAGGGCCTGTACATGGCGGCATTTGCCGGCTACGTCAAGAACTCGACCATCGAGTACTGCCGCGTTACGCCCACGCGAAGCGAGGATGGCTCCTCGATGGACATGACCGACGTTACCAATAAGTACGATGTGGCCATCGGCGCCCTGGGCGGCAACAACGTGTACGCTTCGGGCTTCGTCGGTTGCATGGCGGAAGGCGCTAAAGTCATTGACTGCTTTTCAACGGCGAAATGCTATAGCTATGCTGCTTCTTACGTGGGCGTTGTCTCCGTAACGCGCGCTTGGACGGGCGGTCTTGCAGGCCGCATCTTGTCTAAGAGCGGTAATGAAATCACTCGCAGCCATTTCGCCGGCGATTTGAGCTCGCGTCAGTACAATCCCATCGCCGTGATCCCCATTATTCAAAACGACGTGAACTTGGGCGGTATTGCTGCGCGCGCCAACAAGGGCGACGCCACGGTCACCGAGTGCTACTTTAAGCCGAGCGTGAGCCTAAACGGCAGCAGCCAGGGTACTGCGGCTAAGAAAAAGATACCTTCGTTTGGCGGCGACGGCACTACCAAGGGCGACAGCTACGGTCCGTGGGATGACGAGCGCTACACCACGCGCGAGCTGTGGGAAGAGCACGACTATGACTTTTGCGCCGGCACCAAGCGCTCGACTGATAACGACAAGGCTCTGGGTGGTCAGCACACCAATGAGTGGGCGATGGATTACAAGCTGAATATCCCCGTGCATGGCCAGAGCGTTAAGGCGACGATTGATTTTCCCGGCGCGGGCACAGCGACAATCGAGAAGACCAAACTTGGCAAAGACCAGGCGACCACGGATCCGTACACCTTTGCCGTGAGCGCCGTGCTGGCGGGAACGGCCCAGGGCTTGGCCCGGGGCGATACGTCGGTGACGTTCAGGCAGAAAACCTCCGCAAAGCCCGCGGGGCTGACCAAGGCGAACGGCGGCTACCGCTTTATGGGCTGGTTCCGCGAGCCCGGGGTCAAAGTGAACCGCATCGATCATGACAATAGCTGGTTTGACGGCAAGACCGATGGTGCTGCGGTAAAGGCTGGCAAACAGGTCGAGGAAAACGTAAACCATGATAGGGAGTCGACCTACACCGCGAACAATGCTACTGGCATCGACAAGAAATATGGCTTTGAGGGCAATGACCTTTTCACTGCTGTATACGAGGCACAGGTGCTGTTCTATAACGTCAAGGGTGAGACGCTTGACTGGAAAACCGGTGATGCGCACGACAAGTCCACTGATTGGTATCGCTACGGCGTGGGTTTGACGCCCGCGGCTCCCGCAGACCGCGGGGGGCTTTCCGCTAGCGCGACGTTTGTCGGTTGGACCACGCAGCGTAGCAGCGAGGAGGGGATGAATGGTGGCTATGCTGCCATCACTTCAGATGCGCTTGCCGACCTTAAAAACAAAGGATCATTTTATCCTGCTGGCAGCGTGATCACCGTGGTCGGTCCCACCGATTTCTATCCCGTGTACAGCGACTATGTTTCGAACATCATGACGGTGTTCGAAGGCAATGAGCAGGATGAACTCGGTGATGTGACCCAGCGCGTTGGCGTGGGTAATACTCATGTGGGCGTGCAGCCGGGCGAGAATGGAACGAGCTCCTATACCGTGCAGGTACGAGATAAGGACAATAAGCCTCTGTCCGAGGACGGCAAGCTGCCCGATGGCTATCGCTTCTTGGGTTGGTATGAAAACAAGGGGACCGAAGATGCCCCGCTAGAGGTGCGCGTAAGCCGCGACCCCAGCTATACACTCCCTGCCGATGTCGATCTAACCGTGCGACACACCTACATCGCCCGCTTTGAGTACCGGGTGGATTATTACGTTCGGGCTTATACCAACCATGAGTTTACGGACAGCAAGCTACTTTGTTCCGTTTGGAATCGCTATCGAACGCCCTTTGAGGAAAACGTCGGTAGCACCTTCGTGCGTGAAAACGTCGTCCACTGGGGTCCGGAGCATGTTGACCACGGTATAAAGGGTAGGTATGACGAAACGTGTGGCACGCGCTTCACGGCGAATACCCTTGTCGTGAGTCCCCTTAATGCGTACTCGCACAACGTTAAAAACGATATGGGAGCCGATACTCTGAAAAACCTCTATGCCGATACCGATTTTCCAGGCGCTGCAACGCTAAGCGATACTTGGACTTCGGCTTCGCTGAACGTAACGGTCAAACCGGTGAATGATCGCTATCGCCTGAATTTCTGGACGCTTGAGCGCGATGGTGAATATTGGACATATGTGAAAAATCCCATCGAGAGCATGGTGCGTACAGATAAGAAGTACTACGTTCGCGCGATGATTACCACGGACGTTAATTTCTACAACAAGGGCGATAAGGTCGTGAGGACTGCCACGCGGCGCTATGAGAGTAACTTGCTGCAGGCCAAGGTGAACGGGGTTGATCCGACGTTCACGTATTACTACCCGCATGTTAATACGTCGGTTAAAGTGGCAGAAAAGCCAGAAGATGGTGAGAAGGGATCGTATGAGAGTCCCCTGACCCTCGAAGCTTCCCCGACCGATGCGGAGATGGCGGTGCCGGGCTATAAGTTCCTGGGCTGGATTTCGACCGCCGAGGTCCAGCAGGATTCTCCCGTCTGGAAATATATCTATGATGTTGCCGGCGACCCCTATGTGACGAGTGATCCGGAGAAGGCGACGCCATACTTGGCGACACCTGACTCCAAGGTCACCCAGTACCAGGATGCCTATCCGGTGTACGCGAAGTACGACGTCAACTACACCACCAACCTGTATCGCGCCGGTTTTAAGGGCACGGACAAGGTCAATGTGCCTAGGTACGACATCGATCCCGTTATCAACGCGGGCACCGACCCTGCTACGGCAACGGTGACCCCTGACGTCACGACGCCGGTTTATAAAGCAGGCGGTAAGCTGTATGAGTTGCAGAAGGTTGAGATCGAGCTTCCGAATGGCGAAGTTGAAGAGATCGAACCTAACGGCGATAACTCGTATTCCCATCAGGTGGAACCCGGCGGGGCCTATACATTTGTGGCGTACTATTCGCCGTTGGCGGTCGTGTACCATCTCAATGCCGAAGATGTGGATGGCAAAGTTGCTCAGAAAGGCGATATGCTCGGCAACCTTGATGGCGGCATCCCGAAGCCCACTTATGACGTCAGCACTATCGATGCGGATACAGGAGGTGCGTTCAACGCCTTCGTGGGCTGGACGGAAGCCCAGCCGGCACCTGGCAAGGGCTATGTCGCTTGGTCGGAGGGTATCCGCATGGTGAGTGCTTCTACCGTGGTCAAGGCCCCCATGGAGCTGTACCCGGTCTACCGTGCCAGCGCGGTAAAAGTCCAATCGAATATCGATAACAATCTGGAAACCCCCGATTCCGTGCGCTCTCTTTCGCGCACCGACTCTGGCGATCAGATTTCGCTGGAGGTAAAAGCTGCAACTGAGGCTGTCGGCAAAGACGGCACCAAGTACGACTTTGTCGGCTGGTCGCGCGACTATAAATCCGATAGCCAATACACCCTGATGACCGACGATGAGAAGTACCCCCTCGAGGGCAGTGAGCCCTTTGAGAGCGTGATCTACACTGCGGTGTATAAGATTGCGCCGTATAAGGTGCGCTATCACGGTGTCGACGGGTCGCCCATCTTTATAGCGACGGTCGACTCGAGCGACGAGCGAGCGACAGGCGCTGGCTTTGTCCATAACGTCGAGGTTCCCAAGGTGGATGAGAGCGGCAAACCGGTCTATGACAACAACGGCAATCCCGTGATGGAGCAAAAGTCCGTCGCGTACGACGCGGATGCCTATTCCAAGATCGTTGCGCTGCTCGATGAGCAGGCGGCGGCTGGCGGCAACGTGCGCGAACTCTTCTTGGAGTGGCGATATGTGGGTGCCGATGGCACTGCGAAGTCTTGGGATGAGTTTAAGGGCGATCCGGTCAAGGGAGATATGGACCTGTATCCCGTGACGTATCGTGTGACTGCCAATAACACGTCCGACGCTGCGAACCCCGTAGCCATGACCTCGCGTCTCAAGTGGCTCCTCGATCCAACTGCTGCAAACACGGTCGATGACAATGCCGATAAGGCGCCGTTTAAGGCCTGCTTTGCCGAGCCGTTTATGGGAACGCAGCTGACTGTCACAGTTAAGCAGGCGAACTACGGCCCTGGTACATCCATGACGGAGAAGCCCGTAAACGACAAATACGTCTCACTCTATAGTTTGGGCTCGGGCAATGGCTCGTTCGACCTAGCCAATCGTCTGGAGTCCAAGAAGACGGGTGAAGGCGAACAGGGCCCCGGTAATGCCGTGTTCAACTTCGCCCAGACTCACGCGTTGACGATCGTCAAAAAGACCACCGATGCAAGTGCTATGGGGCAGATGTTCCGCTTTAAGGTGACGAAGACGGTAGAGGGAACCTCTCCCGAGACACGCATGGTCGAGGTTAAAGTCGATAAAGCGCAGCAGGAAAACGGTGAAACCTGGTATGTCGGCAGCGTGCAGCTTGCCGCTCCGGCGGGTGACTATACCGTCGTGGAAGACACGGCTTGGGCATGGCGCTACCAGGGTGAGCTGAGCACGCCGGGTAAGGCGCCCGGTAAATCTGCCGAGCTGAAGATTTCGTCTGCTTCGAGTGCGGGTGATGCTGTGGTAACGTGCGTCAACACGCGAGCGAAGGACAAATGGGTCGATGGCGGCTCGCGTGCCAAGAATGTTTGGGAAAACGGCACGCTGAGGAGGGAGGACTAGGATGACTAAGCGCAAGCGGATCGTCGCCCTCCTTGTCGGCGTTCTCCTTTTGGCCGGCGCTGCCGGCACCTTTGCGTGGCTTTCGGTTACAGGCGTGCTGGTCAACGAGTTTGGCTTTGGCTCGGTGGCACCCTCGGTGGACGAGAAACGCGACAATAATGTAAAGAGCGACGTTGCGGTTAAAAATAGCGGCTCCGCTCCGGCGTACCTGCGTGTTGCGGTGGATATCTACTGGCAGGATAAGGATGGCGCACGCCTGTGGGATGAGCCGGTTGCTGGCAAAGATTACGTCATTGAGTTGGACAAGGTGTCCAACGCCTCCACTACAAACAGCGCCAGGTCTTGGGTTGTCGCTTCCGATGGGTTCTACTACTGGACGTCTCCCGTTGCGCCGATGGGTGAAACCGGCGTGCTCATCAGGAGTGTGTCCGAGAAGAAGACGGATGGCAAGAACCTGGTCGTCGACATTTCGACCCAGGCAATTCAATCAACGCCCGACGATGCGGTTAAAGAGGCATGGGGTTGCAAGGTCAATGATGGCGTGCTGGTGCCGCCGCATGGAGGTGCGTAAGTATGGCGTTCCCAATTCGCAAAGGCGTTGCGCGCTCCTTGCGTTGCGTGGTCGCGGCCGTTCTCTGCATGGTCGCGCTTGCCGTTCCTGCCCGTGCGTTCGCCGATACTCCCGCGATTGCGTATGACGGAAATGCGCGCCAGCTGACGGTCTCGGGGGCGACGGACTCCTCGGGGGAGCCCGATCTGTTTCCAGCCTTTAAAGATCTAATGCCCGGCGATGTGCGCGAGCAGCAGATTGAGGTTCGTGCCACGGGCGTAAAGTCCCAGGTACGCGTGTTTGTGCGGGCCGTTGCCGATCACGAGACGGCACGCCTGCTGTCGCCCATTACCTTAACGGCGTCGGCGGGCGATGCGTCTGCCGGTTGGCTCCAGACGGGAACGCCGGGCAGTGTGTTCGCCCGCCCCACCCAGGTCGCCACGTTTACGAGCGATGGTAGCACGGCGCTCAATTTGCAGCTAAGTGTCCCGACGTCGGTGGGCAACGAGCTTGCCGACGCAAACAAGACCATTCGCTGGGAGATTACCGCCGAAGACGATGGCGAGAAGATTCCCGTACAACCTGCTGGCAGTAAGAGCCCCGGTCTGTTTGGCCTGGCGGCAACCGGTGACAGCACGCTCACATTGCTCTTGGTGTTGCTGACGCTTGCAATCATCGCTTTTATGGCCGCGCTGCTTTTGTCCCGGAGGGATAAGCGCTAGGTCCATCTTCTAAACGCTTCGCCCGCCCGGCGGCGGAATATAAGGTTTCCTGCTCTACAGTCCTGCTCGCACGGAGAGCACATTAAGTGCTCTCCGGCTCGTGCGGAACTCGCGATAAACCTTATATTCCGCCGCCGGGCGGGCGCCCCTTTATTGATGGAAGGCCTAATAAGCTGATAATTCCATGCCCGGATGTGCTCGGGGTTGTACGGGCTTCCCGGATGGGTGGGGTCTTGGAAAATGTGTCCCGGAATTCGCCTTTGTAATGGGATGTGGTTTCCGGTTGAGGGCTCTGGTGGAAAATACGACCCGGAATTTGCAATCGGAGTGGGATGCAGTTTCCCAACGGGGCCGTAAGCGGAAACTGCACCCCGTTCCGGACGTGAATTCTGGGACACGGTTTCCGGATGCAAAAAGGCCACATGGCGCGGCCTTCAACTAATATATGTTGCGGTTACCACCCCATGACAGGCCGCGCTTCAACAACAAGGCGTCTGTCCGGGTGGAGGTATATAAGGTTCATCGCGAGTTCCGCACGCAAAGGAGGCCACATAACGTGGCCTTCGTCTTGCGCAGGACTGTCCGAGCAGGGAACCTTATATGCCTCCGCCCGGACAGACGTTTCAGTTATGAGTGACCCGCTACTTGATCTTGGTCGTACCCGGTGCCAGGTTGGGGTCGGTTTCGTTGGCCTCGGTCTGGAAATGCTCGGTGTAGACGTTCTTGCCGTCGCGGAACATCTCGTAGTACTGCATCTTGGCGTAATCCTCGCGCGCCTTGGTGGCGGCTGCGGCAGCGGCGTCGTCGCCGGTGACGTTGGAGGAGAGCGCCCAGCGCAGGCTGGCGTCCTCGTAGCCCACGGAGTTGATAGCGGGCAGCGACTCGCGCAGCGTCATGTGCGCTTTCTGGTAGTCAGTCAGCGGGGCGCCAATCAGCTGCATAAGCTGCGTGGACAGGTAGTTGGTGGACAGGTCGTCGACCTCACTCGTCTGGTCGCAGCCGGCAACGTCGTAGTTGGCCCAGATGATGTAGTCGGTCTGCCACAGACGTTCCTGGTGCGTGGCATCGTCCTCACCGGTAAACCACTTGTCATTGAACTTGGACGGGAAGAACGGCTGGTGGTCGCCCCAGAACACCACGACCACCTTACGGTCGAGCTTGCTCAGGGCGTTGAGGAAGTAGCGCAGCGCCTGGTCGGACTGCTCGATGCACGAGACGTACTCGTCGACATCGGAGAGCGTGCCGTCCTCGACGGTCTTGGCGTCCAGATCGGTCGTGTCGATATTCAGGTGCATCTGCTTGTCGACCGGCAGCAGGCCCGTATCGTAGCCCGAGTGGTTCTGCATGGTCACGTCGAAGATAAACTGCGGATCGGCGTTCTGGTTGAGCATCTCAAGAATCTTGTCGTAGGTAGCCTGGTCGGTCACCATGCCGCGCAGGGTATCGGCGCCCTGGAAATCGTTGATAGACAGGAACTGGTCAAAGCCAAAGTCCTTGTAGACGTTCTCGCGGTTCCAGTTGGTGGCGTGGTTGGGGTGCATGGCCGTGGTGGAATATCCGAGCGACTTGAACTGCTCTGCCAGGTTCCCGGTCGTTTCCATGTTGTAGATGGTGTAGGGGTACACGCCCGAGCCCAGGTTGGCCATGGAGTTGCCGGTCATAAACTCAAACTCGGTATTGGCGGTGCCGCCGCCGTAGGCGCTCACGTAGAGCTTGCCGCGGCTGAGGCAGTTGGACAGGTTCTTAAAGTACTGCGGGCCTTCGTAGCCGGCGCGCATGTTCTGGTAGATCGAAAGATCCGAGAAGGTCTCGTTCATGATGGCGATGACCGTGGGCTTCTCGCTGTCGAACTGCTCCTTTGCGGCGGCGCGCTCGTCGCTCTTGGCCGCATCGGACTTGTCGTAGGCCTTGGCGTACTTTTTGAGCGTGGCCTTGGCATCGTCGACGGAGTAGTCGGCGGGTTTGGGCGGCTTGATGGACTGCGCCGCACTAATAAAGGCGGGCAGGTAGCCCTCGCGCCAGTAGCTCTCGAGCGGGCGCCAGGTGTAGACGGTGATGCCGAGGGTGTTGTAGTAGTCGATGAGCGTGACGTGTGCGGTCACGCCGCCCAGGCACAGCACTGCCACGAGCAGGTTGGTGAGCAGCATGCGCTTGGCGTTGGCGGCACCCTTCTGACGGTGCGGCGCCACCAGGCCGGCGTACTCGCACAGCAGCATGGCGATGGCGGTAAAGCCCATGGACAGCACGCAGAACAGCGAGATCGAGAAGGTGTAGCCGTTGCCGGCAACCGCCGCGGCGGTGGAGATGGCCGAAAGGTCGCCCGGCTGGATGGGCATGGATTTAAACGTGATGACGAAGAACTCGGCAATGCCCAGGACAAAGAGGGCAAAGGCCAGGACCGCGGGAGCTGCGCCATGGCGCTGGAACAGGAAGAACAGGCCGACCATGAGCGTGGTGATGATGGCCCACTCGAGCAGGATGCACAGGGGGTAGACCCAGGTAAAGTCGTGGTTGGACGATACCTCCATGCCTAGCAGCGCAAAGACGCCGGCGAGCAGCAGGCACAGCACGGCGGCGACGAGTGGCTTGCCCACAAAGGCGCCGCGCAGGCGGGCGAGCTTGCCGGTGGGAGCGGGGGCGTCGGGCGCGGCGAACGCAAAGACGCGCGGGGCGATGCGGTCGCGTGCGATGCTGGCCCAAGCGCAGCCGGTGAGGATGGCGTTGGTCAGGATGAGCATCACAAAGGCGAGCGGCTCGTTTTGGGCGACGAGGCCAATGGCGCCCCAAATGGTCAAAAAGAGCTGGAACAGGCCGAAGGCGACGCTCCACCCAAGAGCGCTTTTGGCAACGGTGCCCGACTGAGCGCGAATGGCCTTGGCCTCGCGCAAGACAAGGTAGACGGTCGCCGCAAGACCGACGAGCGAGATGGCGGCAGCGAACATGCTGAGACTCCTCACAAACTAAAACGTACGAAAGCGGGGGTTTACCCGATTGTTACCAAGATATGCGCTGCAATTGGTGTCTGCGCACAACAACCAGCCATATTAACGCGCACGTGTGGCGGTGTGGCGCAATGTAGTGGCGACCTGCGCGATAATGGACGGGAATTACACGGAAACGTAAAAGCTTCTTAAAGAATTAGCGAGGATAGAGCTATGGGCGAGCAGGTTTGTATGACGGGTGCCGAGTACTGCGGCGGAGCTGCGGGCGTGGATGCGAACGGCTATCCGGTCGAGACGACGGGCAATGCGGTGCTGGACACGTTGGAGCACCGTTCCTCCACGCGTGCCTTCGCGCGTGATGACGACGACCGTCCCGTGGCGGTGACCGACGAGCAGCGGGCGGCGATTCTGCATGCGGCGAGTCGCGCGCCGTCGGCGGGCGCCATGATGATGTATTCCATCGTGAGCATTCGTGAGCAGGCTACGCTCGACCGTCTGGCCGACCTGTGCGACCACCAGCCCATGATCGCCAAGGCGCCCTGGGCACTAATATTTGTGGTCGATTATGCCAAGTGGATCGATCTGTTTGAGCACGTGGGCTGCTTTGAGCCCGAGTTTGTCGAGCGCACGGGCAAGGCGCCCCGTCGTGCACCAGGTCTGGGCGACTTTGCCATCGCGGCCCAGGACGCCGTGATCGCCGCGCAAAACGCCGTGGTTGCCGCCGAGGCCCTGGGCCTGGGGAGCTGCTACATCGGTGATATCGTCGAGAATGCCGAGGAAGTTGCCGAGCTGCTCGATCTGCCGCCCTATACCATGCCGCTGTCGATGCTCATCATCGGCACGCCCCGTAAGGAGCGCCCGGCAATCGCGCACCCCGTGGTGAACCTGGTGCACGAGGAGCGCTACTGCCGCGCCGATGCTGCGACCATGGACGCGCAGGTGGCCGAGATGGATGCGATGTTTCGCCCGCACGCCCGCGAGGTGGGGGAGCGCGTCGTGGATATCTACACCCGCAAGCACACGAGCCCCTTTATGGCCGAGATGAGCCGCTCCATGGAGTGGTGGTTCAAAAACTGGCTCGGAAAATGACGAATGTGACAAGGGGATAGTCCCTTTGTCACACTTCATATCGCCGCGGTGGCCTAAAGACTGTATAAATCTTTATCTAGCTGGGAAAACAGTGCATTAAAACATGGGCCGATTACCTATAATCCCTTCGAACATTAAAGTTGGGAGGAAACCGGCTTATGGAACAAAAGGCCAAGGAGGCAGCCTCGCACGCTGCGATTCCTGTGAGCATCTCGGCGATGCTCGTCACGCTGGGCGTGGTGTACGGCGATATCGGCACCAGCCCTATGTATGTAACCAAGGCGCTCGTTGCCGGCAACGGCGGCATCGGAAGCGTCACGGAGGAGTTCGTGCTCGGCGCGCTCTCCCTTGTCGTGTGGACGGTCACGCTGCTGACCACCATCAAGTATGTGCTCATCTCGCTGCGCGCCGATAACCATGGCGAGGGCGGCATCTTTGCCCTGTACAGCCTGGTCAAGCGTTGCGGCAAGTGGCTTATCATCCCCGCCATGCTGGGTGGCGCCGCGTTGCTCGCCGACGGCATCCTGACGCCGGCCGTTACCGTTACCACGGCCATCGAGGGCCTGCGCACTATCCCGGCGGTTCATGCCGTGCTGGGCGATGACCAGGGCCGCGTCGTCGCCATTACGCTCGCCATCATCATCGTGCTCTTCTTGGTACAGCGCATCGGTACGGCCAAGATCGGTCACGCCTTTGGCCCCATCATGACGCTGTGGTTCCTATTCCTGGGCGGCACGGGTCTGTTCTTTGTCTTACAGCACCCCGCCGTGCTGCTGTGCCTCAACCCGCTCCGCGGCATCGCCTTTTTGTTGAGCCCCAACAACCACGCGGGCATCATGATTCTGGGCAGCTGCTTCCTCGCCACCACCGGTGCCGAGGCGCTCTACTCCGACATGGGCCACGTCGGCCGCGGCAACATCTACGCTACCTGGCCGTTCGTTAAGTGCTGCCTGCTGCTGTCCTATATGGGCCAGGGCGCTTGGCTTATGAACAACGCTGCCAACCCCGAGCTCATGGGCATTGCCGATCTCAACCCGTTCTACCAGATGCTCGCCCCGGGCCTGCGCCCGTTTGCCGTCGGCCTTTCTACCGTCGCGGCCATCATTGCCTCGCAGGCGCTCATCACCGGCGCATTCTCGCTGGTGTCCGAGGCCAGCCGTCTGGACCTCATGCCGCACATGCAGGTCTTCTACCCTGCCGAGACCAAGGGCCAGCTCTACATCCCCATGGTCAACAACGTCATGCTTGTCGGCTGCGTCATTGTGGTGCTGCTGTTCCAGAACTCGGCGCATATGGAAGCCGCCTACGGCCTTGCCATTACGCTGACTATGATGTGCACCACGCTGCTGCTCTTCTTCTACCTGCACGAGGAGCGCAAGCTCAAGGTCGCGCCGTGGATCTTCGCGGCCTTCTTCCTTTTGCTCGAAGGCTTCTTCTTCGTGAGCTCGCTCACCAAGTTCTTCCACGGCGGCTATTTCACCATCCTCATGGCCGCGCTCATCATGGGCATCATGGTGTGCTGGTACAACGGTACGGCTGTTGAGCAGCGCCAGTTTACGCTGCTGCCGCTGCGCAGCTACCTGCCGCAGCTCAAGCGCCTGCGCGATGACGATCGCTACGAGCGCCTGAGCGACAACATCGTGTACCTGACCAAGGACACCCATACCGACTACATCGACCGTGATATCGTCTACTCGATCTTGGACAAGCATCCCAAGCGCGCCCGCGCCTGGTGGTTCGTGAATGTCGAGACCATGGACGAGCCGCACACCTTTGCCTATTCGGTCGAGACGTTCGGCACCGACTACGTGTTCCGCGTGCATCTGTACCTGGGATACAAGATCAACCAGCGCGTCAATGCCTACCTGCGTCAGGTTGTTCAGGACCTGGCTGCCACTGGCGAGCTGCCGCCGCAGACGCATGACTACTCGGTCTACAAGGATCCGGGTAACATCGGTACGTTCAAGTTCGTCCTGATCCGTAAGCTGCTGGCACCCGAAAGCGATGTGGAGCCGAGCGAGCGTACGGCTATCACGCTCAAGTACATCATCCGCCGTGCCGCCGGCACGCCCGCGCGTTGGTACGGCCTGGAGAACTCCAACGTGAGCTTTGAGTACGTGCCGCTGTTCACCAAGTTCAAGGCTGTGAACAAGATGCAGCGCCTGGCCCCCAACGAGCGGCCGTAGTCACCGACAGGCTGCATGGAGTTGGTTTTCGATGGACAAGATTGAGGCCGGGGAGGTAAACATGGATACAAAGGCGCTCGATGGCCGTGAGGCGGTGGTCGAAATGGTGCGTGAGGCGCGCGTCGACGCCGCCGAAGATCGGTTCTTTACGAATCGCGCCAACATGGACATGGCCGACCGCGTGATCTCGATCGTGGTTACGCTGCTTGTCGCGGCGTGCGTTTGCGCGCTGCTCGCGCACGTGTTGTTTGTCTAGCGACCGCCGGTTGCAAAGGCTATACACTTGGAACCACCACAAGGGAAACCACCACAAAGGTGCCTGTGAACTGCCTCCCATTTCTTGGACATCGGGAAATGGGAGGTTTTCCATGAGTATAGACCTCAGGGTGAAGCACGACCTGGAGTCCAGGAGGCGGGCCGTCGAGCTCTTCGACGCCGGCGT
>DBFOPP010000056.1:0-13696 GCA_048428865.1 Collinsella sp.
GCTGCTGGCCGAGGACTGCGACGCCGACGTCCTGTTCCTGCTGACCGCCGTCGAGCATGTCGCCATCAACTTTGGCAAGCCCAACCAGGAGGAGCTCGAGGACCTCACCGCCGACGAGGCCGAGCGCCTGGCCGACGAGGGTCAGTTCGGCAAGGGTTCGATGGAGCCCAAGGTCCGCGCCGCCATCAAGTTCGCCCGTTCCCGCAAGGGCCGCACCTGCATCATCGGCGCCCTGGACAAGGCCGCCGAGACCATGGCCGGCCTCTCCGGTACCCGCATCCACGAGTAGTCTCTACTCTGTCGCCTCTCTGGTGGGCGCCAGGCAAGGCGCCCGCAAACTAGCCTCTCTTCATGAGCCCCGCAGTCCGCTCCGACTGCGGGGCTTTTGCTATTCACCTAGTCATTGGGGACGTTCTTAAATGACTAGTCAAACAAGAGCGTCCCCAATGACCACTCATTTAAGTCTGTCCCCAATGACTAGTAGTAGGCCCACATGGCTTCGACTTCGTTGAGGACCTCTACGACGCCCCAGCGGCGGGCGCTGCGGCTGGCCGAGTTGGGGTCGTAGACGCCAATCTGGTTGGCGTCGTCGATGCCGTAGAGCACGATGTAGTGGCCTACGTTGGTAAACGTACCGGGGCGCACTGCGGCGATGACGGGCGCACCCGAGCGAAGTGCTTGGGTAATCGATTCGCGATCGTTATAGAGCTGTGTTCCGTTGAGCCCCAGCTGCCACGCACCGCCTGTCATAAACGACCACTCGGTGGCACCGGTGGGGGCGTAGTTGCCGGCTTCGGCCAGTGCGCATATATCGACCGGCGTCTTATCGGTGTGGCCGGTCTTAAAGATATAGACCATGGTGAGGCAAGTGGGACCGCAAGCGTTTTCGCGAATAGTGCCGCCGGCATAGGGCAGCTCCGACCATGCGGGGTCAATTTGGTAGATGTGGGGCATGGCGCCGGCCTGCCATTGCGAGCGTGGGGTCGAGAACGCAAAGGAGTAACCGGGCGCGACGGGAGCTTTAAGCAGCTTGTCCTCGGCAGTGGGCTCAAGACCGGCTGATCCGTGGGAGATACAGGATCCCAAAAACACAAAGACGAGGCAGGCGGCGATGGAGCAAAGCGCAAGGCGTAGGCGGCGGGCCGGAAGCGCGTGGCTTGTGGTGTGCGACGCGGGGTGAGGGGCGGAATTGCCGCGATCGCGTTGAGGTCGCGAAAAGGAGCGCTTGACGTAGTAGTCGGTCTTACGGCGATCGTAGCGGCGTGGCTGCAATGTGTCGGTCTGACGTTGGCGTGTGCTCGTACTCACGCGGTCTGACTGCTGCACGGTACGGCTTTGCTGCCGCGAAGAAGCCCCGGGCTGCTCTTGGGGGCGCTGCGGGTTGTCGTTGTCGGAGGTGCTTCTGGGCGTTGGCGTGGTGCGGCCGGCAAGGCGCACGCTTTGTGGCCGTTGGTCGCCGTCATTGTATCCGTATGCCATTCGAATCACCTTGCCTCATGTGTAACTTGTCTATCCTACATAAAAAGATGCACGACACATGGGTATGTGCGCCAAAAGCCTGACAAATGGTATGAACGTTGCCGCGCCGCGCGCCAAGCGTCACGGCAACAGGTCTTCAAAAGCAGACAAGATGAAAACGTCCAAGACGAATGACGTCTCCCGCCGTTCGTCCCAAAAACGGCGCCGCTCGTTTTGCAGTTCTGCCTTCGGTCGAGCTACAAGCGGCGCTGCTGTGCCAAGGCCGTATCTTAAAGCCACGAAATAAAAGCGCGCGGCAAAACAGACCGCGCAAGGGGTGACGTCAAGGGGCGTCAAAAAGGAAAGGAGGGGAACAATGGCGGACAAGAACGCAGAGGTTGCAGTCGAGGATAACGGCGGCATGAAGAAAACGCTCTCGCTCTGGAACTTCTTCACCATCGGTTTCGGTGCCATCATCGGTACCGGTTGGGTTCTGCAGGTCGGCGACTGGATGGTCGTGGGCGGCGGTCCCGTTCCCGCTATGATCGCATTCCTCTTGGGTGCAATCTTCCTCGTGCCCGTCGGAGCTGTTTTCGGTGAGCTCACGGCTGCTATCCCCATCTCGGGCGGCATCGTCGAGTATGTCGATCGTAGCTTTGGCCGTACGCTGAGCTACATCACCGGATGGCTTTTGGCCCTGGGCAACGGCATCCTGTGCCCGTGGGAGGCCATTGCCATTTCGACCCTCGTGTCCGAGATGTTCGGTAGCCTGCCCGGTCTTGAGTGGCTGCGCGCCGTCAAGCTCTACACCATCCTGGGGGCCGACGTTTACCTGTTCCCGACGCTGATCGCGCTCGGCTTTGCAGTCTACGTCATCTTCCTCAACTTCCGCGGTGCCAGCTCGGCCGCCAAGCTCCAGGCCTTCCTGACCAAGGCCCTGCTCTGCGGCATGCTGCTCGCCATGGGCGTCTCGCTGTTCACCGGCTCGCCGGACAACGCCATGCCCGTGTTCTCCCAGGTCGCCGGCGCTGGCGGCGGCAAGGCCGCTACCGAGAGCACCAGCCTGTTCGCCGGCATCGTGTCGGTCCTGGTTCTGACTCCGTTCTTCTACGCCGGTTTCGACACCATTCCTCAGCAGGCTGAGGAAGCAGCCGAGGGCCTCAACTGGAACAAGTTCGGCAAGATCATCTCCCTGGCCCTGCTGGCCGCTGGCGGCTTCTACATGGTCTGCATCTACTCGTTCGGCACCATCCTCGACTGGCATGAGTTTGTTAAGAGCCCGGTTCCCGCGCTTGCCTGCCTCAAGGGCATCAACATGCTTCTGTACCTGGCCATGCTCGTCATCGCCACGCTTGGACCCATGGGTCCGATGAACTCCTTCTACGGCGCCACGAGCCGCATCATGCTCGCCATGGGCCGCAAGGGCCAGCTGCCCGAGCAGTTCGCCGAGGTCGACCCCAAGTCCGGCGCTCCCAAGCTCGCCTGCGTCGTTCTGGGCGTCATCACCGTCGTCGGTCCGTTCCTGGGCAAGAACATGCTCATCCCTCTGACCAACGTGTCGGCTCTCGCCTTCATCTTCTCCTGCGGCATGGTCGCCCTCGCTTGCCTGCGTATGCGCTTCACCGAGCCCGACCTGCCTCGTCCCTACGAGGTGCCCGGCGGCAAGTTTGGCATCTGCCTCGCCATCGCTGCCTGCGCCATCATCATCGGCCTGCTCGTGATTCCGTTCTCTCCCGCCTCCCTCAACATGGTGGAGTGGAGCATCGTGATCGGCTGGTTGGCTATTGGCCTGGCTCTCATGGCCTTCACCAATTCCCGCAAAAAGTAACGCCGAGCCGGGGCGGATCAGGTGCGCGGGACCCTCTCTTCCGCGCACCGAACCCGGCACCACTTGGGTAGCTTTGTGAGGCCTTAACCCAATACGGCCTCGCCCACTATATGGATCCATAAGGAGGAACCATGTCCACTAAGTATGCAATCGTTGGCGGCAAGCTCATCGACGGTACCGGCGCCGAGCCGGTCGAGAACTCCCTCGTTCTCGTCGACGACAACGGCAAGATCGAGTACGCCGGTGCCATGCAGGACCTTCCCGAGGGCGTTGAGGTCATCGACGCCGCCGGCAAGACCGTCCTTCCCGGCCTGATCGACACCCACCTGCACTTCTCGGGCAACTTGACCGACGATGACACCGACTGGGTCATGCAGCCGCTCCTCGAGAAGCAGGCCGTCGCCGTCAAGCAGGCCTACGACTGCCTCACCCACGGCCTCACCACCGTCTGCGAGATCGGCCGCTTTGGTATCCAGATCCGTGACTGCATCGACAAGGGCGTCTTCAAGGGCCCGCGCGTTCTGGCCACCGGCCTTGGCTTCTGCCGCGTTGCCGGCCACGGCGACTCCCACCACTGCAGCCAGGAGCTCAACAAGGAATCGCACCCCTGGGGCGATCAGGTCGACGGTCCTTGGGATCTGCGCAAGGCCGTCCGTCGTCGCCTGCGCGAGAACCCCGATGCCATCAAGATCTGGGCTACCGGTGGCGGCATCTGGCGCTGGGACTCCGGCCGCGACCAGCACTACTGCTCCGAGGAGATTCAGGCCGTGGTCGAAGAGGCCAAGATGGTCGGCATCCCCGTGTGGAGCCACTGCTACAACAACCACGCCGCTGCCTACGATTCCGTTCGCTTTGGCTGCGAGCAGCTGATTCACGGCTTCGATATCGATGAGCGCACCATGGACCTCATGGCCGAGCAGGGCACCTTCTTCACCCCGACGATCGCTTTCCTGCCCACCTGGTACGCCACCTATCCGCCCGTCTACGTCCCCGAGCTGCACGACAAGTACGAGGGCACCCTGGTCGAGAAGGAGCTGCAGCGCAACTACGACTGCCTGCGCGAGGCCAAGAAGCGCGGCGTCGTCATGACGATCGGCTCCGACTCCTTCTCCTTCGTCACCCCGTACGGCACCTGCTCCATCGAGGAGATGTACGAGTTCGTCGACAAGATCGGCTTCACCCCGGTCGAGACCATCACCTGCGCCACCCTCAACGGTGCCAAGATGTGCCACATCGAGGACGAGACCGGTTCTATCGAGGCCGGCAAGTGCGCCGACCTGCTGGTCGTCAACGGTGACGTCGCCGCCGACATCCACGTGCTCAACACCGACAACATGGACGTCATCATGAAGGACGGCTGGATCGTCGAGGCAGGCACCTTTGGCGAGGCCAACAAATACAGCGCCTAAGATACCGTTTGTCGATGGCTGGATGTAAAACACAGTTTTTGATTGCATAATGCAATGGAGAGGGTCGCTTGCGGCCCTCTTTATTGCTATCGGTGCGGTAGATAAAAGGGGATGACGGTGGATTTAAACAGGCTGATTCTGGGCAAGAGCTACAACTCTACCAAGGTCTTTCGTACGGCTCAGCATGTGGTCCAGGCCATCCTGCTCGGTGTTGTCGTTCCGGCGCTTATCCTGCTGCTTATCTGGGATTTAACCGATAACCCCAATCCCGTTCCGGGCGTCGTCGTCATCGCCGGCATGGTCATGCTGTGCTTCTTCTTCTCGTATGTCTTTGTGGTTCCCGACGACCTCACATCGAGCGCAACCGACCGTACGCTCGCCATCGCTTCAAAAATATTCGCCTACACGTCGCGCGGCCTTACGCCCGAAGCTGCCCTGGGCGCCTCTAAGATCATCCTGTCCGAAACTATCGCCTCTGCCATCTGCTTTACCGACGGCAAGCAGGTGTTGGCAAGCTGGGGCGAGGACTCGGCAAAATGCCCCGCGGGCACCCCGGTGGTGCTGCGGACTACGCTCAACGTGATCAACAGCGGCGAGCAAAGCGTGTTCTCGCGCGATGCCTCGACCGAGACAGGTGGCTACTTTCCACGCCTGCGCGCCGGTATTGTCGCACCGCTTACCGTGCGCGGGCATTGCGTGGGCACGCTCGAGCTGTATTATCCCCGTCTGAGCAGCATCGATATGCGCCAGACGGCGCTTGCCTCGGGCTTTGCTGACCTCATTTCCACGCAGCTTGCGAGCTTTGAGCTCGAACGCCAGGACGAGCTTACGGCCCGCGTGGAGCTGCGCGCCTTGCAATCGCAGGTCGATCCTCATTTTCTATTCAATACCATTAGCACGATCGTGTCGCTCGTTCGAACCGAGCCCGACAAGGCGCGATCGCTGCTGATCGACTTTTCCAATTACTACCGTCAGACGCTCTCTGATTCCGATACCCTCACAACGCTCGAGCACGAGGTGGAACAGGGCACTCGCTATATCAACCTTATGCAGGCTCGTTATGGCGACGGCCGTCTGCGCGTCTCGGTCGATATCGACTTTGAGGTGCGCGATTGCATGGTGCCGCCGTTTATCTTGCAGCCGTTGCTCGAAAACTGCATCAAGCACGCGCAGCGCGAGACCGAGCCGCTTTCTATTCATGTTAGGGCTTTCGAGACCGATGACGGTTTGGAGATCATCGTCGAGGACGACGGCATCGGTATGAGCGAAGAAGTCTGCGTGCATCTGTTTGAGCAGCATCGCCTGGAGGAGCCCGAGAGCATTACCGCCGACGGCTCCGTCAAGCGAGGTTGCGGCCTGGCGCTCTTCAACGTGCTTCAGCGCATCCATTTCTTTTACGGAGAAGATTCCGGCATGCGCGTGAAGTCTCAGGAGGGCGTGGGAACGCAGGTCATCGTCGAGCTGAACGGCGAGCCGCATGAGCCGGCGCCGTTGACGGCGTAGCACGCGGTTGGATTGAGAGAAAAAGAGGGGAAGCACATATGTCCGAAGGCTGGAACATCTTGGTGGTTGATGACGAACCTCCCATTAGGGCCGAGCTACGCTATCTGTTGGAAAAGGATACGCGTGTGGGCCAGATTGCCGAGGCGGGCAATGTCACCGAAGCCGTGGAGTCGATTCTGTCGAACAAGCCCGACGTGCTATTTTTAGACATTACCATGCCCGGTCGCTCGGGAATTGAGCTTGCCGAGACGCTGCAGAACCTAAAGACGCCGCCGGTGGTTGTGTTTGTGACGGCGTTTGCCGAGTATGCGGCCGATGCCTATAACCTCGATGCCGTCGATTATGTCGTCAAGCCGGTCGAGGACGCACGCCTGTCAAAGGCACTCGACAAGATCGAGGCAGCCTTGGGTGTCCGTCGTGTTATCCACGCTCCGCGCCAGCCTTTGCGTCTGACGGTGGACCGCGGGGGCAAAAAGGTGTTCATTCCCGCCGCAGACGTCTGCTACTTTGAGGCGCGTGCCGATTTTTGCAACGCCGTCTGCGCCGAGGGAACATACCTGATCAATGAGTCGATTTCCTCGCTCGAGCGGCGCCTGGCCCCCGAGGGCTTTATCCGTGTCCACCGCAGCTATCTGATCAATTTGGAGGACGTGCACAATGTCGAGATCGGTTCCACGGGTCTTATGGAGCTCAGGCTCGATCGCGTAACCTCGACGGTGCCCGTGTCCCGCCGTCGCGCTGCCGAGGTTAAAGCACACTTGGGGCTTGCGTAGACGGTCTGCGTGCCGTCGTTTACCATCGCAGGTTTGGCATGGGCGCGCGGTGGGCATAATGGGTGGCATCGAATGAAATCGAAAGGATCATTATGCCCGCGCTTATCACCCATCATCTGTTTGGCGAGGAAAGCATCGACCGTCTTCCGCAGGGCGTCATCACGTCCGATGAAGAGCGCATTGCCTTTATCTTGGGCAACCAAGGTCCCGACCCGTTTTTCTTTCACATTCTGACACCGCGTGTTTCCGACTGTACGCTGCTGGCGCAGGTCATGCACCGCTCGCGCATGTCTCGCCAGTTCGCGTGCCTGCGCGACGGCGTGTCGCATCTGCTGCCGCGCGACGCCAGCTTGGGTCGCGCCTTTGCGCTGGGCCTGCTGTCTCATTACGTACTCGACCGCAACGCCCATCCCTTTGTCTATGAGCAGCAGTTTGGCATCGTGGAGTCCGATTCAGGGCTTGAGGATTCGAGCAGCCAGGTCCATGCCGTGATCGAGAGCGACTTGGATGTACTGATGCTGCAGCTTAAGCGCGATGGCGCTACGGTCGACGATTACCCGCCGGCGGGCGAGATCGTCACCACCGATCGCATCAGTTGCGTGGCCGGCGTGCTGATGAGCTATGTTGCCGGACGCGTGTACGGCATTGACATTCCGGCGGGGGAGTACGGTGCTGCCGTTGCCAACATGCAGCGACTTTACCGTGCGATTGAGCCGGCCGGCTCCGTAAAGACGCGCGCGATCTCGCTGGTTGAGGGGTTGGTGCACGACTACTCGCTGCTCGACGGCCTTGCCCATCGCGTGACGACGGAGCTGCCCGAGCGCACCGGTAACCTGGGCCATCTGACATGGAAGAATCCCTTTACCGATGAGGTCTCGAACGAGAGTTTCCCCGAGGTCTTTGATCGCGCGCTGGTCGATTACGAGTGCACGGTCGCGCGTTTTATCGAGACCGGTGACATGGAGGCCGTGACCAATCACGTCAACTACAGCGGTCGCGTGCTCGGCACCGACGAGGAGTTCGACCGCGAGGAGTAGGGTCCGCTCTTGTCTCTTTGCCGAATCCTTACCGGCGCCTCCGTGCAATTGGGGTACGATGAGCTAGCTGCATATCGGGCGAATACGAAGGGTCCCTGTCCATGAAATACACCAAGCTCGAGCGTAACTGGGTCATGTACGATGTGGGAAACTCGGCCCTCGTGCTGCTCAATACCTCGGTGGTGCCCATCTACTTTAACGCCATCAATACCGGCGCTTCCTCGGCCGACCTGGTGGTTGCTTGGGGCAACGCGCAGACGATTGCCTCGCTGGTCATTGCCATGCTCATGCCCATTCTGGGCGCGCTTGCCGATTACGCCGGCAACAAGATTAAGTTCTTCTTGGGTTTCTTCCTCACGGGCCTGGTTCTTTGCCTGGCGCAGGCTATCCCAATGTCCGCCATGGCATTTTTGACCGTGTACGTGCTGTGCACCATCGGCCTTAACTCTTCTATGACGTTCTACGACGCCATGCTGCCCGACATTACCACCGACGAGCGCATGGACGCCGTGTCCAGTTCGGGCTATGCCTGGGGCTACATCGGTTCCACCGTGCCGTTCATCATCTGCCTGGCGCTCATCATGGGTGGCCCCGCTCTTGGCGTCCCCACCATGCTGGCAACGCGTCTGTCGTTTGTCATCACTGGTGCCTGGTGGCTCATCTTTACCCTGCCGCTCATTCGCACCTATAAGCAGAAGTACGGTCGCGAGCGCGGTCCCGAGGACACCATCGGCCACATCGTGGGCGGTGTGTTCTCCGAGGTCGGACATACCATGCGCGAGATCGCTCACAACAAGACCGTGCTGGTCTACATGATCGCGTTCTTCTTCTACATCGACGGTGTGCACACGGTCATTTCCATGGCAACCAGCTATGGATCGGCTTTGGGCATCGACTCGACCCAACTGGTGCTGGCTCTGCTCGTTACGCAGTTTGTGGCCTTCCCGTCCGCCATCATCTACGGCAAGCTTGCCGGTCGCGTGGGCACGCTCAATATGATCTTGGTGGCCGTCGCCGCCTATATGGGCATCGTGCTCTTTGCCGCGTTCTTCCTCAAGACCGCCTTTGAGTTTTGGGTGCTTGCCATTTTGGTCGGCCTGTTCCAAGGCGGCGTACAGGCGCTGAGCCGCAGCTACTTTGGCCGCATTATTCCCAAGGAAAAGTCCAACGAGTACTACGGCTTCTTTGATATCTTTGGCCGCTATGCAAGTGTTATGGGCACCTTCTTGGTGTCGGTCGTCACCTCGCTGACCGGCAACCCCTCGCTGGGCGTCCTGTCTATCGGCGTGCTGCTGGTGGTGGGCTTTGTGCTGCTGGTCCGTCTGTCCCGCATGTCTCAGACGGCAGAGCAGGCCGCATAGGAACTTGCCGGTAATTGCGTCCGCCGCGATACTCTTTTGGGGTTATCTGCAATAAACATTCTGACTTTCGAACAATGATTAGCCCAAGTGGGTATGATGGAGTCAGCTAGGTCGCGGGGCGTCGCCTGTGTTTGGCGGCGTCCCGTTTTTGTGTTGCAGGGAGGGTAAGGCATGAACGCCACGGTCGTGATTCCAACGTATTGGGCGGGCGATGACGCTCGCGCAAACGCTCCTGGCACCTATGACCATTCGACACGACTCAACGCCGACAATCCCGAACTCGACCGCTGCCTGGCCTCGCTTGAGCAGGTGCGCGACATCCCGCGCATCATCCTTTTGGTGGTCTGTCCCGTTTCTGCCACAGCCGATGTGTCGCTGCGCGTGCACGAGATTGTCGACGCGCATCCTACGCTCAAGGTCACCGTCGTCACCAACACCCAGGCCTCGCGCATCGCAGACCGGGTTGCTCAGATCGCGCCCAAGGGTTCGGGCGAGTGCGTGAGCCTGCGAGGCTACGGTGCCATCCGCAACATGGGGCTGGCCTGTGCCGCTGTGCTGGGGCATGACGCGGTTATCTTTTTGGATGACGATGAGACTGTCATCGACGCCGACTTTATGAAGCGCGCGACCTATGCGTTGGGGCAGCAGACGCGTCAGGGCTTGCCAATCTTGGTCAAGAGCGGCTATTTCTACGATCGCGACGGCTCGCCGCTGGCTCCCACGGACAAGGCGGGCATCTGCCATCGTTGGTGGACCAAGCGCATCGAGTTCAACCGTTGGATGAAAAAGGCGCTCTCGGGCACCCGCATCTCGCGCTCCAACTACGTGTGCGGCGGCCTGATGGCCCTGCACGCCCGCGCCTTTACGCGTGTGGCCTTTGACCCGTTTATCACCCGCGGCGAGGACTTGGATTACCTCTTTAACATGCGCATGTTTGGCTACGACGTGTGGTTCGATAACGAGTGGACCGTGCGCCATCTGCCTCCGGAGTCCGAAAAGCGCTCACCGCGCTTTATGCAGGATGTATACCGTTGGTACTACGAACGGGCCAAGTTGACATTCGCCGCGCATCAAAAGGAGCTCATTCCCGTTACGGCGGCATCGCTCATGCCCTACCCGGGCCCGTGGATTTCGCGCGAGCTCGACGACCGCGTGCGCAAGACCGCTATGGTCCGCAGCGTGTTTACCCGCGAGCATGAGGGCTACCTGCGCATCTGGCGCCATGGTATCGACGAGGCAAAGGCCTATGCACGCCAAAACGCTGCAAGCTACCTGCGTTTCCAGAGCTTTTGGCCCAAGATCATGGACGGGCTTTGGCGTGACGCACAACTGATCAGTATCCTGGAGGGGGCCGAATGATCGACCGCCGCGCCCAGCGCGATAGTTCATTATCAATCTTTCGCATCATTGCCGTTGCCTGCGCCATTTGCGTGCTGGTGTACTTTATTTTTGCCCTGGTGACCGGTATCGAGCCGATCGCCACGGTGATTGCCTGCGCGCTGCTGTGCATCTTTCTGTGCATCTTTATCTTTTTGACGCTCAATCCCGATTCGGTGCGCTCCCAGTACACCGAGGAGACGCTCTCGGTGGCCTCGGCCATGCTCGAGGACATTAAGGGCGGTTTGACGCAGGAGTCGGCGCGTTTGGTGTGCCAGCGCATTTTGCCCGAGACGCGCGCCATGACGGTGGCCATCACCGACGAGGACAACGTGCTTGCCTGCGCGGGCGAGTTTGAGGAAAAGCTACTGCCAGATTCTCCCATCCACACGCTTGCCACACGCTACGTTATCGAACATGGCATCGTGCAATCGTTCAACCGTATGGTGGATGTCGTGGGCTCGGACGGCTCGCACAACCAAGTCCCCGCCGGCATTGTCGCCCCCATCAAGGTGGGCGATCGTACCGTCGGCACGCTCAAGTTCTACTACAAGACCCCGCGCGCCGTCGACCGCACCCAGTACGCGCTTGCCTCGGGCTTTGCCGAGATCTTGTCCACGCAGCTCGCCATCCACGAGCTCGAGGTGCAAAAGGAACTCACGGCGCGCGCCGAGGTGCGTGCGCTGCAGGCGCAGATTAACCCGCACTTCCTGTTCAACACGCTGAACACCATTGCATCGTTTACGCGCACCGACCCGCTGCGGGCCCGCGAACTGCTTCGTGAGTTCTCATCGTTCTATCGTGCCACGCTCGACAACTCGGGATCGCTTATTCCGGTCTCGCGCGAGGTCGCACAGACCAAGCGCTACCTTACCTTTGAGAAGGCCCGCTTTGGCGAGGACCGCGTGCTTGCGACGTTCGATGTGTCCGAGGACGTGGAAGATACGCTGGTGCCGGCGTTCGTGATCCAGCCGATTGTCGAGAACGCCGTACGTCATGGTATGGGCGATGACGACGCCCTGAGGATCGACGTGACCGTTCACCAAGACGGCGAGGATGCAATCTTGATTGCCGTGGCCGATAATGGCGTGGGCATGGATGAGGGTACCGCCGCCAGACTGTTTGACGAGCGTTCTGCCCGTCCCGACGCCAGCTCTCCCCAGGGTGGCGGCGCCGGTGTGGCCATGCACAATATTTCGGAGCGCATCCATCGCTTTTATGGGCCGCACTCCTATACGCGTGTCGAATCGGCGCCGGGCAAGGGCACCAAAGTGCTCCTTCATCTTGATTTGTCAGAGAGCATCTTCGACATTCAAGAGTAAAATAAAAGGCTACGGGCTCAACGTCATGCGACGGATGCCCGGCGTAGTTAGTTGACGAAAGGTTTTATCCCTATGCTGCGTGCGATGATTGTGGATGATGAGGCGCCGGCTCGCTCGGAGCTTCGCTTCCTGCTCGAGCAAACGGGCAAGATCGGCACGATCACGGAGGCGTCGAGCGTCCGCTCCGCCATCGAGATGCTTATGGAAAGTCGCGTGGATGTCGTGTTTCTCGATATCTCGATGCCCGGTGCCTCGGGCCTGCAACTTGCCGAGGCGCTGCATAAGCTCAAAAATCCGCCGGCGATCGTGTTTGTGACTGCGTATAGTGACCATGCGGTCGAGGCATTCGACGTGGATGCCGTCGATTATCTGATGAAGCCGGTCGAGGAAGCTCGCTTGGATCGCGCGATCGAGAAGGTCATGCAACGCACCAAGCCGGTTACGGACAGCAAGGTGACCATCGAGCGTATCCCGGTGGAAAAGGGCGGCCGCAAGGTGCTCATTCCCGTGGACGACATTCGCTTTATCATGGCCAAGGACGATTACTCCTGCATCTATACCGTCGATGATCGCTTTTTGTCGACGACCTCGCTGGCGCAGTTTGAGGCCAAGCTCTGCGACTTTGGCTTCTTCCGTGTTCACCGCCGCTATATCGTCAACTTGGCGTGCGTCACGGATGTGGAGACGGTGCCCTCGGGCGCCATCCAGCTGGGCATTACGGGCGTCGACGAACGCGTGCCGGTTTCGCGCCGCCGCGTCGTGCCGCTCAAGAAGGCTCTGAGTCTCTAGCACACTGGCCCCGCAGCCCTGTAGACCCATCGTCTGCGGAGCCGTGGGGCTTTTTTGTATGTATCTGCCGAATCGTTTTTTTGCGGAAGGGATCCCATGAACAGTGCAAGCGCCAAGCGTATCGACATCATCTCGGACACCCACGGCTATTTATCGCCTGCGCTCCTGGATGAGCTTGAGGGCGCAGACCTGATCATCCACGCCGGCGACCTCACGTCAGAGATGGACTACGAGCACCTATGCACCATCGCCCCCGTGCGGGCCGTACTGGGTAACAACGATTACTACCGCGACTACGGCCCCGATGTAGACCGTCTTGCGCTCTTTACCTACGAAGGCCTTAAATTCGCCGTAGCCCACTACCGCGAAGACCTTCCGGTGGGATCCGTAGACGTAGCCATCAACGGCCACACCCACGTAACCAAAGAAGCCCAAGTGGGCCGCTGCCTAGTCCTCAACCCGGGCAGCGCCAGCTACCCCAGAGGCACCCGAGGCCCCACCATGGCCAGAATGCTCGTCAAAGACGGCAAGATCCTAAGCACCAAGTTTATTGACTTGGACTAACCGCAACAAAAACGGGGGATGCAGATGCGTCCCCCGTTTCCATTTGAGCCAAAGGCAGAGCTTCAGCAAGATCCTTAGACAAACCCCGCCGCGGAGAACGGGGCCGCCGAGCCGCGAAGCGGCGAGGAACAACAACGACTCGAACAAAGTGACGACAGGGAGGGTCTCCGGGGCTGGGGGCGGGGGTTAAGTTTGTCGCGAGTTCCGCACGCAAAGGAAAGCACTTAATGTGCTTTCCGTCTTGCGCAGGACTGTAGAGCAGCAAACTTAACCCC